>NCCO01000033.1 GCA_002279705.1 Allobosea sp. 12-68-7
CGATCTCGCCGGCAGCGATCTTGAAGGCGCTGGAGCGGGCGAGCCGCACCACGGTCGCCCCGTCGGAAATGCGGACCTCCTGCGCGGCAGCATGGTCGATCAGCGTGTCGGACAGCGGAAAGACGCGCAGCTCCGTCGCGGCCGCCGGCAGGCCGGGCAGGGTCAGGGCGAGGCTCTCGCCCTCGGCCGCAAGATGGCCGCGGAAGCCGGCCGGCGCGGGAAGCGCCGCGCGGGCGGCCTCGATCCGGGATTGGGCCGCTTCGGCGACGATGGCGGCCGGTGCGACCGGCAGGTCGAGCGTGAGGGTGCCTTCCTCGGGAATGCAGATCTTCTCGCAGACGAGCCAGGTGGCAGCAGCCTGCAGCGTCAGGCGCTCGCCGATGTTCGCCTCGGGCGGGACCGTGATCTCCACGGGGAGCAGGACCGTGCCCTCGAAGCCGAAATTGACCAGCGGCTCGACGGGGATCGCCTTCGGCGCGGGCCACTGGATCTCGCCGGCGGTCGCGCCCTGCGACAGCGTCCAGGTGATGCGGGTCGGCTCGCCGGAATCGCCGGGATTGGCCCAGTAGGTGTGCCAGCCGGGCGCGATCTTCTGGACGAGCGCGACCTGGAAGCGCTCGCCCGGCGCCACGGCGTCGCGGCTGGAGAGGAGCGTCGCCGTCACCCGCGGGCTCGTCACCGCGGCCGATTCCGCCGCCTGCGCCAGGCCGGGCGTGAGCAGGGCCAGCGCCAGCAGCGCCCGGCGCCAGAGCTGTCGGGTGAGGGGGTAAGCCATGATCCGCGTCATCATCCTCTCGACTGGCCGAGATCAGTGACCGATCGCAGCCCGCAACGCCAATGACAAGGCAGTGAGGGTGCCAAGCCTGCGCGCCGAGCGTCGCGACCGGCAGGCGACGGCCATCAGCAAGCGACGGTGGCGCTATTGCGGCATCAGCGGCAGCGGGCCCGACCCGCCAGCCGGCTGTGCCGGCCTTGGCCGGGCCGGCCGCGGCGCGGGCTTGGCCGGCTCGTTGGCGAGCCCGAGCCTCGCCCGGATCGATGCGGCGCGGGCTTCCGTCAGACGTGCGCCGCAGAAGCCGAACTGGCCCTCGCGCTGGAAGGAGCGGCAGACCAGTTCGCGCTCGGCCGAGAAACCGGCCTGCTCGCGGGTGATGGCGCGCTGCTCGACGGCATCGGCACGGGCGGTCAGCGCGCGATAACCCTCGCGAACCGCGCGTTCGGCAATGCCGCGCGCGACTTCGATGTCCTTGGCCCGGGCGGGGAGCGTGCGCGCATCCGGCCCCCAGAGGCCGCGCGGATCGATGCGGCAGGCAGCAGCCTCCACCACGCAGGGCTGGGGCGGCTCGACGACGAGGAGGGCGCCGTCGAGGACGTCGAAGACGATCGGGCAGATCGGCGCCTCCAGCCGGTAGCGCGGCACGCCCGCTGGCCGGCCCAGCGATGTAACGGGGAGCGGTGCCTCGCCGAAGGACACGGCGCAGGGCTCGACCAGATTGCTCGACTGGAAGCCGTCCGCGGTCAGCTTCAGCCCGAAGCCTCCCGCCATCTTCTCGAAGACCGCCTCGCCGGCGCCGCCATTGTGCCGCAGCACCCGTCCGAGCACGGCCTCCTCGCCCGCGACCTTGATCGGCGGCATCGACGGCGGCTTCGGCGCCGCGGGGGCTCCGGAGCCGGGCGGCGCGGCCTGCTGCGTGCCCGGCGCATTGAAGGGCTGCGCGCCCGGCAGTTGCATCGGCTGCGCCAGCGCGACCTGCACCGTGCCGGCGAGGACCAGCAGGGCGAGGCGGAGGGCGGCATGCGGCGGTCGGATCACGAAATGCCCGCTCGGGAAGGGATTCGGCCCGTTTTGCATGAAATGTCGCGCTGCGCGACGCAAGGGCACATCCGCAACACTCGGCGGCAATGATCGCCGTCAACCCTGTCGCCGAAAACGGCCAGGGGGGCGATTCTTAATCGGCTCGCCTGTCTTGCAAGGGCGGGAACCCCCTCCCTATATACGCCGCCAAGGGGCGGTTTCACGACCGTCGAACGTGGAATGCCGGTTCGTTCGCCGCGACAGGTGGGGGCGGGCCGGTCCATGGGCCGGGCTGGGGCGATCATCGTCGCAGGCCGGCGATCTGCTCAGTTCAAAAGGGATCCCCTCCATGGGTAAAGTCATCGGTATCGACCTCGGCACGACCAATTCCTGCGTCGCGGTCATGGAAGGCACGACGCCTAAGGTCATCGAGAACTCGGAAGGCGCCCGCACCACGCCGTCGATCGTCGCGATCACGGATGATGGCGAGCGCCTCGTCGGACAGCCGGCCAAGCGCCAGGCGGTCACCAATCCGGAACGCACCTTCTTCGCCATCAAGCGCCTCATCGGCCGCACCTTCGAAGACCCGATGACGCAGAAGGACCTGAAGCTCGTTCCCTACAAGATCAAGAAGGCCTCCTCCGGCGACGCCTGGGTCGAAGCCGACGGCACCGACTATTCGCCGTCGCAGATCTCGGCCTTCACCCTCACCAAAATGAAGGAGACGGCCGAGGCCTATCTCGGCTCGCCCGTGACCCAGGCCGTCATCACGGTCCCCGCCTATTTCAATGACGCCCAGCGCCAGGCGACGAAGGATGCCGGCCGCATCGCCGGCCTCGAGGTGCTGCGCATCATCAACGAGCCGACGGCGGCCGCGCTCGCCTATGGCCTCGACAAGAAGCAGGCCGGCACGATCGCGGTCTATGACCTCGGCGGCGGCACCTTCGACGTCTCGATCCTCGAGATCGGCGACGGCGTCTTCGAGGTGAAGTCGACCAATGGCGACACCTTCCTCGGCGGCGAGGACTTCGACATGCGCCTCGTCGAGTACCTGGCGGACGAGTTCAAGCGCGAGCAGGGCATCGACCTCAAGAAGGACAAGCTCGCGCTCCAGCGCCTGAAGGAAGCCGCCGAGAAGGCCAAGATCGAGCTTTCGACCACCGCCCAGACCGAGATCAACCTGCCCTATATCACGGCCGACGCCTCGGGCCCCAAGCACCTCGCCATCAAGCTCTCGCGCGCCAAGTTCGAGAGCCTGGTCGACGATCTCGTCCAGCGCACGATCGAGCCCTGCAAGAAGGCGCTCAAGGATGCCGGGCTCTCGGCGGGCCAGATCGACGAGGTCGTTCTCGTCGGCGGCATGACCCGTATGCCGAAGGTCCAGGAGGTCGTGAAGCAGTTCTTCGGCAAGGAGCCGCACAAGGGCGTCAACCCCGACGAGGTCGTCGCCATCGGCGCCGCGATCCAGGCCGGCGTGCTGCAGGGCGACGTCAAGGATGTGCTGCTGCTCGACGTGACGCCGCTGTCGCTCGGCATCGAGACGCTGGGTGGTGTCTTTACGCGTCTCATCGACCGCAACACCACGATCCCGACCAAGAAGAGCCAGGTCTTCTCCACCGCCGAGGACAATCAGAACGCGGTGACGATCCGGGTCTTCCAGGGCGAGCGCGAGATGGCGGCCGACAACAAGATGCTCGGCCAGTTCGACCTGATGGGCATTCCGCCCTCCCCGCGCGGCATGCCGCAGATCGAGGTGACCTTCGACATCGACGCCAACGGCATCGTCTCGGTGACCGCGAAGGACAAGGCCACCAACAAGGAGCAGCAGATCCGGATCCAAGCGTCCGGTGGGCTCTCCGAGGCCGACATCCAGAAGATGGTCAAGGATGCCGAGGCGAACGCGAGCGAGGACAAGAAGCGCCGCGAGCTGGTCGAGGCGAAGAACCAGGGCGAAAGCTTGGTGCATTCGACCGAGAAGTCGCTGAAGGATTATGGCGACAAGGTCTCCGCCGCCGACAAGACGGCGATCGAGACCGCGCTCGACGCCCTCAAGGCGGCGCTCGCCGAGGACAATGCCGAGACCATCACCTCCCGCACCACGGATGTGATGCAGGCCTCGATGAAGCTCGGCGAGGCGATGTATGCCGCCAGCCAGGCTGAAGGCGCCGCCGAAGGCGAGCCTGCCGCGGCGGACGCCAAGAAGGACGACGTCATCGACGCCGACTTCAAGGACGTCAGCGACGACAAAGGTGACAAGAAGAAGAGCGCCTGAGCGCTCTTCCTCCTCGACGACGACGTCATGGCCGGGCTTGACCCGGCCATCGCGTTACGGGATTGCGTCGTGACGCAACAATCTCGTTCTTTCGCGCAACGGCATCGGGCTTGAGACCCGCCGCGGCGAGGAGGAGCGAAGGGGCCGCTGTTTGATGTCCAAGCGCGACTATTACGAAATCCTCGGAGTCTCGAAGACCGCGAGCGAAGCGGAGCTGAAGAGCGCGTTCCGCAAGCTGGCGATGCAGTGCCATCCCGACCGACATCCGGGCGACACGGCGGCCGAGGCCAAATTCAAGGAGCTGAACGAGGCCTATCAGGTGCTCTCGGACAGCCAGAAGCGCGGCGCCTATGACCGCTATGGTCACCAGGCCTTCGAACAGGGCGGCGGCGGCAACCCGGACTTCTCCGACTTCATGTCGGACATCTTCGATTCCTTCTTCGGCGACGCCCGTCGTGGCGGGCCGCGCAGCGCCAATGGCCGCGAGCGCGGCGCCGATCTGCGCTACAATCTCGAAATCGGGCTCGAGGATGCTTTCGCCGGCAAGAACGCCTCGATCCGCGTGCCGACCTCGATCGCCTGCGAGGTCTGCTCGGGCAGCGGCGCCAAGCCGGGCTCGAAATCGCGGCAATGCCCGACCTGCGGCGGCCACGGCAAGGTCCGCGCCAACCAGGGCTTCTTCTCGGTCGAGCGGACCTGCCCGACCTGCGCCGGCCGCGGCGAGATCATCGACGACCCCTGCAAGAACTGCCAGGGCGCCGGCCGCGTCACGCGCGACCGCACGCTCTCGGTCAACATTCCCGCCGGTGTCGAGGACGGCACGCGCATCCGGCTGGCCGGCGAGGGTGAGGCTGGCTTGCGCGGCGGGCCGGCGGGCGACCTCTACATCTTCCTGTCGATCCAGCCGCACGCGATCTTCCAGCGCGACGGCGCCGACCTGTTCTGCCGCGTGCCGATCGGGCTCGTGCAGGCGGCGCTCGGCGGCGAGATCGAGGTGCCGACGCTGACCGGCGAGCAGGCGCGGGTGAAGATCCCCGAGGGCACCCAGACCGGCAAGCAGTTCCGGCTCAAGGGAAAGGGCATGAGCGTGCTGCGCTCGCGCGAAGTCGGCGACCTCTACATCCAGGTCGTGGTCGAGACGCCGCAGAAGCTCACTGCGCGCCAGCGCGAGCTGCTGCAGGAGTTCGAGCGCGAGAGCTCGGGCGCCACCCATCCGGAAGCCGCCGGCTTCTTCGGCCGCGTCAAGGACTTCCTCGGTGGCATCGGCGGCACCGCCTGAGTTCTATCGTCATTGCGAGCGCACAACAAAACGGGCCGCCTTTCGGCGGCCCGTTCTGGGTCAGGCTCTGATCGAGATCAGGCCTTGTCGACCACTTTCTTGATGGCGTCCTTGCCCTTGCCGAACGCCTGCTGGGCCTCGCCCTTGCGCTCCTGAGCAAAACCCTCGGCCTCGAGCTCGGGCTTGTCCAGCGCCTTGCCGGCGGCCTGCTTGACGTTGCCGGTGGCCTCGTTGGCCATGCCCTTGACCTTGTCCATGGTGCTACCCATCGTCTTGATCCTTCTGTTGAATTTCGTGCCGCCCCCGCGGCTTCGCAGGAATAACCGGCGACCCTGTGGAAGGTTCCAGACGAAAATCGCGGGCTCAATCGGGGTCGTCGCACCGTGTCTGCGCCGGCGCCCGCAAGGCTGCGCCGGTCGCGGCGTCGAAGACCCTAGCCGGGAGGGCCAACAGCCATTCCGGCCCGAGGATTGACCCCATGCGCCAGCCCCTGGTTCTCGCCGCTCTCGCCACCCTGATGCTCTCGGGCACCGCGCTCGCCGAGCCGATGTTCAACCGCATCGCCACCTTCCAGGTGCCGCTGAACCTGCCAGCGGATCGCGACCCCGCGAAGAAGACGGTGGCCGAGATCATCGCCGCCAATGAGGCCGGCACGCTGCTCGCCTATACCGATGGCGAGCAGAAGGCGCTCGGCCTGATCGACATCACCACGCCCGCCGCGCCCAAGCCTGCCGGCTTCATCCCTCTCGGCGGCGAATCGACCTCGGTCGTGGTTCTCGGCGACAAGGCCTTCGTCGCCGTCGTGACCTCGGGCGACAATTTCAAGGAGCCGGCCGGACATCTCGCAACGGTCGACCTGAAGACGAAGCAGGTGGTCGCGACCTGCGATCTCGGCGGCCAGCCGGATTCGATCACGCTGAGCAAGGACAAGGCGAAGATCGTGATCGCGATGGAAAACGAGCGCGACGAGAAGCTGAACAAGGGTGCGCTGCCCCAACTTCCGGCCGGCAACCTCACCCTGATCGGCCTCAAGGACGGCGCGGTCGACTGCGCCTCGCGTCAGATCGTCGACATGACCGGCATCGCAGCCGTCGAGCCGACCGATCCGGAGCCGGAATTCGTCGACGTCAATGCCGACGGGCTGGCGGTCGTGACGCTGCAGGAGAACAACCACATCGCCATCGTCGACACGAAGACGGGCAAGCTGGTGGCGCATTTCCCGGCGGGCGCCGTCGATCTCAAGGGCATCGACAAGACCCGCGACGGCCAGATCAGGCCGGTGGAGGAGCTCAAGGGCGTGGCGCGCGAGCCCGATTCGGTGCGCTGGCTCGACAATGACCGATTCGTCACCGCCAATGAGGGCGACTGGAAGGGCGGCTCGCGCGGCTTCACCATCTTCCGCAAGGACGGCACGGTCGAATTCGATTCGGGCGCGACGACCGACCATCTCGCGATCAGCCTCGGCCATTATCCCGAGCGCCGCTCGGCCGCCAAGGGCAGCGAGCCGGAAGGCATGGAGGTCGGGACCTATGGCCAGGACAGGCTGATCTTCGTCGGGCTGGAGCGCGCCTCTCTGGTGCTGGTCTACAAGGACGAAGGCCCCGGCAGGGCACCGCGCTATCTCCAGGCGCTGCCGGGCGGCATCGCGCCGGAGGGGCTGCTCGCCATTCCCCAGCGCAATCTCTTCGTCTCGGCCTCCGAGGCCGATCTCGGCGCCAAGGGCGGGCCGCGGTCCGCCGTGACGATCTATCAGCGCAGCGAGACCCCCGCCGCCTATCCGACGCTCGTCTCGGCCGAGGTCGAGGGCGCCCCGATCGGCTGGGGCGCGCTGTCGGGACTGGCGGCGCATCCGACGCTGCCCGGCCGGCTGCAGGCCGTCACCGACAGCGCCTATTCGCCGTCGCGCATCCTCGAGATCGACGCCACGCAGAAGCCGGCCCGGATCACGGCTGCGATCACCGTAACGAAGGACGGCAAGCCGGCCGCCTATGATCTCGAGGGCATCGCTACCCGCACCGGCGGCGGCTTCTGGCTGGCCTCCGAGGGCAACCCCGAGCACAAGGACAAGCCGACCCAGAGCATGCTGCTGCGGGTTTCGGCCAAGGGCGAGGTCGAGGAGGAAATCCGGCTGCCGGAAGAGCTGGCGAAGCTGGCGACCCGCTTCGGCTTCGAGGGCGTGGCCGTGACCGGCGCCGGGGCGGACGAGACGATCTGGCTCGCGGTGCAGCGCGAATGGAAGGACGACCCCAAGGGCAAGGCCAAGATCCTCAGCTACAAGCCCGCGACGAAGAGCTGGGGCGTGCTGCACTACCCGCTGACCGCGCCGACTGCGGGCGCCTGGATGGGCCTGTCCGAGCTGACCTCTCTCGGCGACGACCGCTTCGCCGTGATCGAGCGCGACAATCTCTTCGGTGCGAAGGCCGTCAAGACGCTGGCGACCTTCTCGGTCAAGGGCCTGACCCCGGCGCCGCTCGGCTCCGCGACGATCCCCACCGTCGAGAAAAAGCTGCTGCGCGACCTGACCGCGGGCCTGATGGCGGTCAATGGCTACGGCCTCGACAAGGTCGAGGGCATGACCGTCGACAAGGACGGCAACCTCTTCGTCGTCACCGACAATGATGGCGTCGACGATTCCTCCGGCGAGACGCAGTTCTTCGCTTTGGGCAAGATCGCGAACTGAAGGACGGTCTTTCCGTCATGCTCGGCCTTGTGCCGAGCATCCCCGTCTTGAACGCAGGCCTCGATCAGCGAAGACATGGATGGTCGGGACAAACCCCACCATGACGCCAACGAAACGCAGAACAACAAAATGCCCCGGATGCGCGCCGCATCCGGGGCAAGCGCCTGGCGAGATGACAGCCAGGTGAGGAGGAACGGGATGACCAGCCGGCGAGCACGTTGCCCTTGAAGCGCTCGACGACGAAGGCCTTGATCTCCGGCGACTGGTCGGTCTCGACCAGCGTCTTGACCCAGGGATTGTCCGTGTCGACGGCGCGGACCGCGATGAGCTGACACAGGTCCCCTTCGACTCCCCGCGCGGGATCGCCGAGGTGGGCTCGATCTTGGTGTCAGCGGCGTCGTTGGTGTCGATCGCGGCGCCGGGGCGAACGCTTCAAGGGCACGCTCACCTTCGAGACGGCGGGGAGTGTCGAGGTCGCGTTTGCGGTCGAAGCCGTCGGCGCGCGCGGCGGCGGACACGGCTCCGGCCATGGCGGCCACAAGGGCCATTGACCCTCTCCGGGAACGGCACAGCCGGGGCCATGACAGGCCGCCCCCCTCGGTGCTAGGAACAGCCTCCCCCGGGGTCCAGGAACGTCAGCCTTGTCCGCCTCCCGCTCCATCCTGCTGATCATCGGCGGCGGCATCGCCGCCTATAAGTGCCTGGAACTGATCCGGCGGCTGAAGGACCGGGGCATCGCCTCGCGCTGCATCCTGACCAAGGCGGGCGAAGCGTTCGTTACGCCGCTCTCGGTCTCCTCGCTCGCCGGCGAGCGCTGCTTCACCGATCTGTTCTCGCTGACCGACGAGGCCGATATCGGCCATATCGCGCTGTCGCGCTCGACCGACCTCCTCGTCGTGGCGCCCGCGACCGCGGACCTGATCGCCAAGATGGCGAACGGGCTGGCCAATGACCTCGCCTCGACGGCGCTGCTGGCGACCGACAAGCGCGTGCTGATCGCGCCCGCGATGAATCCGCGGATGTGGCAGCATCCGGCGACGCGCCGGAACATGGCGCAGCTGGAGAAGGACGGCGTGCTCGTCGTCGGCCCCAACTCCGGCGCCATGGCCGAGCGCGGCGAGAGCGGCGTCGGCCGCATGGCGGAGCCCGCCGAGATCCTGGCCGCGATCGAACGCGCGCTCGCGGGCGAAGCGCCTGCGCCGCAGCGTGCGATCGGCTTTCTCGGGCGCCTGCCCGGAGGCGGCGGCGGGGCCCCCGGCGTCCTCGCCGGTCAGCATGTGCTGGTGACATCGGGCCCGACGCATGAGCCGATCGATCCGGTACGCTACATCGCCAACCGCTCCTCGGGCAAGCAGGGCCACGCCATCGCGGCGGCCGCCGCCGCGGCGGGGGCGCGGGTGACGCTCGTCTCGGGGCCGGTCGCCCTGCCCGATCCCGAGGGCGTCGAGACGGTCCATGTCGAATCGGCCCGCGAGATGCTGGCGGCGGTCGAGGCCGCCTTGCCGGCGCAGATCGCGATCTTCGCCGCCGCGGTCGCCGACTGGCGGGTGGCGGCGGAAGCGACGGAGAAGATGAAGAAGGATGGCAGCGACCTGCCGCCGCTCGCGCTGATCGAGAACCCCGATATCCTCGCGACGATCGCGCGGCGCGCAGCGGGCCGGCCGGAACTCGTCGTCGGTTTCGCGGCCGAGACCGAGAACGTCGTCACCTATGCCCAGGCCAAGCTCGCCAGGAAGGGCTGCGACCTGATCGTCGCCAACGATGTCGGTGGCACCGGCGTGATGGGCGGCGATGCCAACACGGTGCATCTGGTGACGCAGGACGGTGTCGAGAGCTGGCCGACGCTCGCCAAGGGGGAGGTCGCAACCCGCCTCGTCGCCCATCTCGCACGCCTGGCTGCCGGGCGACGCCCCGCGTGAGCCCTGCGTTGGAGATTGCGGTGCTGCGCCTGCCCCATGCCGTGGGCCTGCCGCTGCCGGCCTATGAAAGCGCCGGCGCCGCCGGCCTGGACCTGCGGGCCGCGCTGGCCGAGGGCGCAGTCCTGGAACTCGCCCCCGGCGCGCGCGATCTCGTGCCGACGGGGCTGTGCCTGCAACTGCCCGAAGGGTTCGAGGCGCAGGTGCGGCCGCGTTCCGGCCTCGCCGCCCGCCACGGCGTCACCGTGCTCAATGCACCCGGCACGGTCGACAGCGACTACCGGGGCGAGGTCAAGGTCATCCTGATCAACCACGGGACGCAGACCTATCCGATCCGGCGCGGCGACCGCATCGCCCAGCTCGTGGTCGCTCCCGTCGCGCGGGCGCAGTTCAGCGAGGTGAGCGCCCTCGAGGCAACCTCGCGCGGGACCAGGGGCTTCGGCTCCACCGGCGTCCATTTTCAACACCCCCCCTCCCCTTCAGTCCCGGATCCAGACCGATGATGCTGCTCTCGCGGCGCAGTCAGCTCGCCATCGCGGCGGTGGTCGATATCGCGTTGCATGCGCGCCCCTCGCCCGTGGCGGCCAAGCTGCTGGCGGCGCGGCACGATCTGCCGCCGCGCCATCTCGAAACCATGCTGCAGGCCCTCGTCCGGGTCGGCATCCTCAAGGGCGTGCGCGGCCCGCGCGGTGGCTATGAGCTGGCGCGCGAGCGGCGCAAGATCACGGCCGGAGACATCGCGCGCGCCGCGATGCAGGAATCCGGCGACGACGGGATCGGGCTGGCGCCGCAATCGGCGCTGGTCGACGCCGTCGTCGGGCCGGAGGTGCTGCGGGCCTCGCGCGCCTTCCTCACCATTCTCGACGAGGTCACGGTCGACGAGCTCTGCCGCCGGGCCCAGGTCCTGCCGGGGTTGGTCAACGACCGGGCCATCTCCGATTTTACGATTTGATTTTGTTATTTATTGGATTTATCGACATCACATGTGAAATACGCTAGCCTGCGGGCTCGGTCGGCATCGCCGGCGACAGAAGGAGCCCATCATGACCGAGGCAGCGCGCAGACAGGATCCAGGCCAGGGCAAGCTGCCCGGGCGGGGCCGCATCTATGAGTCGATCACCGACACGATCGGCGATACGCCGCTGGTCAAGCTGAACCGGTTGCCGGCCGAGCGCGGGGTCAAGGCGACGATCCTGGCCAAGCTCGAATTCTTCAATCCGATCTCGAGCGTCAAGGACCGGATCGGCGTCAACATGATCGACGCGCTGGAGGCGTCGGGCACGCTGAAGCCGGGCGGCACGCTGATCGAGCCGACCTCGGGCAACACCGGCATCGCGCTCGCCTTCGTGGCGGCGGCGCGCGGCTACCGGCTGATCCTGGTGATGCCCGAGACGATGTCGCTCGAACGCCGCAAGATGCTGGCGCTGCTCGGCGCCGAGCTCGTGCTGACGCCCGGCCCCGGCGGCATGCGCGGCGCGGTCGCGCGGGCCGAGGAGCTCAAGGCCGATATCCCCGGCGCGATCATCCCGCAGCAGTTCGAGAATCCGCACAACCCGGAGATCCACCGCAAGACGACGGCCGAGGAGATCTGGAACGATACTCAGGGCAAGGTCGACATCTTCATCTCCGGCGTCGGTACCGGCGGCACCATCACCGGCGTCGGGCAGGTGCTAAAGGAGAAAAAACCTGGGGTGAAGATCATCGCCGTCGAGCCGGAAGACTCGCCTGTGCTGTCGGGCGGCGCGCCCGGCCCCCACAAGATCCAGGGCATCGGCGCCGGCTTCGTGCCCGGCATCCTCGATCGCTCGGTCATCGACGAGGTGGTGACGGTCGGCAACCAGACGTCGTTCGAGACGTCGCGGGCGCTGGCCAGGAGCGAGGGCATCCCGGCCGGCATTTCGTCGGGCGCCGCCATCGCGGCAGCGCTCGAAGTCGGCGCGCGGCCGGAAAACGCCGGCAAGACGATCGTCGTGATCATCCCGTCCTTCGCCGAGCGCTACATTTCGAGCGCCCTGTTCGAGGGACTGTGACGGGCCGACCCGTCCGACCTCGCCGGTAACGAAAGTCCTGGCCTGTGTGCCGGGCTTTTTTGTGTCGGGGCTCAGTCGCGCTTGGGGAAATGCAGGGTGATGCGGGTGCCGGGCCGTGCGGCGCCTGGCGTGAGCGGCGCGGCGGTCATCGTCGCGCGCATGCTGCGCAGCAGGCTTGCGATAACCGTCTGGCCGAGCCCCTTGGCCTCGACCTCCGCGGGCATGCCGATGCCGTCGTCCTCGACCGTCAGGGCGAGCGCGGGCGCATCGTCGCCAGCCACCTCCTCGAAGCGGATGACGATGCGGCCCGGCCGGCCATCGGCGAAGGCATGCTTGATGGCGTTGGTGACGAGCTCGTTGACGATGACCACGAAGGAGACCGCGTCGCGGCCGGGCAGGCGGATCTCGTCCATGGCGAGCGCGATCTCGATCGGCCGGCCCTCCGCCGCCTTGCCGATCTCGGCCAGCAGATCCTCCATATAGGGCCGTGCCTCGATCTCGTCGGTGTCGAGATCGAGCCGCAGGCGGCGCTGGCCCGCGGCGATCGCCTGGATGCGTGACTGCGCCTGCTGCAGCGCCGCCCGCACCGCCGGCTCCCGGCTCTGGCGGCTCTGCACGCTCAGGAGGGCCGAGACCATGGCGAGGTTGTTGCCGACACGATGATTGACGTCGCGCAGCAGCGCCTCGATGCGCAGGCGCTCGTTCTCAAGCTCCCGGGTGCGCTCGCCGACGACTCGCTCCAGCTCGGCATTGCTCTCGGCCAGCGACGCGCTGCGGCGCTGGCGCAGGCGCAGCTGCTGCCAGGCGGCGAAGGCCAGGCCCGCCAGCGCCACGACGATGCCGATGCTCGCCAGCAGCCGCCGCCGCTCCTCGTTGCGGTTGAGCGAGACGAGGCGGACATTCTCGGCCGCCTGCATCTGCTCGACGAGAGCACGCAACGCGTCCATGGCGCCGATGCCCTGGCCACGGCGGATGAGCGCGAGCGCCTCGGCCTGGCGTCCTTCCCGCATCAGAGCGATGGTGGCGTCGAGCTCGTCGAGCTTCAACTGCATCTGCGCGCGCAAAGCGGCGATCCGCTCGCGCTGGGCGGGATCGTCCCCGACCAGCCCCTCCAGCGCGGCGAGGGCCGGCGCAGCCTCGCCGCGCCCTTCGGTGAAGGGCGGCAGGTAGCTCGCCAGGCCGGTGAGAAGATAGCCACGCTGGCCGGTCTCGGCGTCGCGCAGATGGCCGAGGAAGCGCTCGGCGCTCTCGCGCACCGCGATCGCGCGGGAGACCTGTTCGGCCGTGTGCTGCGCCTGACGATTGATCCAGGCCGCCAGCAGGATCGCGATGGCGACGACGCCGATGGCGACGACCGTCGTCGTCGCGGAGCGAAGGCGCGCCCGCAAAGCCGGGATTGCGGGAGCGAGAAACCGTGTGCGCCGCCGCGCCTGAGTCGACATGGCCTCGACCTTAGCGCGAAAGGCCGGCCGGCCCCATGTGAAATGACGCGAGGATGCCGCCCGCGCGCCTCATGCTTCGTCGTCGGACTCGTCGCCGGTGAAGAACTGACGGCCGAGCAGGGCGCCGAGCACGACGACGCCGCCGACGAGGGCGAAGCGCCAGCCCTTCTTCGAAGTCAGGCCGGCCCCGATCAGCTTCGCCGCCAGCGGCGCCGCGACCAGCGCCGTGGCCGCCATCGGGCGGGCGGGACGCGGCCGGTTCTTGACGTAGAAGCCGATCGCGATCGCCATCAGCCCCGCCACGAACAGGCCGCCGGCCACGAACAGGCTGGCCTCGACCGAGCCGTAGCGCAGTGCCAGGGCAGTGTGAACAGCCGCGACCAGATAGCCGCCGGCGCAGAGCATGAGGAGGACGCCGAGCCCCAGCAGGACGGCGACCGTGACGTTGCGACGGACCGCGCCGGAGATTTCTCCCGCGATGAAGGCCCCGATACCCCCCAGCATGACGTCAGCGCGCCGAGAGGAAGCCGACGAAGAGGCCGACCGCCGCCGCCAGGCCGAGCGCGCGCAGCGGCCGCTCGCGGATCTCCTCCTCGATCAGGCGCTGGAGTTCGGTGGCCTGTTCCTTGGCGACATCGGCCATGCGGTCGGTGTCGACGCCGACGGAGCGAAGCTTCTCGCCCACGGTCGCGACCAGATCCTCGGCGCCGCGGGTGAGGCTCTCCTCGATCGCACCGGCCTCGCGCTGGACGCGGGTGGCGGTATCGCGCGCCTCGCCCGCGATCTCCTCGCCGCCGGCGACGACCTCGTCCTTTGCCCGCTTGGCGGAAGCGGCTGCGCGTTTGGCGGCGGTGGTGCTCGTGGCCATGTCGGTCATCCTGTCCTTGCGTGAATCAACTCGATCGATCGTTTCGACCATCCGCCTCGGCCGGCGGCATCGGTCCGGGTCCGATCCCGGGGCCAACGCCTGTGCGGTGCGCCGGTTCCCTCCGGCCGCGATTCAGGCGGGTTTCGCCTCGGCCTGCGCCGCCCGATAGCGCGAGAATTCCTCCTGCGCCACCATGGCGACGAGCAGGATCGGAGTCGAGAGCACCGCTCCCACCGGGCCCCAGAGCCAAAGCCAGAAGATGAAGCCGATGAAGACGAGGAAGGGTGAGACCGTCAGCCGACGCCCCACGAAGACCGGCGTCACCGCATTGCCCTCGATCAGGTGGATGACGAAATAGGCGGCCGCCGGCCAGACGGCCGTCAGGACGAGGGGCGCCTCGACCAGCGCACCGGCGAACAGTATGATGGTGACGATGATCGGGCCGATGAAGGCGAGGTAGTTGAGGACGAAGGCCAGCGCGCCCCAGAAGATCGGATAGGGCAGTCCCGCCAGCCCGGCGATGCCCATGGTGAGGATGCCCATCCCCAGATTGATCAGTGTCACCAGCCCGAAATAGCGGGCCACGCGGCTCTCGATCTCCTGGAAGAAGACGCCAGCGGATTTCCTTGCACCCCGGCCGAGGCAGAGGCGCAGGGCGCGGGCCTTGAGATGGCGCCGCGTGGCGAGCCAGAAATAGACGGTGGCCACGAAGATCAGCAGGCCGCCTGCGATCGCCGAGGACGACATGGCGAGGTCGATCAGCGGGTTGCCCTGCGAGACGCTGAGTTCCGCGCCGGTCTTGCCCATGAGCGTGCCGATGGCGCCCTTGGCTTCGTCCATCATCACGAAGAGGCCGGCGAGCCTGGTCTTCAGCGCGGTCATCATCGCCGGGCCCTGATCGCTCAGGCTGGCGACGGGGACGGCGAGCACGGTGATCGCCGCGACAATGATGCCGAGGAACAGCAGCACGACGAGCGCGGCGGCGAGGAGCTGGGGGACGTTGCGGCGCACGAGCCCGTCGACGGCCGGGCCGAGCACGAGGCCGAAGATGATGCCCGCCGTGATCGGCAGCGCGATCACCCGGGTCAGGTAGAGCGCGCCCGTCAGCAGGATCACGAAGATGCCGATGATCGCATAGCGGACGATCAGATCATGCTCGGAGGGGCTGACGTCCTCGTTGAGGTCCTCGACCTCAGGCTCCGCCCTGTATCGCGGAAACGGCCTCCAGGCAGACGAGTTCAACATGGTGTCAGGTTCCGACGCGCGACAGCGCCCCCCGGCGCATGTGCAGCGACAACGTGCCCTGGCCGGCGAAGGTTCCCGTCAGTGCGCCTCGTCCCAGTTACCCGCCGCGCGGGCCTCGACCTGGAGCGGAACCCGCAGTTGCACCGCCGGATGCGGCGCCTCGACCATCACGCGGGTGATGACCGGCAGCGCCGCCTCGACCTGATGGTCGGGCACCTCGAAGACGAGCTCATCATGCACCTGCAAGAGCATGCGGACATCGAGCCGTGCCGCCGTCAGCGCATCCTCCATGCGGATCATGGCGCGGCGGATGATGTCGGCGGCCGAGCCCTGGATCGGCGCGTTGATCGCCTGGCGCTCGACGAAGGCGCGCTCGGAGGGGTTCTTCGAGGCGACCGCCGGGAAATGGCAGATGCGCCCGAAGATCGTCTCGACATGGCCGTTGGCGCGCACGAAGGTCTTGGTCGCGTCCATGTAGTCGCGGATGCCGGGGAAGCGCTCGAAATACTTGCGGATATAGGCGCTCGCCTCCTCGCGGCCGATGCCGAGCTGGTTGGCGAGGCCGAAGGCCGAAATGCCGTAGATGATGCCGAAATTGATCGCCTTGGCGCGGCGGCGGACCTCGCTGGGCATGCCCTGCACGGGCACGCCGAACATTTCCGACGCCGTCATCGCGTGGATGTCGATGCCATCGGCGAAGGCCTGCCGCAGCTGCGGGATCTCGGCGATATGCGCGAGCAGGCGCAATTCGATTTGGCTGTAGTCGGCCGAGACGAGCTTGTACCCCTTCTCCGCGACGAAGGCGGTGCGGATCTTGCGGCCGGCCTCGGTGCGGATCGGGATGTTCTGGAGATTCGGCTCGGAGGAGGACAGCCGGCCCGTCGTCGTCGCCGCCAGCGCGAAGGAGGTGTGCACGCGCTGGGTCTGCGGGTTCACATAGGCCGGCAGCGAGTCGGTATAGGTCGATTTCAGCTTGGAGAGCTGGCGCCATTCCAGGATTTTGGAGGGCAGCGGGTGACCCTGCTCGGCGAGGTCCTCCAGCACGCCGGCGCCGGTCGCCCATTGCCCCGTTGCGGTCTTCTTGGCGCCGGACAACCCCATCTTGCCGAAGAGGATGTCGCCGAGCTGCTTGGGGCTGCCGATCGTGAACGTCTCGCCGGCGAGCTCGTAGATCTCGTCCTCCAGCCGGGCGAGAGACTGGGCGAATTCGCCCGAGAGGCGGGAGAGAATCTGCCGGTCGATCGAGATGCCGCGCGCTTCCATGCGGGCGAGCACGTCGATCAGGGGCCGCTCCAGCGTCTCGTAGACGGTGGTGCGGCCCTCCGCCGCCAGACGCGGCTTCAAGGCGCGCCAGAGCCGCAGCGTCACGTCGGCATCCTCGGCGGCGTACTCCGTCGCCTTGTCGAGCGCGACCTTGTCGAAGGTGACCTGCGCCTTGCCGGTGCCGGCGACCTGGCCGAAGGTGATCGTCTCATGGCCGAGATGCAGCGCGGAGAGCCGATCCATGCCGTGGCTGTTGTTACCGGCATCGAGCGCGTAGGAGATCAGCATCGTGTCGTCGACAGGCGCGACGTCGACGCCGTAGCGCTTGAGCAGGACGAGATCGTATTTCAGGTTCTGCCCGATCTTGAGCACGCCGGGATCGGCGAGCAGCGGCTTCAACGCCGCCAGCGCCTGGTCGAGCGGGATCTGTCCCTCCAGCATGCCGCCGCCGAAGAGATCGCTGCCGCCGCGATGCTGCAGGGGGATGTAGCAGGCCTTGCCGGGCGCGACGGCGAGCGAGATGCCGACGAGATCGGCCTGCATCGGGTCGATCGCGCTGGTCTCGGTGTCGACCGCGACCTGGCCGGCCTCGTAAGCCGCGGTGATCCAGCGCTCCAGCGAGGCGAGGTCGCGTACGCAGTCATAGCCCGCGCGGTCGATCTTCGCGGCGAGCGCCTCGCCCTTGCGGGCGGCGGCGAGATCGGCCGGCTTCAACCAGCCCTCGCCTCCGGTCGCCGCGACCGGCTGGGTCACGGCGGCGCTCGCAGCCTCCGACAGGGTGAGCTGCGCGTCTTCGGCGTCGGCGCCGACATGGAGCGCCTTGAGCTCGGCCGCGCGCGTGCCGCCGGGCGCCAGATCGGCATCGGCATCGATCGCCGCGACATCGGCGTCATAGGCCTCGGCCACGCGCTTGGTGATCGTGGTGAACTCCATCGCCTTGAGGAAGGCGACGAGCCGGACGGGATCGGGCTGGCCGAGGGTCAGGTTCTCGAGCGGTGTCTCGACCGCGACATCGTCGACGAGGCAAACGAGCTTGTGCGAGATGCGGATCTTCTCGACGATCTCGGGATTGGTCAGGGTCTCCCGGCGCTTGGGCTGCTTGATTTCGGAGGCGCGCGCCAGCAGCGTGTCGAGATCGCCATATTCGCCGATGAGCTGGGCCGCCGTCTTGATGCCGATGCCGGGCGCGCCGGGCACGTTGTCGGTGGCGTCGCCGGCCAGCGCCTGGACGTCGGTGACCTTGTCGGGCGTGACGCCGAAGTATTCGACGACCTCGGGCTCACCGATCCTGCGCTCGGCGCGGAAGCCCGCGCCCTTCCTGGCGTCGCCAGAGGCGGGGTCGTACATCGCCACACCCGGCCGCACGAGCTGCATCAGATCCTTGTCGGCCGAGACGATCAGCACGTCGGCGCCGGCCTCGCGCGCCTGTTTCGCATAGGTCGCGATCAGGTCGTCGGCCTCGTAGACGTCCTGCTCGACCGGCAGCAGGCCGAAAGCGCGCACCGCCTCCCGCATCAACGGAAATTGCGGGATCAGATCGGGCGGCGGGTCCGAGCGGTTGCCCTTGTAGGCAGGGTAGATCGCCTTGCGGAAGGAGTTCTCGGATTTGTCGAAGACGATGGCGAGATGCGTCGGGCGGACCCCGAGCACGCCCTCGCGCACGAACTGGAAGAGCTTGGTGGCGAAGAGCCTGACCGCGCCGGAGGGCAGTCCATCCGAGCGGACATTGTATTTTCGGTCCTGGTTGATCGACTGGAAATAGGCCCTGAAGATGAAATTCGAGCCGTCGACCAGGAAGAGATGGTCGCCGGGCTTCAGGGCCGGGGCTGCGGCGGCACCGGCGGCGGTCTTGGCTGTCTCGCTCATGGCGCGGACCATAGTGGCCCGGCGCAACCTGTGTCCATCGGCGCGGGCGGTCGATCCGCAAGATGCTGTCAGGAGCGGGGCCACCCGGCGAGGCGGCCCCGCCCGCTGATCAGAGGGCGGCGCGCTTGTCGGTTTTGGCGACGCGCGCCAGCAAATAGTCGACCTCGGTCTTGGCCAGGGCGCTGATCGCCGAGCCGGGCTTGCGCTGGGCGTCGCTGGCGAGGATGCCGCGCTTCATCAGCGTGTATTTGCGCACCGCCAGGCCGGCGCCGAGCTGCTGCTCGTAGCGCAGCAGCGGCAGATGCGCATCGAAGATGTCATGCGCCTCGTCGCGCTTTCCGGCCTTCTGCAGCTTCACGACGTCGATCAGCAGCTCCGGGAAGGCATAGCCGGTCATGGCGCCGTCGGCGCCGCGCTCCATCTCGAAATCGAGGAAGAGGCCGCCATTGCCGGTGAGGATCGAGATCGGGCGCAGGGAGCCCTCCTTCTGGAACTTGCGCAGCGTCGAGATCTTCTCCAGCCCCGGCCAGTCCTCATGCTTGAGCATGACGCATGAGGGGTTGTCGGTGACGATCTTGCGGATCACGGCCGGCGTCATCACCACCGACAGCGTCAGCGGATAGTCCTGGATGACGAAGGGAATGTCGGTGCCGATCGCCTCGACGGCCTGGGCGTAGTAGCCGGTGATCTGGTCGTCGGTGCGCAAGCTCGGCGGCGGCGCGATCATGACGCCAGCCGCGCCGAGCTCCATCGACTGGCGCGCCAGGGTGCGCATCGCGGCGAAACCCGGCGCCGAGACGCCGACGATCACCGGCTTGCCGGGCATGCCGGCTACGGCCGTCTTGACGATGCGCAGGGATTCCTCCGGCTCGAGCTTGGGCGCCTCGCCCATGATGCCGAGCACCGTCGTGCCGTCCGAGCCAATCTCGTCATAGAAGGCGAAGAGCTTCTCGGTGGAGCCCCAATCGACCGAGCCGTCGGGGTTGAACGGGGTCGGCGCGATCGGGAAGACGCCAGCGGCGTCGGCGGTCAGGGTCATGGACACGGCTTTCCTGCGGGATGGGGAACGGGTTGCGGCGCCTCAGGCGATCCGGGTGCGGACGGTGCCGACGCCGGCGATCTCGCCTTCGAGCACATCGCCACGGACGACGGCAGCGACGCCTTCGGGCGTTCCGGTGAAGATCAGGTCACCCGGCGCGAGCTCGACCAGCCCGGAGAGATAGGAAATCGTCTCGGGCACGTTCCAGATCTGCTTGGCGAGGTCGGAGCTCTGGCGCGGCACGCCGTTGACGACGAGCTCGATCTTGCCTGCGGCCGGGTGGCCGATCTGGCTGGCCGGGGCGATCTCGCCGACCGGGCCGGACAGGTCGAAGCCCTTTGCCATGTCCCACGGACGGCCGGCCTTCTTGGCGGCGGCCTGGAGATCACGGCGCGTCATGTCGAGGCCCGCGGCATAGCCGAAGACATGGGCGAGCGCGTCGGCCTCGGCGATGTCCTTGCCGCCGGTCCCGATGGCCACGACCAGCTCCATCTCGTGATGGAGGTCGGCGGTCTTGGTCGGATAGGGCATGTCGGAGCCGTTGATCAGCAGCGCGTCGGCGGGCTTGGTGAAGAAGAAGGGCTCCTCGCGGTCGGGATCGCCGCCCATCTCGCGGGTGTGTTCGGCGTAGTTGCGGCCAACGCAGAAGACACGGCGCACCGGGAACATCCCGCCGCCCGCCACCGGCACGGCCGTCACCGCCGGCGGGTCGATCACGTAAGTCGTCATGGTGAAGCTCTCCTGCGCTCTTGTCGGCGTCGTTCATGCGTGAGCGCGGCGCGGCGGGCAAGGGCTCCACTCGCGCCCGGCTTTGCTCGTGGGGCATGTCGGCCGCTACGGCTGCGGCATGGCACGCCTGCGACCCAAATTCTCGTTGTGCGCCGCGTCATTGCAACCGGAGCGAATTGCCCCGTACAGTAGGTTCGGCTCGGCATGTGCCGGGCTGAACTGAGACTGAAGGAACATCACGTGGCCACAGGTACTGTGAAATGGTTCAACGAAACCAAGGGCTATGGTTTCATCACGCCTGACCAGGGCGGTCAGGACGTGTTCGTGCATATCAGCGCGGTCGAGCGCTCGGGCATGCGCGGCCTGAACGAGGGCCAGAAGATCAGCTACGACCTCGAGGCGGATCGCAAGACCGGCAAGTCCTCCGCGGTCAATCTGAAGACGGCCTGATCCGAGACCGAGACGGGAGGCCGATCGGCGGCGTCGCTTCCCGAGCCACTGCGAATCTCTCTCTATCTACCCTGACTGAAGACGATTCCCGGCATGCCCGTCGCCTCGATGGCGGCGGATGAGGGCCTCGAGGCCCGCCCCGCAGACACACCGGCGCCGGTCCTCTCCCGGCGTACGCCCCCTCCATCCCCCACAGCCTTGCGCGCGCCCCTGGCGGGACGAATAGCCCATTGCCGCGTCCGTCCGGACGAGCCTGACCGCGGCATCGTTCCAGAGCAACCGCGCCAGGGCTTTTTCGGCAGATCGCGGGCGGCCCCGACCGGTCGCGTCAGTGACGGCCCGCGGCGGGGCGAAAGAGCCGGCCCTTCTCCGCCACCAGCACGATCGCGAGCGCCACCAGCCCGCACAGCGCGAAGCCCAGCGTCAGCGGCACGACCGTGCCGTCGAAATGCTGGCCGATATAGAAGCCCAGCAGCGCGCCGCCGATCGTCGTGACGAAGCCCTGGACCGAGGAGGCCGTGCCGGCGACATGGCCGAGCGGGTCCATCGCCATCGCGCCGAAATTCGGCGCGACCAGCCCGAAGCAGAACATCGCGCCGGCCTGGAAGGCGGCGAAGCTCCAGAGCGATTCGTAGCCGCACCAGGCGACGAGGGCATGGGCAACGGTCAGGCCGATATAGGCCAGCAGTGCGCCATGGGAGACACGGCGCATGCCCAGCCTGCCGACGATGCGCGCGTTCAGCAGCGAGGCGGCGGCCATGAACATCGCGATCAGCGCGAAGATGGTGGTGAACCATTCCGGCGCGTGGAAGACATCGACGAAGACCTGCTGGGCCGAATTGATGAAGCCGAAGAGCCCGCCGAGCACGAAGGCCATCGCCAGCATGTAGCCGACGGCGAGCCGCGTCGTCAGCGTGGTGCGGAAGGCCGCGACCACCGTCGCGAACTCGATCGGCTTGCGGTCTTCGGGGCTTTGCGTCTCGCGCAGGCTGAGGATGACCCAGAGCATCACCAGCGCACCGAAGATCGTCAGCACACCGAAGATCCAGCGCCAGGGCGCGATGAGCAGGATCGCCTGGCCGATCGAGGGGGCGAGGATCGGCACCGCGAGGAAGACGATCATCGCCAGCGACATCACCCGCGCCATGTCGCGGCCGGAATAGCAGTCGCGCACGATCGAGACGACGAGGACGCGCGTCGCCGCAGCGCCGAGTCCCTGGACGACGCGGGCCACCATCATCGTCTCGAAGGAGCCGGCGAAGGCGGCCGCGATGCTCGCCGCGACGTAGACGACGAGCCCGAAGAGCAGGACCGGCCGCCGCCCGAAGCGGTCCGAGACCGTGCCGTAGACGATCTGCGCCGAGCCGAAGCCGAGCAGATAGGCGGTGATGATCCATTGCCGGTCATTGGCGCCGGCGACGCCCAGCGCCTCGGCCATCTGCGGCAGAGCAGGCAGCATCGAGTCGATCGCGAGCGCATTGGCCGCCATCAGCGCGGCCATCAGGGCAACGAAGAAACGGAAGCGCATGCCATGGCGGGGCCCGGCGGTCAGGGATGCGTCGGTCATGGCAGCCTGTCTGGGCGCCTCACGCCTGACGGCGGGCGCAGATGGTCGTAAGCCCCTGCCTGCCGCTCTAGGGCTTCGGGAAACGCGTGACAACCCGGCTTGAACAGGGCTCGCCATGCGCAGAACGCCTGAGACAGCGCCGTGAAAAGCCCGGCACAAGCCACGTTCGCGCGCCGATGGTAATCGGTTTCGTCGTCGGCCGACGACCTGTTATCGTTGCGGCAAGCTGAGGAGCAGTGATCCGATGGTCGAAACAGGCGCGACGCGTCGCGTCGCCATGGCGCAGGGCCTGATGACAGTCGAGGGCTCGCCCGACCGCTTCGTCCAGGGGCTGGGACGCTCATTGCGCCTCGTCGCCGACCGACTGGAGACAGTCGGAGGCTTTGCACTGCGTGACGCCAAGGTCGAGGATGTGACACGGATCGAGGGCCGGGCCAGCCTCGTCGCCGACCGGCTCATGCGCGCCGGCTTTGCCGACGAGGCAACCGCGATGCGTTTCGTCTTGCGCCCGCTCGCTGCGGCTGAAGAGGGGCGTGCCCTGCTTCTGCTGAGCTTTCGCGATCGCGACGAGCAGCCCGAAGGGGCCTATCAGGCCGAGATCTATGTGCCCCCCGCAGTCTTCGAGGCGCTGGCCCGCGCCATCGCCAGCGGCGCGGCGCACAGGCTCGCGATCTCCGCCGTGACGAATCTCTGGGTGCGCGAGACCGAGCGCGAGACCGCGCCCGGCGTGCCGGTCTCCTGGTTTCTGGGCGTCGAGGCCGACGGGCGTGTCAGCGCGCCCGCACGTGGGCTGGTCGAGACCCTCGAGTGGCATCCGGCCGGCGAAGCCGAGCCCGCTCCGTCTCACGATGAGGACCCCGACGAGGCGACCCCGGATCTGCTGGGCCGCATCAACTGGAGCCTCAAGCAGATCGCGCTGGTGCTGATGTTCCTGCTGATCGTGGTGGCGTTGAAGTGAGCGCCGGCTTCAGCGCTCGTGGCGGCGGATGCGCCGGACCATCTCGTTCAGCGCCAGCAGGACCAGCGCCAGGATGAAGGGCAGGATGTAGTAGATGATCCGGAAGATCAGCAGCGCGCCGAGCACTGGCTCGAAGGGCAGGCGGCTGAGCGCGACCAGCATCGTGGCCTCGAAGACCCCGAGCCCGCCGGGCGCATGGCTGGCGATGCCGATGAGGCAGGCGAAGACATAGACAGCCAGAAAGGTCGGGTAGTCGATGCCATGGCCGCCCGGCAGCAGGACGAAGAGCACGGCCGCCGCCGCGCAGACCTCGGCTGCGCCCAGGAACATCTGGCCGAGCGTGATGGCGAGACCCGGCAGCGGCAGGTTCCAGCCGCGGACGCGGATGGTGCGCTCGCCACTCGCGATCCAGACCAGATAGCTGATGGTGCCGGCCGCGACGGCCGCACCGACCGCCTGCACGACGAGCGGCGAGGTGCGCGCCAGCATCGCGACCGAGGGCGTGGCGTAGAACAGGCTGACGCAAAGGATGGCGCCGAGGCCGAGCCAGAAGGTCAGCCCGGCGATGACGGTGAGGCTCGCGACCTCGGAGGCGCGCACGCCCTTGGGCGAGTAGATCCAATAGCGCACGGTACCGCCGGTCACAATCGGGAAGCCCAGCGTGAAGGAGACCGAATAGCTGGTGAAAGAGGCGAGCGCGGTCGTGCGGTAAGGGATCGACAGGCCGAGCCGTTTCAGCGCCAGCGCGTCATATCCGGTCAGCAGCAGATAGCTCAGGGCGGTGAAGCCGCAGGCGAGGCCGAGCTGGCGCAAGCTGGCGTTGGCGAAGGCATTGGCGAGTTCGCCGGGCTCGATCTCCCGGATGATGTACCAGAGCACCACCAGCGAAGCGCCGAAGATGACGATGCTGGCGAGCGGACCCAGCCACCACCAGCGGCTGCGCCGACGCGGCGGCATTCCAGGCTCGAGCGGGCCGAACGACATGCGCACTCATGGTCGGTTCTGGCACCGGGGCGGAAAGCCGGCAGCGCCGATTGCGGGCACGAGGCGCGGACGGCCCCGGCCGGGCTGGATCAGGGCGCGCTGGCCTCGACGACGGCGGCCT
>NCCO01000312.1 GCA_002279705.1 Allobosea sp. 12-68-7
AGAGTTCGTAGCGCAGGCGGCGCAGCATGCGCTCGCCCATGCGGCCCTTCTGGGTGTTGATCGTCTTCTTGAACAGGCCGTTGACGACGACGGCGCCCAGGAAGACGAAGCTCATCACCACGAGATACTGAAGCTGGTCGACCTGGAATCCGTCGAAGAAGCGGATGACCCGTCCCGGGAAGATGGCGGAGAGATCCAGCTCCCAGACCAGGAAGGGGATGGTCTTGCTGTCCTTGAACGCGTTGCCCTGGATGCCGTTGTTGATGACCGATTTCGGCACCGTCAGCGACATGAAGTAGAAAACCTGGGCCAGGACCACCAGCAGCAGGATCACGATCTGCTCGGGCCGGCTGTGTCGCCAAATATAGGAGAAGAGACTACGTTCCATGAATCCTGCGTCGCCGCGGTCGCGCCTCCCCCTATAGGCGATCAGTGCCTTGATTACATTAGATATTTGCCGGTTTGCCGCACCGGGGTTCGCGACGCCCCCTAGCCGCTTCGGCGAGGGAGAGGCTTATGCCTACCAGCACCCGGTCCAAGCGCGTACTCCTCTACAGCCACGATTCCTTCGGCCTCGGCCATGTGAGTCGCTGTCGCACGATCGCCAATGCCATCGTCGAGGCCGACCAGTCCGTGTCGGTGCTCATCCTGTCCGGCTCGCCGGTCGTCGGTTCGTATGAATTCCGCTCCGGCGTCGACTTCGTGCGTATCCCCGGCGTCGTGAAGATCGACACCGGCGAGTACGACTCGGCCAACCTGCGCATGAATGTCGAGCACACGCTCGAGATGCGCACCCGCATCATTCGCGACACCGCCGACATTTTCCGCCCCGACCTCTTCATCGTCGACAAGGAGCCGCTCGGCCTGCGCGGCGAGGTCGGTCCCGCCCTGCGACTGCTCAAGGACCGCGGCACGCCGCTGGTCCTCGGCCTGCGCGACGTGATGGACGATCCCGCCCAGCTGGCCAAGGAGTGGGAACGCAAGAACGTCGTACCCGCGCTGCGCGACCTCTACGACGAGATCTGGGTCTATGGCCTGCCGCAGATCAACAAGCCGCTGACCGGCATCGACGTACCGCCGTCGGTACGCCACAAGATGGTCTATACCGGCTATCTGCGGCGCGAATTGCCATTGCATGGCGACGTGCCGCACGAAATGGAGGAGGTCGACGGTCCCTTCATCCTGGTGACGCCGGGCGG
>NCCO01000239.1 GCA_002279705.1 Allobosea sp. 12-68-7
CCATCGCGCTCATCGGCTCCAGAACAAAGGCCGCGTCATGAACCGCCGTGTGATCGTTGTCCTCACCGGCGTCTTCGCCCTCGCGATCTTCTCCGGCGCTACCCTCTTCCATCGGAACGAACAGACCAAACGGGCTCAAGCCGTTGCGGCCTCGCGCGCCGAGGCGCTCGTCCGCGATCATTCGCCCGTCATCGGCCCTGCGAATGCTCCGGTCACAATTGTCGAGTTCTTCGATCCGTCCTGCGAGGCCTGCCGCGCCTTCTATCCGCCGCTCAAGCAGATCCTGGCGCTTTTCCCCACCGATGCGCGGCTCGTGATCCGGTACGCGGCGTTCCACGAGGGGTCGGACGTTGCCGTCAAGATCCTTGAGGCGGCGCGGCTTCAAGGCAAGTTCGTGCCGGTCAAGGAAGCGCTCCTTGAATTCCAGCCGGAGTGGGCGGACCACGACAAGCCCGACCTCGAAAAGGCCTGGGCGCGGGCGAAGGACGCCGGTCTCGACATCGAGACGGGCAAGCGCGATGCGGCCCGACCGGAGTTCCAGACGACCCTGGACCAGGATGGCGCAGATGCAAAAGCTCTTGAGGTGAGCAGAACGCCGACATTCTTCGTGAACGGGCAACCCCTCACCGAATTCGGTCCTCGCCCACTTTACGAGTTGGTCAAGCGCGAGGTCGAAAAGACGCGCAAATAGTCCATCAGTCTATAGCTCGACGAGCGGCCGCAGTCTGTGATCGCGGCGCTCGTCTAGCCGCGATCACGCAATTTGCTCAATGCTTCTTATGCAATCCATGAGCGCCAGATCCTGCGGGCGTACCGGCATAGCCGCGCAGAAGATCGTATTGGGCGATCTGTTCCCTGGAAAGGACGGCCGCGGTCTCGATATGGGCGGCGAGATGGACGGCCCTCAGTGCTCCCTGCGTGACGCCGATCCGTTCTGTCAGCGCCCGCAGGCGCTGGCCGTCGATCGTCCGCGCAACGAAGCCTGCGTCCAGTTCGCGCTCAAGGCCGAGTAGGTCTTCTCCGACCGCCTTCGCCTCTGCGCTCATCCGGGTCATGATCGCCTTCAGCGCCTGCCGTTGCTCGTCCGACAGCTTGAGCGGCTCGGCCAGTTCGAGGCCATGCATGGGTCCGGGATATCGGTTGAGTTCGGCAGCCTTGGCGAGCCCCATTCCGCGGCCTTGAGTTAGGTCATCAATCTCCTTGGTCGACAGCGCCTTGATCTCCCGGCCCTCCTCGCCGGCATAGGGGCTGGGCATCTGCGCTTTTGCCGGCCAGGCCGGCGCGACGCTTGCCGAAATTAGGACGAGCACGGCTGTGAGGGCGATCCGGTTCATCGGGGACTCCTTTGCGCCCAACCTGCCAGAGTCCCGTCGGCCCCGACATGATCGAGATCATGCCAAGACGATGCGGCCTGCCTTCCGTTCGATCGCGCCCTCGGATTCGAGCCGGGCCAGCGTCCGGTAGAAGGCTTCGGGCGTCAGGCCGATCGCACTAGCGATCTCCCGCAGCGAGCCGCCGAAAGCGACGGTGCGCCCGTCGTCGCCGGCTTCCGCAACAAGGAAGGCGAGCACCCGCTCGCGCGCCGAGCGGATGTCGCGCAGCGTCAACCGCGAGCGCAGCATCATCACCTGCCGGGCGAGATCGGCAGTCAGGTCGAACCGCGCCGGCGCATCGTCGTTCAGCCGGGCGAGGCAGGCGGCCCTGGGAAAACACGCGACCACGGCGTCGCTGAGCGCAATGGCGTCGCAATGGTAGCGCGCGGCGAAAAGCGAGGCCTCGGCGAAGCGCTCTCCCGGCCCTGCCGTGAACAATGCCGTCTCGCGGCCATCGGCGCCGAAGCGCATGAGCCTGACGCGTCCCGTACGCACTTCGAAGAAACCGCGCGTTTCGTCGCCGGCCGCAAACAGCGTCTCGCCGGCGGCAAGGCGCCGGATGGCCGGATCGATCTCGTCGTGCAAGCCCATCGGCTAGCCCGCGCGGCCGGTGTTGGGCCAGGCCGGGTGCTCCCGGTCGATCACGAAGGCATGGCGATGCCGTCGGCCCGCTCCAGCCAGATGCGGGTGATCGGGCGCCAGTGCGAGATGCTCATGCTCGATCTCGTCGGCATCGCCCGCCGGCCAGAAGCGGAGCGCCAGCACGAGCGCCAGCGCGGCGATGGCTGCCATCACCGCGAACGTCGCGGGCAGGCCGAGCGTCGCGCCGAGCCAGCCGGCGGCCGGGTAAGTGACAAGCCAGCAGGCATGCGACAGCGCGAACTGGGCGGCGAAAAGAGCGGGCCGGTCTTCCGCATGAGCTGAGCGCCGCAGCAGGCGCCCCGATGGCGTCTGCGTCACGCTGTAGGCGAAGCCGAGCGCAAACCAGAGCGATAGCAGGATGGGAAAGCTCGGAACGAGGGTGCCGAGTAGAAGAAGCGCCGGCAAGGCGGCCCCGGCCGCGAGCATCAGTTTGCGGTCGTCGAGCCGGTCGAGCAGGCTCGGCAGCGCGAAGGCTGCCGTCATCGAGCCGGCGCCGAACAGCGCCAGGGCGAGTGCGGTCGCCTGCTGCGTCATGCCATAGGTCGCCTGCACGAGGACGACGGTGTTGACGATGACCATGGAGCCCGCTGCCGAGACGGCCAGGCTCAGCGCCAGCAGGCCGCGCAGGCGCGGCGTCGCCAAGTAGATCCGCAAGCCCCGCGTGGTGCGGTCGTAGATGCCGCGCGGCTCGCCGGGCTTTGGGCTCGGCAGATTCACCGACACGACCAGCGCGGCGGAAGCGATGAAGCCGATGACCGTGCCGGCAAAGAGGTTGTGGAAGCTGATGACTGTCAGGAGCAGCGCCGCCAGCGCCGGGCTCAGCAGGCTCTCCAGGTCATAGGCCAGCCGCGAGAGCGAGAGCGCCTGGGTGTAGTCCTTCTCATCGGGCAGGATGTCGGGGATCGTCGCCTGGAAGGTCGGCGTGAAGGCGGCCGATGCCGACTGCAGCATGAAAATCAGGACGTAAACCTGCCAGATCTCCGTGACGAAAGGCAGCACCAGCGCCACCGCTGCGCGAACGAGATCGAGCCCCACCAGCATGGCTCGGCGCGGCAGGCGCTCCGCGAAGGCCGAGGCGATCGGAGCAACACCGACATAGGCGATCATCTTGATCGCGAGTGCCGTGCCCAGCACGATCCCGGCATCCGCGCCCGCGAGGTCATAGGCGAGCAGGCCGAGCGCGACCGTGGCGAGGCCCGTGCCGACTAGTGCGATGACTTGCGCGAGGAAGAGGTGGCGATAGGTCCGGTTGGCGAGGATGGCCAGCATAGCATGGTCCCGATCGGTGATCGATGTTGCGGTGGAGGCGGGCGCCTACAGGTACTTCGAGACAGCCTTGACGGCGTCGAGCACTTCGCGCTGTTTGCCCGGCAGCGGCCCAACGACCTGGGTGAGGCAGTGGTCGAGATGGTCTTGGATCAAGGTCTTCTTGGCTTGGCCGATCGCACTCTCGACCGCCTGCAATTGCTGGGCGATGTCGAGACAGGGACGCCCGGCTTCGATCATCTCGATGACCTTGCGCAGATGCCCATCGGCGCGCTTCAATCGCGTGACGATGGCGGGATGCGTCTCGTGAACATGGGCCGTAGTCATGACTGTCCTTATCCCCCTAGGTAGGATAGGTCAATTTTGCGGGTGCGTTGCGATTCGTGCTTCACCGTCAAACTTTCGTTAAGGTTGAAAGCTCTACCGTCAGGCATGTCGCGCTGCAGCATCAAAGCCGGATTCAGCCTCGTCATCGCTTTAGCGATGGTGCTTGGCGTGCTGCTTTCGACCGCTCACATGGCGGCCGGGCACAACGCTTACGCGACGGCCCAAGCCGAAGCCCTCCGCCATGCCGAACTCGCCGCGACGGTCGCCGAGCACGGCCATGCGCATGACGAGGGCGATCCATCCGAACAACTGCCGGGCCATGTCCATGGACACAATGCCGCCGATCACCTGCATGAAACGGCCGACAGGCTGATCGTGACGGCGCTCGCGGCGCCGGGTTTTGCGCGCACCGGCGCGGCGCATGATGCCGTCATGGCCGATCCCGGCCATCCCGACGGGCTGGAGCGTCCCCCGAGAGCCTTCGTCGCAGCATGAGCCCGGCCGCCGCGGCGGCCGTCCATCACCGACGAACCATTGGAACTTCCATGCAACGACCTTCCATC
>NCCO01000034.1 GCA_002279705.1 Allobosea sp. 12-68-7
GGGTCTATCCGCTCGAACTCGGCCCGCCTGTCGGCTGGCCGGTGCAGTACCGCGTGACGGGTCCCGACATCGCCGAGGTCCGCGGCATCGCGATGAAGCTGGCGCAGGTCGTGGCGGCCAATCCCCACACCGACCAGGTCAATTTCGACTGGATCGAGCCCTCACGCGAATTGCGGCTGCGGGTCGATCAGGACGAGGCGCGTCGCCTCGGCCTGAGCTCGCAGGCCCTCGCCGCGATCGTGAACACGGTCGTCTCGGGAACCGTGGTGACGCAGCTGCGCGACGACATCTACCTCGTCGACGTCGTCGTGCGGGCGCAAGGGTCAGACCGCATCTCGCTCGACACCCTGCGCACGATGCAGGTGGCGCTGCCCGGCGGGCGCTCCGTGCCGCTCTCGCAGTTCGTCACCTTCAGCTACGATCTCGACGCGCCGCTGATCTGGCGCCGCGACCGCGTGCCGACGCTGACGGTGGCCGCCGACATCAAGCCCGGCGTCCTGCCCGAGACGGTCGTCAGCGCGCTGGCGCCCGGCATCGAGGCGCTCAGAAAGACGCTGCCGCCCGCCTATGGCATCGCCACGGGCGGTACGGTCGAGGAGAGCGCGAAATCCCAGGCCTCGGTCATCGCCGTGGTGCCGGTGATGCTGCTGATCATGTTCACGGTTTTGATGGCGGAGCTGCGCAGCTTCAAGCTCTTCGCCATCGTGATCAGCATCGCGCCGCTGGGCATGATCGGTGTGGTCGGCGCGCTGCTGCTGTCGGGCAAGCCGCTCGGCTTCGTCGCCCTGCTCGGCGTGCTCGCCCTGATCGGCATCATCACCAAGAACGCGGTCATCCTGATCAGCCAGATCGAATCCGAGCGCGCGGCCGGCAAGAGCATCACCCAGGCTGCGCTCGACGCCGCCTCGACGCGCTTCCGCCCGATCATGCTGACCGCGGTCTCGACCGTGCTGGGCATGATCCCGATCGCGCCGACCGTGTTCTGGGGGCCGATGGCGTTCGCGATCATGGGCGGGCTCCTGGTCGCGACGGTGCTGACGCTCGTCCTCCTGCCGGTGCTCTACGTCACCGTCTTCGGGGGGGCGTCGCCCGCCGCCGAACCGGCGCAGGGCGCTACGCCCGACACAGTGGGAGCGGCTGCGCGATGACCCGTCCTCCGTCAGCGAGACGCGCCTTGGTCCGTCGCACGCGGCCGCTCCTGCCCCTCTGCGGCCTGCCGCTGCTGCTCGCGCTTGCGGGCTGCGACCGCGCCGAGAAGGCGCCTCCCCAGGCCGGCCGTCCCGTCCAGGTCGTCAAGGTCGAGGCCAGCCTCCTCACCGCGGGGGTCGAGCTCTCCGGCGAGATCCAGGCTGAAAAGACGGTGTCGCTCGCCTTCCGGATCGCCGGGCGGATCGCCGAGCGGCCGGTCAATGTCGGGGACCGCGTCGTGCCCGGGCAGGTGGTCGCCAGGCTCGACCGGACCATCGAGACCAACGCCGTCGCCGCCGCCGAAGCGGCGCTGGAGGCCGCGCGCGGCGAGGTCGTCACCGCGCGCAGCACCTTCGAGCGGCAGGAGCGGCTGATGGGGCAGGGCTTCACCACGCGGCCGCGCTTCGATGCCGCTCAAAAGGCGCAGGAGACCGCCCAGGCCGCGCTCGAGAACGCCGAGGCCCAGCTCGAACAGGCCCGCGACCGTCTCGGCTTCACCGATCTGCGTGCCGATGTCGCCGGCGTCGTGACGGTGCGCAGCGCCGAGCCCGGCGAGGTCGTCCAGCCTGGGCAGCCGATCCTCCAGATCGCCCGCGAGGATGGTCGCGATGCGGTCTTCGCCGTGCCGGCGCGGGTGCTCGAGGGCAAGACGGGCGACCCGGTCGTCCGCGTCGTGCTCGCCGAGGCGCCGGGTGTCAGCGCCATCGGGCGCATCCGCGAGATCGCGCCGCAGGCCGATCCCGTCACCCGCACCTTCCAGGTCCGCGTCGGACTGCAGGATCCTCCCGAGGCGATGCGGCTGGGCTCGACGGTGGTCGGTTCGGTCGAGACGACCTCGGCGCGGATCATGTCGATCCCCGCCAAGGCCCTCACGACCTCCGGCCGCGGGGCTGCGGTCTGGATCGTCGATCCCAAAACCTCGACGGTCAGCCTGCGGCCGATCGACATTCTGCGCTTCGATCCCGACCACGTCGTCGTCTCACAGGGGCTCGTCCCGGGTGAAACCATCGTCGCGACCGGCGTGCAGGCGCTGCATCCGGGCCAGCGCGTCGCGCCGCTGCCTCCCGCGCGCAGCGCGGCGACCGCTGCCGCCAGGGCGCCGGGCTGACGCGACCATCACGCGATCGCCGCCGGCGCGACGACCGCCCCTTTCAACCGAAGGACACTCCCATGAGCGATCTGGTCTTCATCGCCTTCCCGACCGAGCAGAAGGCCGAGGAGGTCCGCCAGAAGATCCTGGCGATGCAGCGCGAATATCTGATCGAGCTCGGCGACGCCGTCGTCGTGGTCAAGGACCAGGCCGGCCAGATCAAGCTCAACCAGCTGATCAATTTGACGACGACCGGCGCGGCCTCGGGGGCGCTCTGGGGCACGCTGATCGGCTTCATCTTCATGGCGCCGCTGCTGGGCACGGCTCTGGGCGCGGCCTCCGGCGCGCTGGGTGGCAAGCTGACCGATGTCGGCATCAACGACCAGTTCATGAAGGATGCGGCCGCCGCGCTGCAGCCGAACACGGCCGGGCTGTTCCTGCTGATTCGCAAGATGACGACCGACAAGGTCCTGGCCGATCTGCGCGGCAGCGGCGGCACGCTGATGAGCACCTCCTTCGACGAGACCAAGGAAGCGGCGCTGCGCGAGGCGCTCGCCGCTGCGGCCCCCGGCGAGACGGTGACGCCGGCGGCGACATGATCGCGTCCGGGGTGGGCGGGCCCATGGCGGAGCGGGCGCACTGGGCGCTCGCGACCGCCAGGCTCGCCGACTTCCAGCCGTTGCTCCCGGCCGAGGAGGAGGTCGTCGCCCGCCTGCTCAGCGGCAACTATGACCGTCTCGGCGACGGCAGCCGGCCGACCGCGCCCGACCCGAGCCGCGTCGTCAGGGCTGCCTTCCTGCGGTTCCTCATGCTCGGCGGCGAACCGGGCTGCCGGCCGCACGAGAAGGGCATCCGCATCACCGGCGCCTGGATCGTCGATACGCTCGATCTCGAAGCCTGCCATGTCTTCCGCGACATCGGCCTGATCGACTGCCATTTCGAGGCGACGCCGATCCTGCGCGCGGCGATCATCAACCGCCTCTTCCTCGATGGCTCTTCGCTGCCCGGTCTCGAAGCCGAACGGCTGGAGGCACGCGGCGGCATCTATCTGCGCGGCGCGCAGGTGACGGGCGCGATCAACGTCTCGCAGTCGCACCTCGGCGGCAACCTCGAATGCGACGGCGCGACAATCCGCGTCGCCAGCGGCCATGCGATCGACGCCAACGCGATCGAACTGCGCAACCTTCTGCTGAGGGGAGCGACGCTGCGCGGCGGCCTCGCCATTGGCGGCGCGCGGATCTCAGCCGATCTCGACGCCGCCGGCGCCCGGATCGACAGCGCCGACAGCCTCGCCATCGATGGTACTGAGGTCGAAATCGGCGGCAGCGTCGTGCTGCGCAAGGCCTCGGCCGCAGGCGAGGTCCGGCTCGTGGCCTCGGTGATCGGCGGCGATCTCGATGCCAGCGGCACGACCCTGACCCACGTTGGCGCGATGGCGCTCGACATCAGCCGCTGCGCCATCAAGGGCGCCTTCTTCCTGCGCGGCGAGGCTTCGATCGCGGGCGCGCTGTCGATGACCGGCGCCTCGATCGGCACCATCCATGACGAGGTGGCGTCCTGGCCGGCGGCCGGCGATCTGCTGCTCAATCGCTGCCGCTACGGCGCTTTCATCGCCGCGCCCGTCGATGCGGCGAGCCGGCTCGACTGGCTGTCGCGGCAGGCCCCCGAACGCTGGGGCGAGGATTTCTGGCCGCAACCCTATGAGCAGCTCGCCGCGGTCTTTCGCGAGATGGGCCATGGCGAGGATGCGCGCGCCGTCCTCATCGTCAAGGAGCGGCTGCAACGACGGGCGCGGCGGGCGCGGGCGAAGAACCCGCTCTGGCGTGCGGCGCTGACTGTGACGGACGGCTTCCTCGCAGCCACGCTGGTCTATGGCCGCCAGCCGCTGCTCGCCTTCGTCTGGCTGATCCTGTTCTGGCTCATGGGCGTCGGCATCTTCGCGATGGCGGAGCGGGCCGGCGCCTTCAAACCCAACAGCGCCGTCGTGCTGCGCGCGCCAGAATGGACGCTCTGCGGCGTCGAGCGCACCCAGCAACGGCTCCTCGGCGCTCCGCCCCAGGCCGCGCAAGGGCGCGCCGCGCCCGGCCAGACGCAACTCGCCTGCTATCGCGAGCAGGGGGAGGCGTCGAGCTATCCGGAATTCAACCCGTGGTTCTATTCGCTCGATACGCTGTTGCCCGTGCTCGATCTCGGGCAGAAATCCTTCTGGCGGCCCAATCCGGTCGGCCGTCACGGGCGGGTCGCGATCAGCTATTTCTATGTCCAGGCGATCGTCGGCTGGGCGCTGAGCCTGCTGGCGGTGGCGGGCTTTTCGGGCCTGGTGAAATCGCCATGATCGGGCAGGGCGTGGGCAAGCGAGGAGGAGACCGGTGAGCAAGGTTCCGAAGACGCCGGGCAAGGCAGCCCCGGCCGGGCGCAGCGATGGCCGCACTCCGCTCATCATCGACCTCGCCCTCCAGGGTGGCGGCGCGCATGGCGCCTTCACCTGGGGCGTGCTCGACCGCATCCTCGAGGAGGACTGGTTGACGATCAGCGCGATCTCGGGCACGTCCGCCGGCGCGATGAACGCGGCCGTCCTGGCCTCGGGCTTCGCCACGGCCGGTCGCGAGGGCGCGCGGCAGGCGCTGGAGGCGTTCTGGCTGAAGACCTCGGAGGCCGCGCGCTTCAGCCCGTTCCAGCGTAGCCCGCTCGATGTCCTGCTCGGGCGCTGGACGCTCGACAACTCGCCACTCTTCGTCGCGATGGACCTGATGTCCCGCGTCGTCTCGCCCTACAGCCTCAATCCCGGCGGCGCGAACCCGCTGGCCGACATCCTGGCCGAGGTGATCGACTTCGAGGCGCTGGCGGCTGGCCCGATCAAGCTCTTCGTCACGGCCACCAATGTCCGCACCGGCCGCGGCCGGGTCTTCCGCAACGCCGAGATCACGCCGCAGGTGCTGCTCGCCTCGGCCTGCCTGCCGACCCTGTTCCAGGCCATCGAGATCGATGGCGACGGCTATTGGGACGGCGGCTATTCCGGCAACCCGACGATGACGCCGCTGATCCAGGAGAGCGACGCGCTCGACACCATCCTGGTCCAGATCAACCCGGTCGAGCGGCCGGGCACGCCGACGACCGCCCGCGACATCCTCAACCGCCTCAACGAGGTCTCCTTCAACAGCGTCCTGCTGAAGGAACTCAGGATGATGGCGCTGCTGCGCAACAGTGCCAATCCCAGGGATCGCGAGGGCGCGCGCTGGGCGGGGATGCGGATTCACCGGGTCACCAGCGACAGGATGGCGGAGCTCGGCTATTCCTCGAAGCTCAACGCGGAATGGGAGTTCCTGACCATGCTGCGGGCGGAGGGGCGGCAGTCGGCGGAAGCCTTCTACCGCGCGCACAGGGACGATCTCGGCCAGCGCTCGACGCTCGACCTCGATGAACTGACGCAGGGCGTGTGACCGGAATGACCAGCGGCAGGATTCATCAAGGCGCGCAGGTCCTGATCGCGGTCATCCTCGTCGTCGCGGCCCTGTCGGTCGCCAGTTCCGTCTTCGCACCCGTCGCGTTCGCGCTGTTCATCATCGCGCTGGTCTGGCCGTTGCAGCGCAGCCTGCAGGGTTTCCTGCCGCGCATGCTGGCGCTGGCGATCAGCATCGTGGTGATGGTGCTCGCCTTCGTCGCCTTCGGCTCGCTGATCGTCTGGGCCTTCGGCCGCGTCGGGCGCTGGATCGCGGCCGATGCCACGCGGTTCCAGCAGCTCTACGACCAGGCGACGCTCTGGCTCGAAGGCCATGGCATCGCCGTGACCGGGCTCTGGGCGGAGAACTTCAACGTCGCCTGGATGCTGCGCATGGCGCAGACGATCAGCGGCCGGCTCAACACGACGATGAGCTTCTGGCTGGTGGTGCTGGTCTACGTCATCCTCGGCCTGCTCGAGGTCGAGGATTTCGGGCGCAAGCTCAAGGGCATGCGCAACCGCCTCGTCGGCGACGTGCTCCTGCGCGGCAGCCTGCAGACCGCCGCCAAGCTGCATCGTTACATGGCGGTGCGGACCGTGATGAGCCTGATCACCGGCGTGCTGGTCTGGGGCTTCGCCACGGCCGTGGGCCTGCCGCTGGCGGCGGAATGGGGCTTCATCGCCTTCTCGCTGAACTACATCCCCTTCCTCGGGCCGCTGGTGGCGACCGTCTTCCCGACGCTGTTCGCTATGACACAGTTCGGCTCCTGGCAGGCGGTGGTCGCGGTCTTCGCCTGCCTGAACCTGATCCAGTTCGTCGTCGGCAGCTATATCGAACCCCGCGTCGCCGGCAGCGCGCTCTCGATGTCACCGACGCTGGTTCTGTTCTCGGTGTTCTTCTGGGCCTATCTCTGGGGCGTGTTCGGCGCCTTCATCGGCGTGCCCGTCACCATCGCGCTCTTGACCTTCTGCGCCCAGCATCCGGCGAGCCTCTGGGTGGCGGAGCTGTTCGGCTCGGGGGCCGCCGAGCCGGTTCCGGCCAACGACGTCGTCAAGGTCTGAGGGGCAGATCGCAGCCCTCATCCTGAGAAGCCGCAAAGCGGCGTCTCGAAGGATGATTCAGGAGGCTCCCGAGATCACTGAACCATCCTTCGAGACGGCCCTGCGGGCCTCCTCAGGATGAGGGCTCGCCCGGCGCCCCGGACCATGTCGGCCCGATCTCGATCCGCTCCGGCGCCATCAGGGCCAGCCCGCCATCCGCGCGCGCGCCGATTCGGTGGATGTAGAAGGCGGTCGGCTCGTCATGCGTGGCCTCCATGACCGGGGAGGGCGCCGAGACGATGCGCAGCGGGCCGCAGCGGCCGATCCAGTCGACATGGCGGTGGCCATGCATCGCGACGAGCCGGTGCGCCTGCGGCTTCAGCAGGCGCACGAAGCGGCTGCCATTGATCAGCGCCGTGCCGATCCGCTCCGAGAAGGCCTTGGCCTGCTGCGGATATTCGACCGGGTGGTGATGCAGCGCCACGACGAAGCGGGCGCGGGGATATTGCGCCAGGGCCGCCAGCGTCGCCTGCATGTCCTCCTCCGCCACGAGGCCGAGCGCGTTGGTGAAGGAGAAATGCGTTTCCGCATTCGAGTTCAAGAGCACGATCCCGAGCCCGTCCGGCTCGGACGGCGGCAGCACCATCGGGAAGGAGGCCTCCCAGATTGCCGACAGCCCCCGCGACAGGCGCAGGCCCCCCGCATCGGCGAAGGCCGCGATCGCGGCGCGATGCGGTGCCAGCCGCTCCGACAGCGTCTGCCCGATCCGGCCCATCGTCTTGTCGACGACATGGACGCGCCCGCCCTGCACGGCCTCCGTCACCGAAAGGGTCCGCATCTGGCGAAGGCGTTTCCCGGGACTGCCGGGGAGTTCGAGCCGCGCCGGATTGGCCCGGTCGACGATGTTGACGTCGTGGTTGCCGGGCAGGACGAGGGTCAGCGCCGCGAGGTCGGGATGGCGGGCGAGAGCGTCGAGGAACTCGCCCCATTCGGCCGAGCGGCCGGCATCGGTCATGTCGCCGCTGATCAGCACGAGATCGAGCGGCGCGGCGGCATGGATCGCCGCGAGCCGCGCCAGCACCAGGGCCAACCGGTCGTTCCCGCGCGGGCCGGCCCGGCCGCTCTCGATGCGAAAGCCGTAGCGCTCGCCGACGACATGGATGTCCGAGAGATGCGCCACCCGCCACACCCTGTCGGATGAGGCGGCCTCGTCGAAGCGCTCGAGATCGCGCGGCTGGTCCATCGTCCCGTCGGCGATACCCCAGAGCAGCGCGGCCCCGGCAAAATAGGCGCTCATCACGGCGATGGTGTTGGCGAGCGCGGGCCGCACCAGCCGCAACGGGTAGGCCAGATCGGCGACCTCGCCGGACCAGCGCGTCGCCGGCCAGACGGCCGCCGTGATCGCGAGCGCGATCAGCGCAGCGCCCAGGCCCGCCGCGAAGGCCGTCAGCCCCCGCAACCGCGCGCGGCTGGCTTCGCTCGCGCCGGCCGGCAGGAAGCGCTCGGCGAGATGACGCAGGCCCTCGCGGGCGAGCACATAGCCGGGCTGGACGGCCAGCGAGATCAGCGACCAGAAGCTGCGCTCGACGGCGCGCAGCAGCGGCCGCAGGCCGAACCAGCCGATCGCCGCCAGGCCAGCCAGCACCAGCACCGGCCCGATGCCGGCCAGCGCCAGGATGCGGTCGGCAACGTCGTCATACCAGGCGGTCACCACCAGCGGGGCGACGCCGAGCAGGATGCCGGGCACGAGTGCCAGGATGATCCAGGCCAGGGCCAGCTTCGGCAGGTTGATCTCGCCCAGCAGCGTGCCGGCGATGGCGAGCAGCGAATGGGTCTTGGTGCTGCTGGCGTCGTCCTCGGCGTCGCCGCCGCGCGGTTCGATCAGCATCGGCCGGGCGCCGCTGCGCAAGGCGTGGCACGATTCGAGCCACTCCCCGGCGAGAGGGCGGACGCTTCCAGACGACGCTCAGCGACCATCGATGCGACCCGAAACGGCCCACCCGAAAATGGGACGGCGGGCACAGAACTGAGACAGGCGGCAGATGCCCGCCCGGACACCGGATGCTAGCCTGACGGCAGAACGAAATGCAAGATGCTACTGCGAAATCAAGCAAGAGATCGCGTTTTGCCATGAAGACGCAAAGACAAAAATCGTCTTCGTACAGTGGATCCGTCAATTGTCTTTGCGCTTCGTCTTCGGCTCGCCGTTCGCGCAGGCCTGAAGCGGTTCGCTGCGCGCCGGCCGACGGGCCCTCCTCGCCATGACCGCGCCGGCATCACCGCGCCAACCCCTCTCGTGGCCCAGCCTGCTGGGACGAGGCCTTTTCTTCTTTGCGCTCTGGCTCGTCCTGATCGGCGCGGCGCCCAAGGATTGGCCGGTCGGCCTCATCGCGGCAGCCGCAGCGACCGGGGCCAGCATCCCGCTCTGGCCGCCGGAGAGCCGGCTGTCGCTGACGGGGCTCGTCCGCTTCGTCCTGCGCTTCCTGCCGCAGGCGATGGTGGCGGGCTTCGACGTCGCCAGGCGCGCCTTCGCCCGGCGCATCGCGATGAAGCCCGGACTCGTCACCTATCGGGCCAGCCTGCGGCCGGGGATGGCGCAGGGCGCGCTCTGCGCGGTGATGAGCCTGCAGCCGGGCAAGCTGCCCGTATCCTGTGCGGCGAGCGGAGACATGCGCGTGCATTGCCTCGACAGCGACGCATCCGTCACGGCCGAACTCGCCGCCGACGAAGCCGCCTTCCTGCGCATCCTGCCGGGAGATCGCTCTGGTGCCTGAGAGCCTGACCCTGACGGCCCTCTTCGTCCTGCTGGCCAGCGCCGCCGGACTGGCGATCGTGCTGCGCTCCGCGATCGCGATCGAGAAGCTGATGGCGGTGCAGTTGCTCGGGACCGGCGGCGCCGCCACGCTGCTCCTGCTCGGCGCGGCCACGGCGCAGCCGGCGCTGGCCGATGTCGCGCTGTTGCTGGTCCTGCTGTCGGCCTTCTCCTGCGCGGCCTTCACGCTGGGAGAGAGCGAGCCTCCCCAAGCCGCCACGAAACCCGACGAGCCCGCATGATGGGCCTGACGGACGCCTTCACGCTGGTCTGCGTCGTCGCCGGCGCCCTCCTGTTCCTGGCGGGAACGGTGGGGCTGCTGCGCTTTCCCGATACGCTCAGCCGCCTGCATGCTCTGAGCAAGGCTGACAATCTCGGACTCGGCCTGATCGTGCTCGGATTGCTGCCGCAACAGGCGAGCCCGATGGGCGGCGTCAAGCTCGTCTGCATTTGGCTCCTGGCGCAGCTCTCGGCCGCGACCGCGAGCCAGTTGATCGCCGGCATCGCCGCCCGAAGGAAGCCGCAGGCATGAGCCTCGTCTTCGACATCGCGCTGGTCGCGGGGCTGATCGCGCTGGCGCTGCATGTCGTTGTAACCCGCGATGGCCGCGGCGCGATCCTCGCCTTCATCGCCTTTGGCCTGCTGCTCGGCATCGGCTGGGCGCGGCTGGCCTCCGTCGATGTCGCGCTGACCGAGACCGCGATCGGCGGCGGCCTGACCGGCATGCTCCTGCTGCGCGCCCACGCCCATCTCGCGCGCGAAATCGCTCCCGAGGCGATGGTCCGGGCCGAACCGCGGCGCTGGCTCGCCCCGGCGATCGCCTGCGGCCTCGTCACCCTGGCGCTGGGCGCGATCGTGCTCGCCTTTCCCCGGCCGGCGCCGAGCCTCGCGCATCAGGCCATCGCGTCGCTGGAGACGACGGGGCTCGGCAATCCCGTCACCGCCGTGCTGCTGGCCTATCGCGCCATCGACACGCTGCTGGAGAAGATCGTGCTGATCCTCGCGCTCGTCGGTGTCTGGTCGCTGAGCCGCGACGCCGCCTGGGGCGGGGCCTCGCAGCTGCGACCGGCGATCATCCCGGAGCCGCTGGTCTTTCTGGCCCGGGTGCTGCCGCCCTTCGGTGTGCTGATCGCGGTCTACCAGGTCTGGGTCGGCGCGGATCTGCCCGGCGGTACCTTTCAGGCCGGCACCATCCTGGCCGCGATGGCGCTGCTGGTGATGCTGGCCGGCCTGCGCCCGGCGCCACCGACGCAGGCGAGGGCGCTGCGGCTGATGCTCGCGGGCGGGCCGGCGCTGTTCGTGCTGGTCGGCTTCCTCGGCGTCGCGGTCGCTCAAGGGTTCCTGTCCTATCCGGAGGCCATCGCCAAGCCGCTGATCGTCGGCATCGAGGCGGCGCTGACGCTGTCGATCGCGGGCACGCTCGCCCTGCTCGTCGCCGGCCCGCCGGACAGGGCGCCCGCACCATGAGCGCGCTGGCCCTGACATCGGCGTCGCTGTTTGGCCTGTGCGGCGCCGCGCTCGTCGGCATCGGCCTGTTCTGCATCGTCGGCCATCCCGATCTGCTGCGCCGGATCGTCGGCTTCAACATCCTCGGCGCGGGCATCTTCCTCGTCTTCGGGGCGGTCGCACGCCGCGGGGCGGCGATGGGGCTGGGGGGCGATCCGGTGCCGCAGGCTATGGTCATCACCGGCATCGTCGTCGCCTTCGCGGCGACGGCGCTCGCGGTCGCGCTGCTGCGGCGTCTGGCCTCGCTGACCGGGAGCGCATCGCTCGACGCCGCGGCGCCGGCACCGCCGCCGCGGAGCGACGCATGACGCCGGCCTATGCCGCGACGCCCGGCGGCCTGTTGCTGGTGCTGGCCGTCATGCTGCCGGCTGCGGCCGTGCTGGCGATGCTGGTGCTGGGCCCGCGCCACACCCGTCTGGTGGCGCTGATTGCGCTGGCGCTCGGCCTCGTCGTGGCGCTCGCCACCGGGATCCAGCTGGTCCGCAGCCAGGCCGCCCTGATCTATGTGCTCGGCAACTGGCAGCCGCCGCTCGGCATTGCGCTGCGCGCCGATGGGCTTTCGGTGATGATGCTGGCGGTGACCGCTGTCGTGATGGCGGCGACGGGTCTGTTCGCCCGGGAACTCTTCGGGCTCGACCTCGCAACCGCCGACGGCCGCCTGGCGACGAGCTTCTGGATTTTGCTGATGGGGCTGTGGAGCGGGCTCAACCTCGTCTTCGTCTCGCAGGACCTGTTCAACCTCTATGTCGCGCTCGAACTCCTGACCTTCGCCGCCGTGCCGCTGGTCTGCCTCGACGGGCGCGGCGAGACCATGGCCGCAGCCCTGCGCTACCTGATGTTCGCACTGCTCGGCTCGATGCTCTATCTGCTCGGCGCCGGCCTGCTCTACGGCGCCTATGGCACGCTCGACATCAGGCTGATCGCGAGCGCGAGCCAGCACGGCCCGGCCATGCCGATCGCGCTGGCGCTGATGATCCCCGGCCTGCTCGCCAAGGCGGCGCTGTTTCCGCTGCATCTGTGGCTGCCGCCGGCCCATGCCGGGGCACCCGCCGCCGCCAGCGCGGTGCTCTCGGCGCTGGTGATCAAGGCGCCGGTTGTCCTGATCCTGCGACTCGTCGCCGACATCGCCCCGCCGGGGTCGGCCGCCGTCGCGGGGCAGGTCCTGGCCGTGCTCGGCGCGGCCTCGATCCTGTTCTGCAGCGTCATGGCGCTGCGGCAGGAGCGGCTGAAGCTGATGATCGCCTATTCGACCGTGGCGCAGATCGGCTATCTCTTCATCGTCTTTCCGCTGGCCGGAGTCGGCGACGGGACCGCGCCCTGGGGCACCATCGCCTGGACCGGCGGGGCGCTGCAGCTGACCTCGCATGCACTGGCCAAGGCGGCGATGTTCATGGCGGCAGGCATCGTCGCTGAAGCCGTCGGGCATGACCGCATCCGCGATCTCGGCGGCTTTGGCCGGGTCCTGCCGCTGACCGCCACGACCTTCGGGTTGGCGGGGCTGTCGCTGATGGGCATTCCGCCGAGCGGCGGCTTCATCGCGAAATGCCTGCTCCTGACGGCCGCCGCCATCGGCGGGCATCTCTGGCTCGCCCTGACGATTCTGGCCGGCGGGCTGCTGGCCGGCGGCTATGTCTTCCGCGTGATGGACCGGGCTCTCGCGACGCCGGCCGAACCGTTGTTGCTGCGCAAGCCGATCCCGCTGAGGCTCGAGCTCATCCCGCTGGTCCTGGCGATGCTGGCGGTGGCGCTCGGCTTCCTGCCGCTCGAGCCCTTCGGTCTGCTGCAGATCGGCCGGCCCGACATGGCGCTGGCGGTGTCGCCATGAGTGCGGCAGCCAGCGCCACCGGCCTGTTGCTGGCCACCGCGCTGCTCGCGCCGCTGGTGCTGGCGGCCGCCTGCCTGTCGCGCGCCGTCCGGGCCCGCATGCCGGGGCTGCTTTGGCTTGCGCCCATGCCCGCCCTGCTGGCGGCCGGGCTCCTGCCGGCCGGCACGGCCATCGCCTTCCCGGTGCCGTTCCGGATGGCGCTGGCGCTCGACCAGCCCGGCGCGATCCTGCTCGGTGGCGCCGCGCTGCTCTGGAGCGCGGCGGGGGCCTATGCCGCCTCCTATCTGCGCGGCAAGCCGGGGCTGACGGCTTTCAGCGTCTGGTGGCTGCTGACGCTGGCGGGCAGCCTCGGCGTCCTCATCGTCGCCGACATCGCCGGTTTCTACCTGCTGTTCACGCTGGCGAGCCTCTCGGCCTATGGGCTGGTCGCGCATGAGCAGACCGACGCCGCCAGGCGGGCCGGCCTCGTCTACATGGTGCTGGCGCTGCTCGGCGAGGCCTTCCTGCTCTTCGCCTTCGTCATGCTGGCGGCCGGACAGCCCGATCCCAATCCGCTGATCCGCGATGCGGTGGCGGCCCTGCCGGGCTCGCCGATGCGCGACGGCATCGTGGCTCTGTTGATGCTGGGCTTCGCGCTCAAGATGGGGCTGATCCCGCTGCATGTCTGGCTGCCGCTCGCCCATCCGGCCGCGCCGATGCCGGCCTCGGCCGTGCTGAGCGGCGTGCTGGTCAAGGCCGGCGTGATCGGGCTGATCCGCTTCCTGCCGTTCGAGGCCCCGCTACCGGCCTGGGGCGCGGTGCTCGCCACCGCCGGCATCCTGACGGCCTTTGGTGGAGCGGCGCTGGGTGTGGCGCAGCGGCGCCCCAAGACGATCCTGGCCTATTCAACCGTCAGCCAGATGGGCCTCGTCGCGGCCATCCTCGGCGCCGGGCTGGCCGCTGGCGATGCCTCCGCGCCGGGGCTTGCGGCCTATTACGGCGTGCATCACACACTGGTGAAAGGCGGGCTGTTCCTCGCCGTCGGCGTCGCCTTCGCCTCGGGAGGGTCGCGCCGGTGGCCCGTGCTGCTGCTGACCGGCCTGCTGGCGCTCAGCCTCGCCGGCCTGCCTTTGACCAGCGGCGCGCTCGCCAAGCTCGCGGTCAAGCCGATGCTCGGTTCCGGCGTGCTCAGCATCGCGGTCTCGCTCGCGGCGGCCGGCAGCACGCTGCTGATGCTGCATTTCAGCGCCGTGATGATCAGCGAGACGGCCGACAATCCGCCATCGAGCGCCCCCTTGGGTGAAAGCCTGCCCTGGCTCGCCATCGCCGCCGCATCGCTCCTCATCCCCTGGTGGCTCTACCCGACCCTATCGGGCGGCGCGCTCGCCAGCGCCTGGAGCCTGCCTTCGCTCTGGAAGCTCGTCTGGCCGATGATGTTGGGCGTCGGGGTCTTCGTCAGTGCGGGACGCTTCGCGGGGCTGGCCGGCCGCGTGCCGGAGGGCGACATCCTGGTGCTGGCCGAGCGGCAGGCCCCCCGCTTCGCCCGCCTGCCGGCCGCGATCGAACGGCTCGACGGGCGGTTGCGGCTCTGGCCCGTGGCCGGGCTGGTGCTGCTGGGACTCGTCATCTGGCTTGGCGGCGGCTTCCTGATGGCCGCATAAGTGATGCTTGGCCGACCGGCCACCGGATCCAAAGCCCTGGACGACCCGTGTTGAACGCCATCGAAAGCACAGCCCTCGTCGTTGCGGTGACGATCGCGTTCTTCGCCTGGAACCGGCTGCCGGTCGTGGTGGTCGCGATCGGGGCGGCGCTATCGCTCTGGGCGCTGGGCGTCGTCACGCTGGAACAGGCGATGGCCGGCTTCGGCGACCGCGCGGTGATGTTCGTCGCCAGCCTGTTCATCGTCAGCGCGGCGCTGGACAAGACCGGCGTCACCGCCTGGGCCGGGCCGATCCTGATCGCGAAGGCCGGCGAGAGCAAGAACCGGCTGCTCGTGATCATCATGGCCGCGGCGGGCGCGCTCACCGCGCTGATCAGCGGCGGCGGCGCGGTCGCGGCGCTGATGCCGGTCGCGGTGCTCGCGGCGATCCGGCTGCGGCAATCGCCGACGCTGCTTTTGATGCCGCTCGCCTTCTCCGCCCATGCCGGCGCCAACATCCTGCTGACCGGCGCGCCCAAGAACATCCTGGTTTCCGAGGCGCTCGAGGACAGCGGCCTGCCCGGCTTCGGTTTCGCCGAATTCGCGCTCGTCGGCCTGCCGCTGCTGGCGGGCACGATGCTGATCATCCTGCTCCTGGGCAAGCGCCTGCTGCCGGCGCAGGGCAATGCGCGCCTGCCCGCCGACTTCAGCCAGCACGCCCAGACGCTGGTCGAGCATTACGGGCTCACCGACGGCTTCTTCCATCTGCGGGTGCGGGCGAGTTCGGATCTGATCGGCAAGCTCCCCGCCGCGCTGGCCCTGTCCCAGCAGGAGGGCGCGATCGATCTCGTCAGCGTTCAGGCCGGAGCATCCGGCATCGCGCGCGGGGATCAGCCGATCCGCGAGGGCGACTACCTTCTGGTCAAGGGCGAGGCGGGGGCGGTCGCCCGGCTTTGCGCCGCCTCACATCTGTCGCCACGCGACGAGGCCGACGACGGCGACGCGGCCGGCGCGCTGCTCAACCGCAGAACGGGGCTGGCCGAGGTGGTGATCCCGCCGCGCTCGGCCTTCATCGGCAAGGCGGTGCATCCCGGCATGACCACCGATGGTGGCGACCTGATCGTGCTCGCGGTCCAGCGCGGCGGCGTCGATCTCGATCCGGCCGATCCAACCTTACGGGCCGGGGACACGGTGCTGCTCAAGGGCAGCTGGAAAGCGCTCGACCTGCGGCTGGCGGATGCCGACGTGCTGATCGTCGATTCGCCCGATCTCGTCCGCCGCCAAGCCGTGCCGATGGCGGCGGGCGCCGGCGTCGCGCTGGCTGCGCTCGGCGCGCTGGTCCTGCTGCTGGCGACGGGCCTCGTGCCGCCGGCGGTCGCCGCGCTCATCTGCGCGCTGGCGCTGATCGGTGCCGGCATCCTCACGGTCGAGGAGGCCTATCGCGCCATCCATTGGACCACGATCATCCTGATCGGCGCGATGATGCCGCTCTCGATCGCGATGGTGCAGTCGGGCGCGGCCGATCTCGTCGCGCGCCAGCTGGTGGCGCTGACCGGCAGTGGCGGGCCGACCGTTTTCCTCGCCGGCCTGTTCCTGCTCACCGCCTGCCTCGGCCAGATCATGAGCAACACTGCCACCACCATGCTGGTGATCCCGATCGCGATGGCTGCCGCCGCCAGCATGGGTGTCTCGCCCCGGCCGATCCTGATGAGCCTGTGCATCGCCGGCTCGGCCTCCTTCATGACGCCGATCGCGACCTCGACCAACCTGATGGTGATGGGGCCGGGCGGCTACGCCTTCGGCGATTACTGGAAGCTCGGCCTGCCGCTGATGATCTGGTTCTTCGTCATGGCCGTGTTCTACGTGCCGCTGATCTGGCGGTTCTGAGGGGCAGGATTCCCACCAGCCCTCATCCTGAGGAGCCGCGAAGCGGCGTCTCGAAGGATGGTCCATGAGGTTCCGGGATCCGCTGAATCATCCTTCGAGACGCGGCCTTCGGCCGCTCCTCAGGATGAGGGCTGAGGGGAACCGACCTTTCTTACTGTCCCTTCATCTCCACCGCCGCCCGCACCGGCCCTCCCAGCCGCTCGTCGATCCGGCCGAGCAGGTAGGGGTAGAACGGGTTCGACGACATCCGCAGCAACGCGTCGAGATTGACGATCAGCGTGCCGCGCTCGCCGCGTGCCGCCACCGAGCCGAGCTGGATGCCGAAATCATCAGCCGGATCAGGCGTCATGCCGTAGAGCCCGTCGGTCAGCGGGAATGGCAGCGCCACATGCGAGAGCGAGAACACGTCGCGCGGGAAGGCGAGGCCGAGCGGCCGTTCGGTCTCCTCGCCGGCGCCTGCCTCGGTCACCCGCTCGACGACCTCGCTCGCATCCGGGCTCGCATTGGTGATGACCGAAAGCCGAAAGTTTCGCGGCACTGGCGGCAGCATGCGACCGAGCAGCGTATCGGCCGAGCTGTTCAGCAGGGGCCCGAACTTGGCGCTGCGGTTGAGGTCGAACAGCACGAGCTCGCTGCCATTGGCCGGCAGATGGGCATAGAGCGAGGTGATGATCGCGCGCGTCGAGACGGTGAAGTCCATGACCGACTGGAAGGTGATCAGCGGCGGCAGATCCTTCAGCCGGCCCTCGCGCGATTGCCTGAGGATCGTCCGCTGCAGCGCCGCCGTCAGCAAATGTGACTGGCGCGCGCCGTTGACCGGAAACGAGTTGTATTTGAAAGGGTTGAACTCAGGCAGCACGCTGAGCCAGGCCGCCTTGGCGAAGGCCGGCAGGACCGCGGGCAGGGCAGCCAGACCCGCGAAACGCGCGAAGGCGGTGATCCCGACCATGGGCGAGATCAGCACGAGGCGGTCCGCCCGCGGCAGCTTCGGATCGTCCAGCGCCTCGAGCGCATGCATCAGGGCGAGCGCGCCGCCATTCGAGAAGCCGACCAGATGCAGCGGCGCGGTCGGCCCGGCGAGGCGTCGTGCCTCGCGCACCGCCAGCCGGGTCGCCGCCAGCCAGTCCTGCCACTCGATCTCGGTCAGCCCCGCCGGGACGGTGCCGTGGCCGGGCAGGCGAGGGGCCACCGCGACGAAGCCGCGCTCGCGATACTGCCGCGCGACATGGCGCAGGCTGTAGGGCGCATCCGTCAGCCCGTGCAGGAAGACGGCCGCGCCTTTCGGTGGCCCGTCCGGCTGCAGCACATAGGAGCGGTTCCAGTCCTGCGCGAAGCGGGCGGGGTAGATCGGGCTGCCGTCGAAATAGCGGTTCACCGGCACGCGCGCGTCGGGCTCGAGCTTCTGCGTCACCTCGCGGCGGATGGCGGCGAAGGCCGCCTCCTCGGCGGCGAGATAGGCGCGCCAGTCGCCGCGATCGAGTTCGGCGACAGAGAGCTCGGTGGGGATGTAGGTGTGCCAGGTCTCGAGCGGGGCGCCGCGCTCGGAATCATAGATCCGCAGGCCGAGCAGGGCGACGACGACGATGCCGAGAATGGCGGCCGTTCGTTTCAGGATGCGGCCGATCCGGTGAACCCTCATCGCGGCGCCATCCCCCTTCGGCCAGACGAGCGGCCACCATGCCCGACCTCGCAGCGGCGCGCCATGGCGAGGCGTCCACGAACAGCCTCCGACGGGGCGTCTCCGGTCGTCTTGCACAGGCGAAACCGCCGCCCGCCTTGCGGCGTCGGTCGATGATCGAGGGGCAGCGGAGCGCCGAGAGGCGCGGGGGTATAAGGGCCGCATCCATTGAGCCAGGATGCGGCGCGGATGGATTGAGCCACCATCCGCACGCCCCGTGGCGCTCCGCTTGTCGGCGATTTGTGACCCCGGGCCGCGCTTATCGGGTCGAAAGCCAGCCTCCGCCGCGAGCCCTTTCGACGCCAGTGCCCCTCATCAGGTTGTCGCGTCTATTCGGGCATGGGGCGAAGGCGTGAGCCATAAGACCGTTCCAGCGAGCTCCTCGCACAGGGGCCGTAGTACCCCCAGGGCGGTGCCCCGAAGCCTCCCGAGTCCAGCTTGCAAGGCTGGCCGCAGGCGCCGCGCCCATCCCCACCAACGGCTTGCCTTCCGGATGGCTGCCCCTCGGGGATGAGGTGGGGGCAGGATAGGGGAGGTTGGAAGGGCGGGGATAAGTTTCTCACATCCTCCCCGTCATGGTCG
>NCCO01000240.1:0-5936 GCA_002279705.1 Allobosea sp. 12-68-7
GGCGGCCTCACCCCCAACGAGTTTGCAACCCGGTCCAGGACGGACCACATCGAGAACAGAGTCCAGTTATGAACGAGGGCAAATAGGGGGCAACGTCAGAAGCAAACTCACAGTTTGCCATTTTGTTCGAGGAACGTTTCATCGCACAGTGAAGCTCAACCGTTCTGGACACAAAAATTCAGACACTCCCGATTGTCTCCGTCAGTTCTTACAATTCTGCGCTGGCCATTCACGGCTTGTTCCGTCCCGGTTTGCCGTCGGCATGACTGCAGATCGGACCCATCGCTCCGCTATCGATCACCACAACGGTTTCAGATGACAAGATTACCTTCGCCGTGAGGGGGCCGCGATCACATTCCAGGGCGGTTGCTGTCACTGCCGCAAATCCAAAGCGTACGTCGATCAAGTCAGATCGGTTAGATGATCGAGCAACCAACGGTCTCATGCGCGTCATGCGATCGATTGCAACGACGCGCCCTGCCTGCTCAATCACAATATGTGAGTCGTCATCTGGCGCGAGTAAATCGATCGCATATCCGCGAGCGATCAAACGACCATCAGGCAGGAGGGCAGCACTGTCGATCGCCGCCAGGAGACTTGGCTTTGATGCCGGGGGGACGTTCAAGAGTGTATTTCGGGCTTGTTCAAGAGCGTCAGATGCGGCGACAATCCTATACTGCTGATAAAGTGAGACGCCCAGGAACAGCGCAACGAAAAGAAGAGCCGCGTAAGCTGCAGTGCGTGCCGATGCCAGCCGGACGCTTGCCTTCAGCAGCTGATGAAGCGCGACGTCCAAGGGCGCTAAGGCAGCCGCCACCGCAATAGAGACAAAAATCCATAGCAGAAAGACAATTATTGTGGGAACGAATTCACTCAAGAAATGCTGTGAAATCAATATCACTGGGACATGGACCAGATACAACGCGTAACTGGCGTTGCCTAATTTGCTGAAGATCCAACTGCCCAGGCTTGGAGCCACTGGTGGCGCTGACAGGGCTGCCAATAACAGTAAGGCGCCAGACGATGCAGCGAGCCAACGATGCCCTGCCTCGGGACTAAGCGGCGCAACTGCAGCAACGACAACGGCTGCAAGGGCCAGCGGCAGCGCAATCGGCCGCGCTTGCGTCGATGCAATTGGCAGCGACTTCAATAAGAAGCCAATCAGAAAGGCGCTGTTGGCCGCTTGGCCAAAGAGAGCCGTGAATGTCGGGGTCAATGTCTGCTCGGGCGCCAAGCCCAAGAAACACACTGCCGCAAGCCAGCCCAGCCAAGCACCAAAGATCCAGCTGAGCAGCCGACGGAGCCTCAACGCCATCGCGGCGGCGATGAGTACGTAATAGGTCATCTCGAAGAGCAGGGTCCATTCGACCCCCAGGATGTAGTCGCGCGGTCCCGCAGGTGCGAGCAAGAGGGCGACGCCATCGGGTCGGCGGGGAAATCCAGTCAGCCACAAGCCAATGCTAGTCAGCGCCACAGCGATGATGAGGAGGGGGTAGATCCTCACGATCCGATCAAGCAGGAATCGGGCAGCGCTGGCGTTCAAAGAGGCTGCAGCCATCAGGTAGCCTGACAGGGCGAAGAAAATCGCGACACCATAAGTTCCAAGGAATCCGGAGAATACGGTGGTGAACCGTGCATCTCCACGAAAATGAGCCAGATAGTAGGCAGCATGGAACAGCAGGACCAGAATGGCGCCCAGTCCGCGGAGATGCTGAAGCCGTTCATTCCGGCGCTTCTGCTCACGTGTTGTGGCGAGGGGCCGTGGCAGTCGATCTGATGCGAGGGCTGCCATGCTCAACGTAGCTTTTGCCACTCTCGCCTCCACCGAGATCAACGCGACCAACCGGGAAAACCGTGCTGCTGATCCACCGGTTGCCTTGACCCAGAGTCGACCGGACCCGCCATAAGGCGCGGAAATAAGCCGCTGCGGAACCTCCGCGACCGGGTAACCCCGCTCGGTGATCTGCGCCACCGCATCGTGCTTGAAATCCTCCCTGAAACTGCCGGGCGCCATCGTCGCCTCCTCGCCTCACAATCAGGGAAGAAGGCGACCACGAAGCTAGGGGCTGTTCAGTTTGCAGGCTTGTTGAAACTATGACGCCCTGAGCTGCGTGATGAAGCTCTCGACCTGCATTCGAAGCGCGTCAGCGCGTTCAGAGAGCATTCCTGAAGCGCCAAGGACCTTCCCAGATGATTGTTGGGTACCCTCTGCGGTTTTACTCACGGCCATCATGTTGCCGCTAACCTCGCGCGTCACCGCAGCGGCTTGGCTGACATTTGCGCGAATATCGCCAGTCGCAGCTCCCTGTTCTGTTACAACCGTGGCGATAGCAGTAGAGACCTGATTCAATTGCTCGATCGATGATGCAATGCGCTCGATCATATCCGCCGAGTCCATGGTTGCAGACTGCATGGCAGTAATCTTGTTGCCGATCTCGCTTGTAGCACTCGCTGTTTGTGCAGCGAGTGACTTGACTTCCGCTGCAACAACCGCAAAGCCCCGCCCGGCCTCACCAGCGCGCGCTGCCTCAATCGTCGCATTCAGGGCTAGTAGGTTGGTCTGTTCGGTGATGTCGCTGATCAACTTCACGACTTCACCGATTTTTTGTGCGGCAGCAACGAGATGGGTAATCTGAGCCCGCGCATTTTCGGCATCTTGGACAATCTCGGCGGTCGCTTGGGTCGACGTGGTGACCTGACGCCTGATCTCAGCCACCGTGTTTCCAAGCTCGCCCGTCATTGTCACGACGGCATCGACATTCACAGATGCCTGCTCGGACGCTGCAGCTATGGCTGTGGCCTTGAACGCCGTCTCCTCGGCAATTGTCGCCATTTCACGGGCGGTCTCATGGAGTTCGGCGGATGCTGTTGAAAACGACGCGATGATCGCATTGACGGAAGCTGAAAACTCGTCCGCAAGTCTTGTCATGAATTCCCTGCGTTTTATCTCGGTTTCGATAGCAAATGCTTCCTGCTGTCGCTTGATGATCTCGGTTTCAACGGCGTTCGTTCTGAACACCTGCACGGCACTGACGATTTCGCCAACTTCATTCTTCGATCGAATATCAGGAATGACGACACTCGTATCGCCTTTCGCAAGATTGCGCATCACATCCGTAAGTTTATGTAACGGTTTGATTGCTCGAATGTTCCACCATGCCGCCCCCAATCCCAATAACATTGCAGCTGCCGTCGTAAAAATCATCATTTGAACGAAATCACTGGCTCGTGATCGAACTTCTCCGCCAAGTTTTTGGTTCATTCTTTCGGATATGCGGATTCGAGCGTGGGTATCAAAGGGGGCGTAGATCTGACCTGGCGGAGTGATGTGGGACGCTCGGAGATGAGCTAGGCGCTGGCCTTAAGCCGAGCCTGCGGTCACTCGTGATAGGCTTCAAAGACCATCAAGCGATTTATTTTAGATAGCCACTTGTGGTTTCGCGTTCCTCCTTCACGCTTAGGTTGAGTGGCCGAATCAAAACGTTAACGTCATGCTTAGCGTTGAGGCCCGGCGGTTTTGTTGCGTGGATGAGGGCGGGGGTATGGAAAGAGGCGCGGTCTCAGCTGGCGGGATACGAGCGGCTGACTTGTTCTGCGGCGTCGGTGGGCTGACTCATGGCCTCCGGCGAGCGGGCGTTGACGTGCGCTTGGGCGTCGATCTTGATCCGGCCTGCGAGTATCCGTACGAAGCCAACAACGACGCGCCGTTTATGAAAGCCGGGGTCGAGACGATCTCAGGTGACGTGATCAAGAAGGCGTGGGGCGAGGCCGACTTTCGCCTTCTTGCAGGCTGCGCGCCCTGCCAACCGTTTTCTACCTACAGTCAGGGACGGGATCATACCCAAGATGGAAGATGGTTCCTTTTGGACCATTTTGCCCGGCTGGTCGAAGAAACGTCGCCTGACTTCGTAACGATGGAGAACGTTCCAAGGCTCCGTGATCAGGCAGTTTTCTCGTCATTCGTGGGCAAGCTTGAGGCGCTTTCGTTCACAGTGACTCATCAGGTCGTGAACTGCGCCGATTATGGCGTTCCACAGGACCGCAAGCGCCTCGTGCTGATGGCATCCCGACATGGCTCCGTCGAGTTGATCGCGCCGACGACGCCACAAGGCAAGCGCCGCACGGTTCGTGACGCGATAGGCGGCCTGCGAGCCCTTGTCGCAGGTGAGATGGACGGGAATGACCGGCTTCATCAATGCGCTGCACTGACCGACATCAATCTGAGGCGCATCAAGCACTCGAAGCCCGGTGGCAATTGGCGTGAGTGGCCCGAAGATCTGATCCTTGCCTGTCACCGCAAGCGGAGCGGCGAGCGTTATGGCAGCGTCTACGGACGCATGTCATGGAACGGCCCGTCTCCAACAATGACGACGCAGTTCTTCGGTTATGGGAATGGACGCTTCGGCCATCCCGAACAAGATCGCGCCCTCTCGTTGCGGGAGGGAGCGGTTCTCCAGAGTTTCCCCAAGAACTATCGGTTCGTGAAGCAGGGCGACCCCATCCTCGTCAAGGAGGTGGGGCGTCTGATCGGGAACGCGGTTCCGGTCAAGCTGGGGGAAGCCATCGGTCGAAGCTTCGCGGCTCATGTGAGGGGCCTTCGTGGGGCCTGATGGACAAGCATGCGGCGCGGCAGATCGAGGAAGCCCTCGTTGGTCATTATTTGAGGTCGGACGGGCCGCACGGAAACTCGCCCGTGCGCTTCTTCGACGTGACCGAGGAGGAGCTTGGTGCAGCCCTCCGCGGGCTATTATCGGGAAGCGATATTAAGGGCGCCCTGATCGGGTCCTTCAGCGCCTTGGAGGTCAAGGACGCATTCGCCTCGGCCAGGGTGTCCGCCATCGGCTCGGAGGATGCACCCGGGTGGTTTCGCTACCTCATCCTGTCTTGTGTCGTGTTCTCGCTTGATGAGGAGCACGTTGACAGCTTCGATTTCGGTGTTCGGCTCCAGCAGATCTTCGGCATCAGCGTGATCGACCGGCAGGGGTTGAGGCATCTGTGGGGACGGCTGGAGCGATGGCTCGCCCACCGGGCCGACCAGGGACTGCCATTCCGACGTATCTCGCTGCCGATTGTCCCCGACTCGATGCGCAACATCGGCATCTCGGCGCATCTCACGTTTCCTTCTTGGCGCGACATCGCCCGCCTGCAGCGGCTGTTCGAAGGCGTGCCTGAAGAAGAATTGCGACGCCCCTCTCAAATGATCGGCCGCATAGCGCTCAGCGCGCTGAACGGCTCGTGGTCCCCGGGTTTCATTGCCGCCTTCGAGGATTTTAAGGCGAAGAACGAACGTGGCCTGCGCCTCATCGCGACGCATCCGTTCTACCAAGTCGTAAGACGAGCCGCCCGCAACGGCCCGGCGACCGAAGATGCGGATCCGGCGCGCATAGCGCTTGAAACCGACTTCGACGGCTATGACGAGTACAGGATGGTCGACGGTAGTGGCGTCGACCGCTGCTACGCGAACTTCGACGACGTGGCTCGTGATCTCGCGGGCCGTTCCCTGCGCGGACCCTACGCTGGTCTCGTGAGGGGATTGAACGATGGTGTCATCCCGTTCGATCAGGGTGAGGCGGGCGACTGGCAGTCGACACGTGAGCCTAGCACACCTCGGGTGAGGCTGGCGGTGCGCAAGGATCTTGCCGCCCGTTTAGCTCTCGATCTGCCGGAAGCGCGCGGATGGGGAGTGACGCCGCCCGTTGCATGGGAGCAGGCGGTCACTGCACTCGCTCAAATCAGGCCTCCCGGCCCGGCGTGTCGAGACGAGATCGTCGAGCCGTGTTGGGAAGGCGGCATTCCGGTCGGCCGTGCTGCCTTCCTCGGCAGGCCTGGCTTCCTTCCGACACTGTCGGCACTTCCCGATCTCTCCGTGTCGATCGTGTCCCGTCGTTCAGGTAGCGGCAACCTCGAGTTTGCCGGCGCTGAGGGATCGAAATACT
>NCCO01000240.1:5962-7304 GCA_002279705.1 Allobosea sp. 12-68-7
ATTCGTCCTCTCGATGGAACGTGGGACGTCCGGCTGCATGAGCGGGGCGAGTTTGCCGGTGACGCGCGTATCTCGCTGATGCCGGAGGCTCGAGAGTTCGACTTCCGCAATCTCAGTCGCTCCGCGGCGGGTTGGATCACGGAACCGAGCTTCGAAGGCCCGTTGGCTCCGGTCTTCGTACGACATTCGGACGTCAACGTCGCGTGCTCGGTCTACGCTCCCGTCGCGGATCTACTCGAGGCGATCTACTCGCGCGCTTCTTCAGGTTGGAGCGAGCGCGAGTTGGTCGAGCTGCTTTCCGGATACTTCCAACGGCATGGAAGTGGAGGCCTCGAGCCGCGGCGGGTGGCCTGGGAGGCGCTGCATGTCCTGAGCGGGTCAGGTTGGATCGAGGTCGTCAATTCGACGACGTGGCGTTCGCGGCGGTGGCTGCTTGTACGGCCACGCCTCGTTCATTGGCCCCAGACGGGACGCGTGTTGCTGGAAGGCGCGGTGGGTGCGATCGTGTCGCGGCGGTTCGCGGCCGTGGCCGACCGTCTGGGCGGCACGGTGGCTTCGGTTGCGGGAGGCGGGTTCTCCGTTCCCATGTTATGGGCGAGCGTCGACGATGCAGGCGCTCTTGCGGCAGAAATGGACCTGCCGCTGGTCCGTCCTTTCGTGGAGTTGCCGACGTCCGGACAGCCGGCGGAGTTTTCTAGTTCGGCCTACACTGAACGCTCGCGTTCGTGCACGGCAGCTTGGTCGTGGCAGGGCAATCGCTTCTATGCAGCCTCCTCCATCAGGTCGCCTTCGGGCGCCGGCGTCGAATTGGAGCGACTGCGCCATGACGCGGATCGTTCGCCCGACATCTATGCGGTTCGGGAAGCGGACAAGCCCGTCTCCTATTACGAAAGCAAGGTGAACGCGCTGATCGACGCGCACCGGCGCGCGGGGATCGCGCTGTTCCAGCTCGACCGCGCGGAAGGCGTCATGCGGCGCTCCGGTGGCGCTGGGCACTTGCCGGAGCCCTTGGAGCGCCTCAGCCGGTATAGGCACTTGCGCGGCCCCTCGCTCCTATTTGGGGAGGGAAGGTGCATCTTGGAGTACCCTATCGCCGCGGAGGACATTCCGGCTCTGTCCGCGTGGTTGGGCGGCGCGGTTGCAGAGGTCGAGGGCCGCATTTCAGGCGAACATCCGACGGGCGTCTCAATCTCGGTTTTGGGACGGCGTCGGAAGCTGCGGGTCGAGACCGCGGGCCTCATCCGGAGGTCTGCATGAGCGACGTTGATTTCTACGCCAACATTTTCCTCGGGAAGACGCTGTTCAAGCATGCCGAGGGCAGGATCGCGAGGTTGCGTCCGAT
>NCCO01000241.1 GCA_002279705.1 Allobosea sp. 12-68-7
GAAGATTTCCTTGTAGTAGCGCGCATCGGCGGCGACGCGCAGGAACTTCGAATCGCCGCCCAGACCGGCGAATTCCGGCTTGATCTCGGCGATGAAGCCGTTGCGCGGGTTCTGGTTGCTGTCGAGCGAGTTGTAGTTGAAGCTCAGGCCGACCATCGAGGTCAGCGTCGTCCCGGCGGCTTCCTTCACCGCGATCGTCGCCTCGCCATTGGTCAGGCAGTTGATGCTCGTGCTGGCGGCGATGGCGCCCGCCGCGCCGGGCGTAATGCCGATCAGCGGAACCGTACAGTCGTTATACGGCCGGTCGACCGTGTTCGGAATATCGATCTCGGTGGTGTAGAGCGAGTAGCGCGGCGTGATCGAGAACTCTTCCGTGATCGGGAAGGTCAAGCGGACGGTACCGCCGGTGACGCGACTCTCGAAACGGCCGGTCTCGTAGTTGTCGCTGAACTTCGAGAACAGGTCGAAGCCCGCCGCGATGCGGCGACCGAGGAAGTAGGGCTCGGTGAAGGAGAAATCGATGCCCTGCGTGCGCTGGCCGAGCGTGCCGGCGATGCGGACGAACTGGCCGCGGCCGAGGAAGTTCGATTCCGACAGCGCGACCTCGCCGATCACACCGTCCGAGGTCGAATAGCCGCCCGAGATCGAGAACGAGCCCGTGGCCTTGTCCTCGACGTCGATGTTGACGACCACACGATCGGGCGCGGAGCCCGGCTCGTTGGTGATGCGGACCTTGTTGAAGAAGCCGAGATTGTTCAGGCGACGCTCGGCGCGGTCGACCATGACCTTGTTGTAGGCGTCGCCCTCGCCGAGATCGAGCTCGCGGCGGACGACATAGTCGCGCGTGCGGGTGTTGCCGCGCACATTGATACGCTCGACATAGACCCGCGGGCCGTCATCGACGACATAGGTGATTCCGATCAGGCGGCCGGCGGCGTCGCGGTCGCCGCGCGGGCGAACCTGGGCGGAGGGATAGCCGCGGCGCGAGACCTCGGTCGTCAGGCTGACGAGTGTCTTCTCGACGGCTTCGGCGTTGTAGGTGTCACCCGCCGAGGTCACGACATAATTCTTGAGGGTGGTTGAATCGATCTCGCGCACCGAGGAATCGACCGAGACGCTGCCGACCTTGTACTGCGGGCCTTCCGCCACCGTGACGTCGATGACCCAGCCGCCGGCCGCGTCGTCGAAGCGAGCGGCGCTGTTCAGGATCTGGAAGTCGGCATAGCCGTTCTTCAGGTAGAAGCGACGGACCAGTTCGAGGTCCGCGTTGATGCGGTCGGGATCATAGACGTCGGAGGTCTTGATCCAGCTGAGGAAGTTCGATTCGGTCGAGGTCATCAGGCCGCGCAGGCGGCCATCGGAATAGACCTGGTTGCCTTCGAAGTTGATCGACTTGATGCCGGTCTTGCCGCTCTCGCTGATCGTGAAGACGACGTCCGAGCGGCCGTTCGGCAGCGGGGCGATGCGGCCGCTGACCGAGGACAGACCGTAGCCGGCGCGGCGATAGACTTCCTTGAGCCGGGCGACGTCAGCATCGATGAGCTGCTGGCTCATCGGCCCGCCAGCCTTCGACTGGACCTGCTGAAGCAGGACTTCGCTCTTCAGGCGGCGGTTGCCCTCGAAGGCGACGCGGTTGATCGTGTCGCTCTCCTGAACGGAGATGACCGTCTGCGCGCCCCGGCGGCTGACCTGGACATTGGTGAAGAGGCCTGTGGCGAGCAGCGTCTCGCGAATCTGCTGCGGCGCGCTCTGGCCTGCCGCGTAAGAGCGGATCGTCTCCGCATCGACGCGCCTGTTGCCCTGGACAATCACGGCCTGCGCGAACACCACGCCACCGCTCACGGCCAACATGAAGGCCGAAAGTCCGACTGATCGAGAGAGCCGCGTTCTGATGGACCGGCTCTTTTGGGTCGACGTCATCGGGTCGCCTATTCCATTTATCAGGTCACCACCCCGGTCGCGGGGGCGACCGCCTACGAGCGGCCGCATGGGGACATTGCAGTCCATTCGCTTCTACAAAGTTTCCCGCGGGGTGCAAACGGGCATTGTCGTTAACGAAATATTTTCAGGGCGCTCGTTGCTCGGAGGCCACGCGGATTGCCCCGATTCTGCCGCAAAGCGGCCCGCAAGGGGCTGCCATGAGTGATGCTGCGATGCACCAAAAATCACCGAGCGCCTGCGCCGGCCCGGCGAGAACGCTCAAATCCGCCGCAAATCGTTAACGGGCCGCCCGTCCGCGCGACCCGCGGAGCGCGCGATTCCGGGGCTTCGCCCGCAGGGCTAGAGCAGTGATCGCACGTGGACGAGATCGTTCCAGGTGACGAAGAGCATCAGCATCAACACCAGCCCGAGGCCGAGGCGGAAACCGAGTTCCTGGGCCCGGTCGCTGAGGGGACGGCCGCGCACCGCCTCGATCGCATAGAACATCAGATGTCCGCCATCGAGCATCGGCACGGGGAAGAGGTTCATCAGGCCGATCGAGACCGAAAGGATGGCGGCGAGGTTGAGCAGCCCCATCAGGCCCGAACTGCTGGCGACGATGCCCGAGACCTGCGCGATCCGAATCGGGCCGGAGAGCTGATCGACCGATTCACGCCCGCGCACGAGCTTGGCGAGGTAGTCATAGGTGCGCTCGACGACATACCAGGTCTCGCCGACGCCGACCTTGACCGATTCGAGCAGGCCGAAATGCTGCGGCTGCCAGTCGCTGGCCTGACGCGAGGCCTGGACACCGAGGACGCCGATGCGCTGCTTGCCGACCGGCGTGCTCTGCTCGACGAGCGCCGGCGTCACGGGCAGCGTCACCAGCGCCCCGGCGCGATCCACCACGACGGTCAGCGTCTCCTCGGGGCGGACCGAGATCGCGCGCTGCATGTCGGAGAAGCTGGCGATCGCGCGGCCGTCGATCGAAACGACGAGATCGCCCGCGCGCAGACCGCCACGCTCGGCGGCACTGCCGGCGACGACCTGGTCGACGCGCGGCGCGAGCACCGGCTTGCCGAAGACGTAGACGGAAGCGCCGAAGATCAGGATGGCGAGCAGGAAGTTGGCGATCGGGCCGGCGGCGACGATGGCCGCGCGCTCGCCAATCGACTGGGCCGGAAAGGAGCGCTCGCGCTGCTGTTGCGTCATCGTGCCCAGTTCGGCGGAATCGGCACCGGCCGAAGCCGCATCCGCATCGCCCGAGAATTTGACGTAGCCCCCGAGCGGGATCAGCGCAAAGCGCCAGCGCGTGCCGTGGCGGTCGTTGAAGCCGAACAGTTCGCGGCCGAAACCGATCGAGAAGACCTTGACGTCGACGCCGCACCAGCGGGCCACGAGGAAATGGCCGAGCTCATGGACGAAGACGACGATGGTGAGCACGAAGAGGAAGGGCAGGATGTAGGCCGGCAGGAACGCGCCCGCGTTCCAGAGTGTCGCCAAGAAATCCATCACCGTCTCCCGTTCTCCGCCTTAGGTGACAGCGAAGGGCGCCCGCCACAAGAGTTCCCGCGCGCGGTTTCTCGCCTCATGGTCAATGGCGAGGGCGCCAGCCACATCGGTCGCGGCCGGAAGCCCCGCACAGGGGCCCGCGCAGACGGCCTCGACCAGGCCCGCGATCCCGGGAAAGCCGATCCGCCCCTCCAGGAAGGCCGCGACGGCCACCTCGTTGGCGGCGTTCAGGATGGCGGGCATGGCCCCGCCGGCCGCCAGGGCGGCGATGGCGAGCCCGAGCGCCGGGAAGCGGACGAGGTCCGGCCGCTCGAAGCTCAGCGGCGCGGTCGTGGCAAGATCGAGGAAACGGCCGGGCGGCGCGTCGAGGCGGCCGTCGATGCCGAGGCAATGGGCGGCGGCCACCCGCATGTCCGGCAGCGCCATGCCGGCGCTGACCGACCCGTCACGGAAGGTGACGAGGCCATGGACGATCTGCTGGGGATGGACCAGCACCTCGAGCTGCCCTGGCGCCAGCCCGAACAGGAAGCAGGCCTCGATCAGCTCGAGCCCCTTGTTCATCATGCTGGCGGAGTCGATCGTGATCTTGGCGCCCATCGCATAATTGGGGTGGGCCAGCGCCTGCTCGGGCCGGGCGGCCGCGATCCGCTCGGCGCTCCAGGTCCGGAACGGCCCGCCCGAGGCGGTCAG
>NCCO01000035.1 GCA_002279705.1 Allobosea sp. 12-68-7
GGAAGGCCGTCCGGTCATCAGCGAGGCCGCGTCAGTTGACGATCCAGCCCTCGGCCTGGAAAATCTTCTTGTTCGCCGCGTCGTCCTTGGCGATGAAGTCGGTCAGGGCCTTGCCCTTCAGGAACGTGCCGGTCTGGGCGGTACGGGTGACGAATTCCTGCCACTCCGGCGTCTTCGAGACCTTCTCGAGCACACCTTCGTAGAAAGCGACCGCATCGGCGGGAACCTCGGCGGGCAGCCAGACCGTGCGCGGCATCTGGAAGGTCTCGATCGGCAGGCCCGATTCCTTGCAGGTCGGGATGTCGCCCCAGCCCTTGCCGCCGAATACGGGCTCGCCCTTGGCGAGACGGACCGGCGAGAAGACGCAGAGCGGCTTGACCTTGCCGGCCTTCCACTGGCCGATGTTCTCGTTGGGATTGTTGAGGTTGCCGTCGACATGGCCGCCTGCGAGCTGGACGGCCGCGGCATTGCCGCCCTGGAACGGCACATAGATGATCTTGGCGCCAGTAGCGTCCTGAATCATCATCGTCAGGGTCTGATCCGTGTCCTTGGACTGGCTGCCGGCGATCTTCAGCGCGCCGGGCTTGGCCTTGGCCGCTTCGATGAAGTCCTTCGGCGCGGTCCAGGGCGAATCGCCGTTCACCCAGAGCAGGAACTCGTCGAGGGCCAAGGCGGCGACGGGGGTAAGATCGGACGGCTTGTAGCCGAGCTTGGCGACGTAAGGCAGCAGATAGGCGTTGTTCGTACCAAAGACGACGCGGTGGGCGTCGCCCTTGCCGGCCTTGCCGTGGATATAGCCCTCGGCGCCCGAGCCGCCGCCCTTGTTCACCACCACGATCGGCTGGTCGATCAGCTTGTGCTTGCTGATGATCGACTGGATCATGCGGGCGAAATTGTCGGTGCCGCCGCCGGCACCGGAGGTGACGACGAATTCGACCGGCTTGTTCGGCTGCCAGGCCTGGGCTGTCCCGGCGGCGCCGATGGCGATGGCGCCGGCGAGTGCGGCTGTGATGCTGAAGCTCTTCATGCGTTGTCTCCCTTGATGATCGGTTTTGGCGACCGCTCTTGCTGGCGGCTATTGAGGGGATGGTGGTCTCAGGCGGCGGCCTTGGCCCTCGCCTTGCCGTCCTGCGCCATCTTGATAGCGAGCGCGAGCGCGGCCCGGGTGGCGCCGAGATTGGCGATGCCCTTGCCGGCGATCTCGTAGGCGGTGCCATGGGCGGGCGTGCAGATCGGGAAGGGGAAGCCGCCGATCAGGGTGACGCCGCTGTCGAAGCCGATCAGCTTCATCGCGATCTGGCCCTGGTCGTGATACATTGTGAGAACGGCGTCGAAATCGCCGTTGCGGGCGCGCAGGAACACGGTGTCGGAGGGGAACGGTCCCTCGACCGTGAAGCCCTTGGCCTTGGCCGCCTTCACCGCGGGCTCGATGGTGTCGATCTCGTCGCGGCCGAAATTGCCGCCGTCGCCGGCATGGGGGTTGATGCCCGCGACCGCGATGCGCGGCGGCTCGAAGCCGGCGGCGCGAAGATTGGAGTCCGCCAGCGCCAGCGCCCGCAGGATGCGCTCCTGGGTGATGTTGGCCGCGACCTCCGAAAGCGGGATGTGCGAGGTGACGCGGGCATTCCAGAGCTTGCCGAGGATGTTGAATTCGCTCGCCGGCCCATCGAAGCCGATCGCGTCGCGCACGAAGCGGATCTCGTCGTCATAGCCGGGATAGGCGAAGCGCATCGCGGCCTTGTTGAAGGGCGTGAAGAAGACCGCATCGGCCTGGCCGGCGGCCGCGAACTGGAGCGCGCGGCGGAAGTTCTCGGTCGCGGCCTTGCCGCCGGCGAGCGTCGCCGTGCCGCGCTGCAAATCGGCGGGATCGTGGTTGCCGAGATCGACGAAGACCGGGCGCTCGCCGAGCGGCAACGCCTCTCCGTCTCGCACCATGCGGACCTGCGGATCGACGCCGGAATCGGCGATGCCCTGCTGCAGCAGCCGCGCATCGCCGAAGACGACATAGCGAGCGGCGGCGCGCAGATCGGCTTCGGCGAGGATGCGCGCCGTCAGTTCGGGGCTGATGCCCGACGGGTCGCCCATCGCGACTGCGACCACCGGCAGATCGCCCGTCATGCGCTCCTCCATCACCCTGCTCCGCTGCTGCATCATGTTCGATGACCTCTGGCTAACACAGCCTGCAAGCCCCCACAAGTATGCTGTATGCAGCATATCATAACTGCGATAGGAAGAGAGACAGAGGCGGTACGGCCGCGACAGGCTGCCCTGGGAGGAGCCGATGAATTTCCACGCGCATTACGACCGCATCCGCGAGCCCATCGAAACCTGCCTTGTCGGCAGCGGCGGCTTCGGCCGCAGCTACCTCGCCCAGGCCCGCAAGATCCCGCTCGTCAACGCGCGGATCGCCGTCGACGTGACGGCCGAAGCGGCCGGCCGGGCGTTCTCGGCGGCGGGCTACGCCAGCGCCGACATTGCGCTCTGCGAGACGCCGGCCGAGGCGCGGGCGGCGTGGGAGGCTGGCCGCTGCGTCGCCGCCGGGCGGCTCGAGACGGTGATCGCCCTGCCCTTCCAGCTTCTCGCCGAGGCAACCGGCAGCCCGGAGGCGGCGACCCGCCACGCCCTGCTGGCGATCGAGGCTCGCCGCCATGTCGCGCTGGTCTCGAAGGAGGCCGACAGCGTCGTCGGCCCCGGCATCGCCCGGCTCGCGCGCGATGCCGGCGTCGTGGTGACGCCGGTCGATGGCGACCAGCCGAGCCTCCTGATCGGCCTCGCGAGCTGGGCCGAGGTGCTCGGGCTCGAGATTGTCGCCGCCGGCAAGTCGAGTGAATATGACTTCCTCTTCGACCCGGCATCCGGCACCGTCACCTGCAACGGCGTCTCAGCCGCCCTGCCGGACCTGGCACAGCACTGGCTCGGCGGCGACCCGGAGGCAGCCGTCGCGACGGCGGCGGCTCGGGCGGCTGTTCTCGGCCGAGCCTTCCCGCTGCGGGCCGTGCCCGACCTCTGCGAGATGACGCTGGTCGCCAACGCACTTGATCTCCGCGCCGACCGTGCCGATTTCCACGCCCCGCCCGCGCGCGTGCCCGAACTCGCGGACCTCTTCGCCCCAGCGAGCCAGGGCGGACTGATGTCCGGTCACCGGCGCATCGACGTCTTCCACCATCTGCGCCTCGCCGAGGAGGCGAGCTTCGCCGGCGGCGTCTTCATCGTCGTGACCTGCGACAATGCCGAGACCTGGGACATGCTGGCAGGCAAGGGCCATGTCCTCTCGCACTCGGGCGGGACCGCGATGCTCTACCTGCCGCGCCATCTGCTGGGCGTCGAGGTCGCAACCTCGGTGCTCGATGCGGCCGGGCTCGGCCGCTCGGGCTATGGCGAGGACTACCGCCCGCGGCAGGACCTGATCGCGGTGGCCCGGCGCGATCTCGCGGCCGGCACGGTGCTGACCATGGGTGGGCACCATCACAGCATCGACGGGGTCGGCGCCGAGGTGCGGCCGGCGACGGCGCTGGCCGAGGACCGCCCGGCGCCGTTCTATCTGGTGGCGGACCGGCGCCTCGCCCGCGCCGTGAAGGCCGGCGAGGCGATCCGGCTGGGCGATGTCGAGATCGCGCCCGAATCGGGGCTGCTGGCGATGCGGCGGCGGCAGGACGGCCTGTTCGTGAGCGGCGGTTGACGGGGCGTTTGACAGCGCTGGGTTCGCGTGCCGTAACCGCATCACAGACAGGATTGACGAGCAGCGATGAGCGAGCCAGCGATCGACTTCCCCCGGATCACGCGGCGCACCCTGCATGACGAGGTGCTCGAGCGGGTCCGCGACATGATCATCGAAGGGCGCCTCGAGCCCGGCCAGCGGATCAATGAGGGCGTCGTCGGTGCCCAGCTCGGCGTCTCCCGGACGCCGCTGCGCGAGGCGATCAAGACCCTCGCCAGCGAGGGGCTGGTCGAGATCCTCCCCGCCAAGGGGGCGATCGTCCGGCGCTTCTCGGCGCGCGACCTCGCCGACGTGCTGGAGGTGCTGAAGGCGCTCGAACAGCTCGCCGGGCGCATCGCCTGCGAGAAGGCCAGCGACGCGACGATCGAGGCGATCCACGCCCTGCACAGGCAGATGCTGGCCCTCTACGAGACACGCAACCGCCTCGAATACTTCAAGCTGAACCAGGCGATCCATAGCGCCATCGTCGCCGCATCGGACAATGCGGCACTGATGGAAATGCACGGGACTCTGCAGTCGCGGATCAAGCGCCTGCGCTTCGTCGGCAATGAGGGGCCGGTGAAGTGGGCGGGCGCCGTGGCCGAGCACGAGGAGATGATGGCCGCCCTGCTGAAGCGCGATGCCGCGGAACTCAGCCGCATCATCGGCCAGCACATGGACTCGACCCTGCTGCGGGTGCGCGAGGTCCTCTAGCGGCGCGAGCCGGCGGAGACCGACGCGGGTCCGTCCGAGGTTCTCCAGCGACAGGCGTTCGCGGCGACCCCGACGGGGCCGCGCGGAGCCGGCTCATCCCTGACGGCCCATCGGTCGGTGCGCGAGCGCCGTCATGACGCCCCGCAGTTCCGCCAGGCCGCGCAGGCGGCCGATCGCCGGATAGCCGGGGAAGCTGCCGCGGCCGATGTCGTCGAGGATCTCGTGGCCATGATCGGGCCGCATCGGGATCTCCCAGTCGTCACGCCCTTCGGCGCGGCGCCTCGCCTCCTCGTCGAGCAGCGCCGCGATCAGCGCGACCATGTCGGTGTCGCCGCCGAGATGCTCCGCTTCCATGAAGGAGCCGTCGGGGTCCTTGGCGACGTTGCGCAGATGCGCGAACCAGATCCGGTCGGCGAAACGGCGCGCGATGGCGGGCACGTCGTTGTCGGGATGGGCGCCGAGCGAGCCCGAGCACAGCGTCAGCCCGTTGGCCGGAAGATCGACCATGCCGAGGACGGCTTCGATGTCGTTTTCCGTCGAGACGATGCGCGGCAGGCCGAACAGCGGCCGCGGCGGGTCGTCCGGATGAACGCAGAGGCGGATGCCCAGTTCCTGCGCGCTGGGGACCACGGCGCGCAGGAAGCGGGCGAAGTTGGCGCGCAGCCCGTCGGCGTCGATACCGGCATAGCGGGCCAGCATACCCCTTAGGCTCGGCACGTCGTAGCGGTCATAGGCGCCCGGCAGGCCGGCCATGATGTTGGCGAGCAGGCGGTCGCGGTCGGCCTGCGTCGAGGCCGCGAACCAGTCGATCGCCTTGTCGCGCAGCTCCGGGGAATGCCCCTCCTCGGCACCGGGACGCTCGAGGATCAGCCAGTCGAAGGCGAGGTATTCATGGGCGTTGAAGCGCAGCGCGCGGGCGCCGGCCGGAAGCGGATGGTCGAGTTCGGTCCGCGTCCAGTCGAGCACCGGCATGAAGTTGTAGCAGATCGTCTTCAGGCCGCAGGCGGCGAGATTCGCCATCGACTGCCGGTAGTTGGCGAAGATCGGCTCGAGATCGCTCTCGCCCAGCTTGACGCGCTCGTGGATGGGCAGGCTTTCCACCACCGACCAGTCGAGCCCGAAGCCCGGCGCCGCGATCGCGGCCTTGCGCTTCTCGATCTCGGCGACGCTCCAGACTTCGCCATAGGGGATGTGGTGGAGCGCGGTGACGATGCCGCTCGCGCCGGCCTGGCGGGCTGCGGCGAGTGTGACGGCGTCGTCGGGGCCGAACCAGCGCCAGGTCTGTTTCATCGGATCGATCTCGGATCACATCAGGAGGTTGGGGAGGAACAGCACGACGCTCGGGAACAGGGCGAGGAAGCCGACCACAGCGAGGATCGCGGCAATGAAGGGCAGCGATTCGACGAAATACTCCTCGATCGAACAGTCGAGGATGGAGCAGACCGTGTACATCGCCACGCCGACCGGCGGCGTCATCGAGCCGAGCGTCACGATCGACATCATCAGGATGCCGAAATGCACGGGGTCGACCCCGAGCTTGGTAATGATCGGCACGAAGATCGGCGTCAGCAGCAGGACGAGCACCGTGCTCTCGACGAAGCAGCCCGCGATCAGCAGCGACACCAGGATCAGGATCACGATGACCAGCGGGTTCTGGGACAGGCCCAGCATCCATTCGGCGACCTCCTGCGGCGCCTGCTCGAAGATCAGCGCATAGCCGACCATGCCCGAGAGCAGAATGATCAGCATGATCACGCCGACGTCGAGAACGCCTTCGCCGAGCGCTTCCATGAAGCTCTCGAGGGTCAGTTCCTTGTGCAGGAAGACACCGACGACCACGGCATAGACGACCGCAAAGGCGCCGATCTCGGACGGCGTGAAGATGCCGGCGCGGATGCCGAACAGCAGCGCGACCGGGAACAGCAGCGCCCATTTGGCATCGACGATGGCGCGCCAGACGGCCTGCCGGGTCGGCAGTTCCTTCGTCGCGGAATGGTAGCCGCGCTTGCGGGCGACGAGCCAGACCACCGTCATCAGCGCGGCCATCATCAGCAGGCCGGGAATGACGCCCGCCAGGAAGAGGCGGCCGATCGAGACGTTGCCGACGAAGCCGTAGAGGATCAGGCCCAGGCTCGGCGGGATCGTCGCCGTGATCAGGGATCCGACCGCGATGGCCGCGCAGGTGAAGCCCTTCGAATAGCCCTTGCGGATCATATCGGGGCCGAGGATGCGCGCCTCCATGGCGGCATCGGCGACGGCCGAGCCGGAAACGCCGCCCATCAGCGTCGAGAGCAGGATGCAGACCTGGGCGAGGCCGCCCGCCATCCAGGACACCAGCACGTTGGAGCAGGCGATCAGCCGGTGCGTGATGCCGGTCTTGTTCATCATGTGACCGGCCAGCACGAAGAAGGGCACGGCGAGCAGGGGAAAGCTCTGCGAGGCCGTGGCGATCTGCTGGACGCCGATGCCGAGCGGGATCGAGCCGGAAAAGACGAAGAAGGAGAAGCCGGACATGCCGATGGCCAACGCCACCGGCAGGCCGAGGAACATCAGCAGGAAGAAGAGACCCCAGAGAGTCAGCATGGTCTGGGCCTCATCCGAGCTGGCTGTCGGAGCGGTCGAGGCTCCGATCGGCATAGAAGACCAGCGAGCGTGTCCGCAGCGCATGGACCAGGTTGATCGCGATGGTCAGGGCCAGAAGCGCAGCCCCGACGGGCACCGCCGCCGTGACCCAGGCGTAGGAGATGCCGCTGTCGCCATAGACGCGCTGCCAGTTCAGCATCGTCAGCCGATAGCCGGAGACGGCGAGCGCAATGAGGAAGGCGAGCGACAGCAGCGCGAGCGCGATCTCGACGAGCCAGCGCGGCGTGCGCGGCAGCTTCCGAACGAAGAGGTCGACGCCGATATGGGCCTTGAGCCGCATCGCGCGATTGGCGCCGAGGAAACAGACCCAGATGAAGAGCAGTTGTGCCACGTCGATCGACCAGATCAGCGGGTAGCCGAAGGTGCGCCCCAGGGCCGCGATGAAGACGAGGATGACGATCGCCGCCAACAGCAGCTTGGCCGCGAGGAACTCGGCCGAAATCAGGAATTGCGACATGGCGGCTTGGCCCAATCGATGCGCACGGACGGGTGGCGGCGCGCTGGGCGCGCGCCGCCGGATGGCAGGGGGCAGATCGGGCCCGGTTACTTGAGGAGCTTCAGAACCTCGGCGCGCAGATCGGTGTAGCCGAGCTTCTCGTAGACGCCCTGCGTCGCGTCGATGAAGGGCTTCTTGTCGACCTCGGCGATGGTCATGCCGTTCTTCTTCATCGTCTCCTCGAAGCCGGCGAGCGACTCCTCGGTCAGCTTGGAGGCGAAGTCGCCGGCGGCGAGCGATTCCTCGCGCAGGATGGTCTGCAGCTCCGGCGTCAGCTTGTCGAACCAGGCGGCGCTGGTGACGATGCCGGTGATCGGGTTGAAGTGGCTCGTCTTGGTGACGTTCTTGGCGACCTCGTAGAGCTTCGAGCCGACGGTGGCGGGGTGCTGCGCCTCGACCGCGTCGATCACCTTCTGCTGCATGGCCGGGTAGACCTCGCCCCAGCCCATCGGGGTCGGCGTCGCACCCATGGCCCGGATCGTCTCCATCCAGACCGGCGCGCCCGGCGTGCGCATGCGCACGCCAGCGAGATCGGCGGGGACCTTGACCGGCTTGTTGGTGATCAGGTGGCGGTCGCCCTGCCACCAGTTGAACGACAGGACCTGATGGCCCGACGTCGTCCGCAGCTTGGCGACCCAGGTCTCGAACAGCGGCGAGGTCACGACCTTGCGCACGCCCTGGAAGCCATCGGCGAGATAGGGCGCGCTGAGCACGCCGAACTCCTTGACGAAGACGGCGAGACGGCCGCCGTCGACGACGACGGCAACATTGGCGCCGGCGCGGGCCTGCTCCAGCACGTCCTCGTCCTTGCCGAGCTGCGAGCCCGGGAAGATGCGGATGGTGAGCTGGTTCTTGGAACGCTCGGCGACGCGGTCGCGCATCCGTTCCAGCCCCTTGAAGAGCGGGTCGTCACGGGTCAGCGCGGTGTTGACGTTGAGCTGGGCCTGGGCCTGGGCCGCGGCCGGCAGCGCCAGGCTGGCGGCGGCGAACGCGATCGCGCACAGCGTGCGCCTGTTGACGGTGAACATCTGATAGCCTCCCTGCGGTGCTTGCTGCGTCTCGGGACGCATTGAAGTATGGCACCATACCGGTATGATACCCCGACCTTCGGAGAAGGCAAGACGGATGAACGGCCCTGTTGCGCTGAAGCTGGCGGACCCGATCGTCCCGCAGATCATCCAGATCCTGCGGCAGGCGATCATCGAGATGCGCCTGAAGCCCGGCGAGGCGCTCTCGGAGAAGGAGGTCGCGCTGCGCTACGGCGTCAGCCGCCAGCCGGTGCGCGAGGCGTTCATCAAGCTGGCCGAGGCCGGCCTGCTCCAGGTGCTGCCGAGCCGGGGCACCTATGTCGTCAAGATCTCGGTGCGCGAGGTGCTCAACGCCCGCTTCGTGCGCGAGGCGATCGAATGCGCGCTGGTGCGCAGCGCCGCCGAACTGATCGATTCAGCCGGCGTGGCGCGGATCGAACAGCTCGTCGCCGACCAGAAGCAGGCGGCCGAAGCCGGCGATTCGGCTCGCTTCTATGCGCTCGACGAGGCCTTCCACCGCGCCATCGCCGATTGCGTCGAATGCGACCCGGCGCTGCGGGTGGTCGAGAGCGCGCGCGCCCAGACCGACCGGGTGCGCTATCTCAGCCTGCCCGACGCCTCGCCGCTGGCGCTGCTGATCGCCCAGCACGAGGCCATTCTCGATGCGATCAAGGCGCGCGATCCCGAGCGGGCGGAGGCTGCGATGCGGACCCATCTGCGCGAGATCCTGAGCGCGCTGCCCCGGCTGGCGGAGCGCTTCCCGGACGTGTTCGACCGCAGCGACGTGCCCCCGCATGCCCGCCCGATGCCGGGTTGAGGCCGGACCGGCTCAGCCGATGGCGGGCGGCGTCGCCGTCGCGGCCTCGAGCCGGGCGACCGTTTCCTCCAGGCTCTCGGCGACGCCGAGCATGAAGTCCTTGCAGAAGGCGATGATCGTGTCGGGCGGCTCGCCCTTGAAGCTGTAGACGACGCTGACCCGGTCGGGGTTGACGTAAACCGGCTTGCCGTCGGCCGGCGAGGTGAACTGGCAGAGCTTGGCCATGGAACTCTCGCGATTCGCTGAAGTTACCGAGCTATACGACGGACGCGTCGTTCTGTTGACCTGCCCCGGCCGTACCGGCAGCGCGACGCGCATCGGAGAACTTCGAGATCGCTTGCGCTCGATCAGGGCGCGCGGCCAGACGGCGTGGTCTCTTCCGCCGGCAACCGCGAAGGACGCCTCCGATGAGCCAAGCAAAGCCGAACCCGAGCCCTCTGAACCCCGATGAGCTCTCGCTGATCCACCGCTACTGGAGCGCGGCGAACTATCTCTCGGTCGGCCAGATCTATCTGCTCGACAATCCCCTGCTGCGCGAGCCGCTGAAACCCGAGCACGTCAAGCCGCGCCTGCTCGGCCATTGGGGCACGACGCCGGGGCTGAATTTCATCTATGCGCATCTCAACCGGGTGATCGCGGCGCGCGATCTCGACATGCTCTACCTGTGCGGCCCGGGCCATGGCGGGCCGGGCATGGTCGCCAACACCTATCTCGAAGGCACCTACAGCGAGACCTATCCCGAGATCTCGCGGGATGCGGAGGGCCTGCGCAAGCTGTTCCGGCAGTTCTCCTTTCCCGGCGGCATCCCCAGCCATGCCGCGCCGGAGACGCCGGGCTCGATCCATGAGGGCGGCGAGCTCGGCTATGCGCTGGTCCATGCCTTCGGCGCGGCCTTCGACAATCCCGAGCTGATCGTCGCCTGCGTCGTCGGCGATGGCGAGGCCGAGACCGGACCGCTCGCGGCCGCCTGGCATTCGAGCAAGTTCCTCGATCCGGTGCATGACGGCGCCGTGCTGCCGATCCTGCATCTCAACGGCTACAAGATCGCCAATCCGACGATCCTGGCGCGGATGCCCGCCGACGAATTGCGCAGCCTGCTCGTCGGCTATGGCTACGAGCCCCTCTTCGTCGAGGGCAGCGAGCCGGACCTGATGCACCAGCAAATGGCCGGGACGCTCGACCTCGTCTGCGACCGCATCCGCGCGATCCAGCAGCAGGCCCGCTCCGGCGGCGGGGGCACGGGGCGGCCGCGCTGGCCGATGATCGTGCTGCGCAGCCCGAAGGGCTGGACCGGGCCGAAGACCGTCGACGGCAAGAAGGTCGAGGGCTTCTGGCGCTCGCATCAGGTGCCGATCGCCAATGCACGCGGCGATACGGGCCATTTGAAGTTGCTCGAAGACTGGATGCGCGGCTACGCGCCCGAGACGCTGTTCGACGGCGACGGGCGCCTGAAGCCGGAGCTGCAGGCGCTGGCGCCGTCGGGGACGCGCCGGATGGGTGCCAACCCCCATGCCAATGGCGGGCTGCTGAAGCGCGAGCTGAAGCTGCCCGACTATCGCCGCTTCGCCATCACCCTGCCCGGCCCCGGCGGCGCGGCCGCAGAGGCGACGCGCACGATGGGCCGGTTCCTGAAGGAGGTCGTCTCCCTCAACGCGGAGGCGCGGAACTTCCGGATCATGGGGCCCGACGAGACGGCTTCGAACCGGCTCGACGCGGTGTTCGACGTGACCGAGCGCGTCTGGCGGGAGGCGATCCTGCCCGAGGACGTGCATCTCGCGCCGGAGGGCCGGGTCATGGAGGTGCTGAGCGAGCATCTCTGCCAGGGCTGGCTCGAAGGCTATCTTCTGACCGGCCGGCACGGCCTGTTCTCCTGCTACGAGGCCTTCATCCACATCGTCGATTCGATGGTGAACCAGCACGCCAAATGGCTGAAGGTCTCGCGCGAGATCCCCTGGCGCGCGCCGATCGCCTCGCTGAACTACCTGCTGACCTCGCATGTCTGGCAGCAGGACCATAACGGCTTCAGCCATCAGGACCCGGGCTTCCTCGACCTGATCGCCAACAAGAAGGCCGATACGGCGCGCATCTACCTGCCGCCCGACGCCAACACCCTGCTCTGGGTGACCGACCACTGCCTGCGGACCTATGACCGCATCAACGTCATCGTCGCCGGCAAGGCCCCGGCGCCGCAATGGCTGACGATCGACGAGGCCGCGGCCCATGCCGAAGCCGGGATCGGCATCTGGCCCTGGGCGGGCCGCGAGCGCGCGGGCTGCGACCCCGATATCGTCCTCGCCTGTGCCGGCGACGTGCCGACGATCGAGACGCTGGCCGCGGCCGTCCTCCTGCGCGAGGCCCTGCCGGAGCTCGCGCTGCGCGTCGTCAACGTCGTCGATCTGATGACGCTGCAGAGCCGCAGGCAGCATCCGCACGGGCTGAGCGAAGTCGATTTCCAGGCGCTGTTCACAGCGGACAAGCCCGTGATCTTCGCCTTCCACGGCTATCCGCAGCTGATCCATCGCCTGACCTACGACCGCACCAATCATGGCGGGCTGCATGTCCATGGCTATCGCGAGGAAGGCACCACGACGACGCCCTTCGACATGCTGGTGATGAACGGGCTGGACCGGTTCCACCTCGCCATCGCGGCCATCGACCGGCTGCCCGAGCGCGGCCTGGAGGCGGCGCGCGCACGCCAGCGCTGCGAGGATCGGCTGGTCGCGCATGCGGCCTACATCCGTGCGCAGGGCGAGGACATGCCGGAGATTCGCGACTGGCACTGGCCCGGCGCCGCCTCGCCGGCCTGAGGGTCGCGCGCGGCGGCTGCGACCGCATGGCGCGAGCGAGGGCGCTCGCGCGGATGTCCAAGCATGCGGCTTCATAGTAGATGCCGGGGATGGATTTCGCCGCGCCGCTCGACAGCCTCGTCGCCCAGGGCCCTGTGCTGCTGACGGCGCTGCATCTCGCCACCGCCGGCACGGTCACCATCCACGCGCTGATGCGCAAGCGGGAGGTGTCGTCGGCGATCGGCTGGATCGGCCTGGCGTGGCTGTCGCCCTTCTTCGGCCCGCTGCTCTATTTCGGCTTCGGCATCAACCGCGTGAAGCGGCGGGCGCGGCGCCTGCGCGGCGCCGACGAGGCGGGTCATGGCCGCGGCCCGAGGGCAATCGTCGTGGCGGGGCCGACCGGCAGCCTGGAACGGGCTGTCAGCCGCATCACCCGTGCGCCGACCGAGCCCGGCACGGTCACCGCCGTGCTGGAATGCGGGGACGAGGCCTATCCGCGGATGCTGGCGGCGATCGAGGCTGCGACCACCAGCGTTGCGCTCTCGACCTTCATCTTCCGCACGGACGCGCTCGGCGAGAGCTTCATCGCGGCGCTGGTGCGGGCGCATCGCCGGGGCGTCGCCATCCGCGTCCTGATCGACGGCTTCGGTGGCGGCTTCCTGGTCTCGCGGGCCTATCACGCCCTGCGACGCGAGGGCGTTCCGGCGGCGCGCTATTTGCACTCCCTGCTGCCATGGAAGATGCCGCTGCTCGACCTGCGCCTGCACAAGAAGATCCTGCTGATCGACGGCCGGATGGTCTTCCTCGGTGGCCTCAACATCGGCGGCGAGAATCTCCTGGCGTCGCGGCCGCGAGAGCCGGTTCGCGACGTCCATTTCATCGTCGAGGGGCCGGTGGTGCGGCAGGTGATGGACAGCTTCCAGGAGGACTGGGCGTTCTCGACGGGCGAGACCCTCGAAGGCCCCGCCTGGTTTCCCTCCGGGCACGCCGTCGGCACCGCGCCGGCGCGGGTGATTTCGTCGGGTCCCGACCAGAGCGTCGACCAGCTGATGCTGGTCTTGCTCTCGGCGATCAACGGGGCCTCGTCGAGCCTGCGGATCGCGACACCCTATTTCCTGCCCGACGAACAGATCATCACCGCGCTCCAGCTCGCCGCGCTGCGGGGCGTCGAGGTCGACATCGTCATCCCGGCCCGCAACAATCACCGGCTGATGGGCTGGGCGATGCAGGCCCATCTTCGCCCGCTGCTCAAGGCCGGCTGCCGGATCTGGCGCTCGCCGGCGCCCTTCGACCATTCCAAGCTGGCGACGATCGACGGGGTCTGGTGCCTGATCGGCAGCGCCAACTGGGATGCGCGAAGCCTGCGCCTGAACTTCGAGATCACGATGGAGCTCTATGCGGCCGATCTGGCGAAACGCATCGCCCGTCTCATCGACGGCAAGCGCGGAGCGCCCCTGAGCCTGGAGCAGATCGACGCGCGCTGGCCGATCGTGAAAATCCGTGATGCGGCCGCGCGGCTGCTGATGCCCTATCTGTGATGACGATGAGCGAGGTCGCGTGAAGGTCGCATCCTACAACATCCACAAATGCCGCGGCACCGACCGGCGCGTCCGGCCCGATCGCATCGTCTCCGTCCTGGCCGAGATCGGGGCCGATCTGGTGGCGCTGCAGGAGGTCGACCGGCGCTTCGGGCAACGCACCGGCCTGCTCGACCCCGCCGCGATCCTGCGCGAGACGGGCCTCCATCTGCTGGTCCAGTCCGATGTGGCCGACGGCCATGGCTGGCATGGCAACGCCCTGCTGGTGCGCGGCGAGCCGCTCTCCTACCGGCGCTTCAGGCTCAAGCTCCCGGGCGTCGAGCCGCGGGGCGCGGTGGTCGCCGAACTCGATCTCGGCGAGGGCCGCTTCCGGGTCATCGCGGCCCATCTGGGGCTGCTGCGGCGCTCGCGCATCGACCAGGCGACGATGCTGCTGCACGCCTTCCTCGAACTCACCCCGATGCCGACCATCCTGCTCGGCGATTTCAACGAATGGCGGCGCGGCCGTCGTTCGGCGCTGGACGTGCTCGTCCCGCATTTCGCCGACATGAAGCATCCGCCGAGCTTCCCGTCTCGCCGGCCGATGCTGCCGCTCGACCGGATCCTGGCCTGGCCGGAAGGGCTGATCTCCGAACTCTGCGTGCATGACACGCCGCTCGCCCGCAAGGCCTCGGACCATCTGCCGCTGACCGCGCGCGTCGACATCTCGCGCTGGCAGACGCGGCTCGAAAGCGCAGCCTGACGCGAGACGCCGCGGCGTCAGGCGCTCTCGACCGTCGTGGGCGCGACAAGAGGCGCGGCAGGAGGCACGGCAAGAGGCGCCGGCTCATCCTCCGCCCCGCGCGGCAGCATCCGCGCCGAATTGCCGAGGAAGACCAGTTCGGAGCCGACATGGATGAAGGCGGCGATCAGCGGGTTCAGGAACCCGGTCGCCGCCAGAGCGATTCCCAACGCATCAATGATGAGCGTTCCGGCGAAGTTCTGCCAGATCACCCCGCGCGTCTGCCGCGCGATCTGCAGCGTGTCGACGAGCTTCAGCAGGTCGTTGCCGATCAGGATGATGTCGGCGCTGTCCTTGGCGATGTCGGTGCCGGCGCCCATGGCGATGCCGAGGTTGGCGGCCGTCAGAGCCGGCGCATCGTTGACGCCGTCGCCGACCATGCCGACGACGCGTCCCTCTTTGACCAGCGCCCGCACCCGCGCCAGCTTGTCCTGGGGCAGCATGTCGCCGACGGCCTCGGCGATTCCGAGTTCGCGCGCGACACTCGTCGCGACCGCGGCCGCGTCGCCCGAGAACAGCAGGGTCCTGACGCCGATGGCGGCCAGCGCCGCCATCGCCGCCCTGGCCTCCGGACGCAGGGCATCGGCGACGATGATCTCGCCGATGAAGCGCCCATCCGCCGCGACCACGATGTCCGAGCCGATCACCGGGTGGTCGCGCGGCGGCACTGCGACGCCGGCCTCCTCCAGCAACGCGCGGTTCCCGACCAGCACGGTGCGGCCCTCGACCACCGCCGAGATGCCGCGCGCCACCTTGAACTCGGCCGATGAGGGCTCCGGCACCGACACGCCCCGCGCGCTCGCCGCCTCGACGACGGCGCGGGCGAGCGGATGCTCGGAGCGCATTTCGGCTGCGGCGGTCAGGCGCAGCAGTTCGAGCGGATCGATGCCCGGCGCCGGAAGGATCTGTTCGACACCGGGCTGGCCCCGCGTCAGCGTCCCGGTCTTGTCGAGAACAATGGTATCGATACGCCCCAGCGTCTCGAGATGGATGCCACCCTTGATGATCGCACCCAGGCGCGCCGCGCGGCCGATGCCCCCGAGGATGGCGATCGGTGTCCCCGCCGCGATGCCGCAGGCCCCGGCGACGATGATCACCGAGATCGTGTCACGCATGTCGCGCGTGATCAGCCAGGTCAGGGCAGCGCAGATCGCCGCGACATAGACGAGGTAGCCGGCGAGCCGGTCGGCGAGCTTCTGAACCGGCGCACGGCTGTGCTCGGCCGCCTCGACCGCCTCGATGATCTGGCCGTAGCTGGTGTCGCGGCCGACGCGCTCGACCCGGATCTCGAGCGCGCCCATATGGTTGATCGACCCGGCATAGACCGCCCCGCCCACCGTCTTGTCGACGGGCATGGATTCGCCGGTGATGCGGGACTGATCCACTGAGGAATGCCCGGCGACGACGTCGCCGTCGACGGGAAGCTTCTCGCCGGGGTTGACCAGCACGATGTCGCCGAGCGCCACCGTGTCGACCGGCACCATCACCGTGTCGTCGCCGCGCCGGATGCGCGCCTCGCGCGGGATGAAGGCGACGAGATCGCCGATGGCGCGGCGGCCGCGGGCGATCGTGAGATGCTCGAGTTCCTCCGCGACGAGGACGAACAGGGTGACGACGAGCGCGGTGAAGATCTCCGCGATCGCGGCTGCGGCGACGATGGCGATGAGCATGGAGAGTTCCATGGTCATGCGCCGCGCGAGCAGATTGGCCAGGGCCTCCCGCAGCACCGGCCAGACGCTGAAGGCGAGCGCCAGCAGCCCGATCACGCTGACCTGCGCGACGGGCTCGTAGACGCGAAACCAGACCGCCGCAGCCCCGAGCGCCGCGACGGCGATGCGGATGATCGCGATGGGTTCGAAGGGCTCGTGCTGGTGAACGTCGTCGCGGACCCGGCGTCCCGCGCCCGGCGCGATCGGCTCCGGCACGGCGGCTTTGCTGTCGATCATCGCCATGGGATGCATCCTCCGCTTGCGCGGCCGCCTGGCCGCCCTGACCCGTGCCGCGTCGGACGATGCCTCCGGCAGAGCTAGACCGACCGGCGCTGCGCCGCCTTGCGAAGGATCAATCCCGGCCGGAACCGTCGGGAGGGCCTGGTCGCCTGGTCAGGAGCCTCTGCCCGGACGCAGGAAGCGGGCCTCGACGGCGGCGATATAGGCATCGCGCGAGGGGCCGAGATGCTGGCGGCAGAGCGCGACGAGACGGCCGCGGTCTCCCCCCGCCAGAGCCTCGACCATCGCGGCATGCTCGTCGCGCGCGCGCGCCAGATGCTCGGGGCTGGCGGCGGTGATCGAGCGGGCGCCATGGACCTTCTGGGCGAGCCCCTGGATCAGCTCGACCAGATGGGGGTTGCCGCAGGCGCGGAACAAGGTCTCGTGGAAGCGGATATTGGCGCGGAAGGCGCCGCGCGCATCGCCCGCCGCCACCGCCTCGGCATGGAGCTGCTGCAAAGCGCGCAGCGGGCCCAGCACGTCCGGTGCAATGGGCAGCGAAATCTGCTCGGCGGCGAGCGTCTCCAGCACCTCGCGGACGGAATAGATCTGCCGCACCTCCGCGGGGTCGAGCAGCCGGACCACGGCGCCGCGGTTGGGGATGCGCTCGACCAGCCCGACCCGCTCCAGCTCGGCCAGCGCCTCGCGCACGACATGGCGCTTCACGCCGAGCCGTTCCGCCAGTTCCTCCTCGACGAGGCGCTCGCGCGGCAGGAGCCAGCCGAGGACGATCTCCTCCTCCAGCCTGGCGGCGACGGTGCGGACGCGATCGACGGTCTGGGCCTTCAGGGCGGTCACTGGCATGCCCGATCGTAACCCCTGCCAAGATTGTTGACAATCATGGCGACAACCATGATGCTGCTCCTCATGAGCGCTTCCGACGACGATACCCTATCCGCGGCTCCTGCGGCACGCGGCCTGCGCCGCAATCTCGCGACCTATGGCGATCCCGGCTTCTCGCTGTTCCTGCGCAAGGCCTTCATCAAGGCGGCCGGCTTTTCGGACGACGCGCTGGACCGGCCGATCATCGGCATCACCAACACCTTCAGCGACTTCAACCCCTGCCACGGCAACGTGCCCCGCCTGATCGAGGCGGTGAAGCGCGGCGTGATGCTGGCCGGCGGCCTGCCGATGGAGTTCCCGACGATCTCCATCCATGAATCCTTCGCCAACCCGACCTCCATGTTCCTTCGCAACCTGATGGCGATCGACACCGAGGAGATGATCAGGGCGCAGCCCTGCGATTCCGTGGTGCTGATCGGCGGCTGCGACAAGACCGTTCCGGCCCAGCTCATGGGTGCGGTGAGCGCCGATGTTCCCGCGATCCAGCTCATCACCGGGCCGATGCTGGTCGGCCACCACAAGGGCGAGGTGCTCGGCGCCTGCACCGATTGCCGCCGCCTCTGGGGCCAGCATCGCGCCGGCCAGATCGACGAGGCCGAGATCGAGGTGCTGAGCGGGCGCCTCGCACCGACGCAGGGCACCTGCATGGTGATGGGCACGGCGAGCACGATGGGCTGCCTGGTCGAGGCGCTCGGCATCGCGCTGCCCGGCTCGGGCACCATTCCCGCGACCCATGCCGACCGCATCCGTGCCGCGGAAGCCAGCGGGCGCGAGGCGGTGCGCCTGGCCCAGGGCGGGCCGAAGCCGAGCGAACTCTTGACCAAGACCGCCTTCCGCAATGCGCTGACCGTGCTGCAGGCGATCGGCGGCTCGACCAACGGGCTGGTCCATCTCGCCGCCATCGCGCGGCGTGCCGGCTTGTCGATCGATCTCGAGGAGTTCGACGCCATCGGCCGCCAGGTGCCGGTGCTGATCGATCTGAAGCCGTCCGGCGACCACTACATGGAGCATTTCCACTGGGCCGGCGGCGTGCCCAAGCTGC
>NCCO01000036.1 GCA_002279705.1 Allobosea sp. 12-68-7
CCCGGGCCAGCCGCGCCGCCGCCGCCGCCTGCTCCTGCTGCTGCAGGATCGCGACCTGCTCGGAACTCTCGCGCAGCACGGAGACGGCCTTGGCCATGGCGCCGATCTCGTCGCGACGTTGCATATGGGTCACCTCGATCGCTGTGTCGCCGGCGATCAGCCGGTCCATGACCGCTCCGAGGTCGAGGAGCGGCTTGATGATCGCGCGTCGCGAGAAGGCGATCGCCGTCGCAACGGAGATGCCCAGCAGCACCAGCAGCGTCAGCGGAATCAACACCCGCATCCGAGCGACATAGGCGGACGATTCGGCTTCGACGGCATGGCCGGCCTGCTCGTTGAGCTGGCTGAAGCCGCCCAGTTCCTCGATCAGGGCGGCGCGGTTGCGGCGGCTGGCCTCGCTGTTGCCCCAGGCGTCGGCGGCGCGGCCGGAGACCTCCTGGGCGAGCTTGGCCGTCTCGGCGCGGATGCCGGCGAAATCGGCGACGAGTCGGCTGATCTTGGTGGCACGCTCCCCTTCGTCGGCCGGGACGATCCCGGTGAAGATCTTCAGCCGGTCATTGAGCCGATTGAGCCCCTTCTCGATCGCCGCCGCGGCGTTCCTCGCTTCATTGGGGTTGCGCGCCATATAGGCCAGGCGCGAATCCTCGCTGAGCTGGTTGACCGCGACGTTGAGGCGCTCGGTCGCGAGCGCGATGGCGTTTTGCCGCGAGACCCGGTGGCCCATGCCCTCGATGCCCGAGAGGGCGACGAGGGCGAAGGCGAGGGCGATCGCGGCCCCGGCGGCGACAATGCCGATCAGGCCCAGAATCTTGTTACGAATGGATCTCACGACGAACCCTTGGCCTGACGTTTGGGAAGATGTCATGCAGTTTAAAGTCATACATTTAAAGGACAGTTTAAGTAGAGATGATACATCGCAAGAATATCGGCCCAAGAGATCGACTTTTCCCTTTTCGGGTGGCCTGATTTGCGGGCGCCGCTGCCCGATCCGGGGGCAGCCTGGCGGCTTTCGCCGCGGCGGCGCGACCCGCGCAAGCACCTTTCCAGACGGGGGTGAAATGCTCTAGGAGCCATCCGAACCCGCGCGCATGAGGCCTGCCGACGATGGCGAACGACCTGCCCCTTCCGAGCCAGCAACTCGTCACGGTTTTCGGTGGCTCCGGCTTCGTCGGCCGCCATGTGGTGCGCGCATTGGTGAAGCGCGGCTACCGCGTCCGCGTCGCCGTTCGCCGGCCCGATCTCGCCGGCTTCCTGCAGCCGCTCGGCATGGTCGGCCAGATCCATGCGGTCCAGGCCAATCTTCGTTACCCGGATTCGGTCGCCGCCGCGGTGAAGGGCGCCGCCGCCATCGTCAATCTCGTCGGCATCCTGCAGGAGGGCGGACGGCAGAGCTTTTCCGGCGTGCAGGCCAACGGGGCTCGGGCGATCGCGCAGGCCTGTGCGGCCGCCGGTATTGCCCGCCTTGTCCAGGTCTCCGCGATCGGCGCCGATCGCGATTCGAAGTCCCTCTATGCCCGCAGCAAGGCCGAGGGCGAGGCCGCCGTGCTGGCCGCGGTGCCCGGCGCGGTGATCCTGCGGCCCTCCATCGTGTTCGGGCCGGAGGACGGTTTCTTCAACCGCTTCGCCGCACTGGCGCGGGTGCTGCCGGCACTGCCGCTGGTCGGCGGAGGCGAAACCCGGTTCCAGCCCGTCTTCGTCGGCGACGTCGCGGAGGCGGTGGCACGCGGGGTCGACGGGGTCGTTGCCGGCGGCCGCGTCTACGAACTCGGCGGCCCGGAGGTGAAGAGCTTCCGCGAACTGCTCGCCTATATCTGCGAGGTTACGGACCGCAAGCGCCTGCTGGTGCCGCTGCCGTTCCCGCTGGCACGGATTCAGGCGCGGATATTGGAACTGGTCGACACGTTGACGCTGGGCCTGCTGCCGGATGCGGTGAAGCTGACACGCGACCAGGTGACGCTCCTCGAGAGCGACAATGTCGTCTCGGCGGCCGCTCTGGCGGAGGGGCGCAGCTTCGAGGGGCTAGGCATCGCCCCGGTCTCGGTCGAGGCGATCGTGCCCTCCTATCTCTGGCGCTTCCGCAAGGCCGGGCAGTTCGACACGGCCCGCGCTGATTGAGTGGGTCGCAGACGAACGCCGCCGCGATGCCCGACCTGATCATCTACGACTGCGACGGCACGCTGATCGACACCGAGACGCTCTATGGCGAGGTCAGTCTCGAAGCTTGCCACGCGCTCGGGCTGACCAGTTGGACCCTCGACCACTATGTCGACAGCATCGTCGGCATTCCCTGGTCGGAGGGTATCAAGATCATCGAGGCGGCGCATGGGCGCCCCCTGCCGTCCGATTTCGAGCAGCGGATCGAGGACGCCGTGGCATCGCGGCTCGAGACGGAGCTGCGGGCCTTGCCGGGCGTGCGCGAGGCGCTCGGTGCGATCGGCGGCCGCCGCTGCGTCGCGTCCTCGACCAGCCTGGCGCCGCTGCGGCGCAATCTCGCCATCACCGGCCTGATCGAGCTGTTCGACCCGCACATCTTCTCGGCCTCGCAGGTCGCGCGCGGCAAGCCGCATCCGGACGTGTTCCTGCACGCTGCCGCCACGATGGAAACCGAGCCGCGATCCTGCCTCGTGATCGAGGATTCCGTGCCCGGCGTGCGGGCGGCGCTGGCGGCGGGCATGCGCGTCGTCGGCTTCACCGGCGTGGCCCATGACAAGGCACGCAGCGCCCGGCGTCTGGCCGAGGCCGGCGCGCTCGCGGTGATCGACGATTTCCGTCACTGGCCGGAGCTCGTGGCCGGTCTGCGCGCCTGAGATCAGGCCCGGGGCCGGCGGACCTGCTTCAGAGCATGCTCGGCAGCACGCGGTCCGGCGGCTTGTGCCCGTCCATGAAGGTCTTGATGTTGACGATGACCTTCTCGCCCATCTCGGCCCGGCCCTCGTGCGTGGCCGAGCCCATATGCGGCAGCACCACGACGCGGTGCTGGCGCGCGAGCTTCAGCAGGCGCGGATTGACCGCAGGCTCGCTCTCGTAGACGTCGAGGCCCGCTCCGGCCAGTTCGCCCGCCTCCAGCATCCGCGACAGGGCCGTCTCGTCGACGACCTCGCCGCGTGCGGTGTTGACCAGGATGGCGTCGGGCTTCAGCAGCTTCAGCCGGCGCGCCGAGAGCAGGTGATAGGTCGCCGGTGTGTGCGGGCAGTTCACCGAGACGATGTCCATGCGCGCCAGCATCTGGTCGAGCGAATCCCAGTAGGTCGCGTCGAGCTTCTCCTCGATGCGGGCATCGAGCCGGCGGCGGTTGTGATAGTGGATCGAGAGCCCGAAGGCGGCCGCGCGTCGCGCCACGGCCTGGCCGATTCGGCCCATGCCGACGATGCCGAGCCGCTTGCCGGTGATGCGCCGTCCCAGCATCCAGGTCGGCGACCAGCCGGCCCACTCGTCGTCGGGGATGACGCGCGCGCCCTCGGCGATGCGCCGGGCGACTGCCAGGATCAGGGCGATCGTCATGTCGGCGGTGTCGTCGGTCAGCACACCGGGCGTGTTGGTCACGGTGATGCCGCGCTGCACGGCGCTGGCGACGTCGATATTGTCGACGCCGTTGCCGAAATTGGCGATCAGCCGCAGCTGGTCGCCGGCCTGCGCGATGATCTTGGCGTCGATCCGGTCGGTGACGGTCGGGACGAGCACGTCGGCCGTCTTGACGGCCTCGACCAGGGCGGCCTGGCTCATTGGCGTATCGTCGATGTTGAGACGCGCATCGAACAGTTCCCGCATCCGCGTTTCTACCACGGCGGGCAGTTTGCGGGTGACGACGACGAGCGGCTTCTTCTTCGACATGGACGCCTCCTCCTCCGCTGCCCTGGCGCCCGCCGCCTTTTGGCCTCAACCCCTCATTAACCGCAGGGCTTCAGGAATGGGGCGGCAGGATCGCTCGGCTTCGCCCGTTCTCTAAGTGGCGTGACGACGGATGACAACATGACCCTTCGCCGGGGGGTACCCTGGCCGACGGGCGGTTGCTGGATGGAGATCGGACGGATGGTGGCTGCGAGACGGAGCGTTCTGGCGGGTCTGGCCCTGCTGGCGGCTATGATGGCGGCCCCGCTCGCTCGGGCTCAGGACATGCAGGCGGGTCCGGTCACCGGCCTGCCGGTGCCGCGCTATGTCAGCCTGAAGACGGACCGCGTCAATCTGCGCGAAGGTCCCTCGAAGGAACACCGCACCCGCTGGGTCTACCAGCGCGCCGGCCTGCCGGTCGAGATCGTCGCCGAGTTCGAGACCTGGCGGCGCGTACGCGACGCCGACGGCGCGGAAGGCTGGGTGCTTCACAGCCTGCTCTCGGGCCGGCGGACCGCCCTCGTCGCGCCCTGGTCGAAGGCCAAGGGCGAGACCTTTCCGCTGCTTCGCGAAGCGGGTGAGGGTTCTGCGGTTGTCGCGCGGCTCGAATCCGGCGTCATCGCGAATGTCGCGTCCTGCGCCGGCAACTGGTGCCGGGTGAGCATCGGCGGCACCGAAGGCTATCTGCGCCAGGACCGGCTCTGGGGCGTGTATCCAAACGAAAAGGTGGACTGACTCGCCGCGGGACGGCCCTACTGCGTCGCGGTGTCGATCTTGCGCAGCCGCACCACGACGTCGACGCGGGCGATCTCATAGCCCGCGGGGGGCTCGGGCAGGGCCGCGACATCGACCGCCTCGGCGGGAATGTCGATCACCGTGTTCTCGCCATCGACGACGAAGTGATGGTGTTCGCTGCTGTCGGTGTCGAAGAACGTCTTGGCGCCGTCGATCGCCAGTTCCCGCAGCAGTCCGGCCTGGGTGAACTGGTGCAGCGTGTTGTAGATCGTCGCCAGCGAGACCGGAATCTTCTCTTTCATCGCCTCTTCGTAGAGCATCTCGGCGCTGATGTGCCGGTCGCCCCGGGCGAACAAGACCCAGCCGAGGGAGACCCGCTGGCGAGTGGGCCGAAGCCCCACGCGTCGAAGCCTCTGGCGGATGTCATGGAACGGGCAGCCCCGGCGTGCGGTCGATCCATAGCCCTCGTCATGGGAAGTGAGATCGCTCATCGCTTCTGGCCGAGCCTCCTCCAGGGTCGCGGACACAGGCGTCCGCTCCCGTCGAGAATGGATGTAAGGCTTCGCGCCACGCCTCGCAAGCCGGCTCCGGAGCCCTTGAGCGCCGGAGGGGGCGCTGTCGGCCACCCCCGGAGGGCGCATGCGCCCTTTCGTTCGGGCGGGGCGGCGTGTTAGGCACGCTTGGAGACGGCCGCATCCGACGGCCTCGATGGAGCGACACGGGATATGCAGCGGCAATCGTCTTTCAGCTACGAGGAGATCCTCGCCTGTGGCCGCGGGGAGCTGTTCGGGCCGGGCAACGCGCAGCTGCCGCTGCCACCGATGCTGATGTTCGACCGCATCACCGAGATCGCCGAAGATGGCGGCCCCAACGGCAAGGGCTTCGTGCGCGCCGAATTCGACATCAAGCCGGATCTCTGGTTCTTCGACTGCCATTTCAAGGGCGATCCGGTGATGCCGGGCTGCCTGGGCCTCGATGCCCTCTGGCAGTTGACCGGTTTCTTCCTCGGTTGGCTCGGTCTGCCGGGTCGCGGGCGGGCGCTCGGCGTCGGCGAGGTCAAATTCGCCGACCAGGTGCTGCCATCCGTCAAGCAGGTCGTTTACGGCGTCGAGTTCAAGCGCGTCTTCAAATCCAAGCTCGTCCTCGGCATCGCCGATGGCTGGCTGGAGGCCGACGGCAAGCGCATCTACACGGTCAGCGACATGCGCGTCGGCCTGTTCAAGCCCGAGGCGGCGTAAGCGTTCGGGATCGCTCCGGAGAGACGCTCCGGCGCGATGCCGTTGGGGGAAAACCGCGTTGCGGCCTTGCGCGCGCCGGCCGCGCGGTCCATTTGCGCGGGATCGAAGAGCGCGCCGGACCCTGTTCCGTCCGGCTCAGGCGCCATGAAGCCGGAGAAGAGAGCATGAGACGCGTGGTGGTCACCGGGATGGGCATCGTCTCGTCCATCGGCAACAATACGCAGGAAGTGCTGTCCTCGCTGCATGAGGCGAAATCCGGCATCTCCTTCATGCCGGTTTTTGCCGAGCACGGCTTCCGCAGCCGCGTCGCCGGGGTGCCGACGCTCGACCCCTCGACCGTGCTCGACCGCCGCGCCATGCGCTTCCACGGCGGTGGCTCGGCCTGGAACCAGGTCGCGATGGAACAGGCCATCGTCGATGCCGGTCTCGAGGAAAAGGAGATCAGCCACGAGCGCACGGGCATCGTCATGGGCTCGGGCGGACCCTCGACCCGCGCCCTGATCGACGCCTACGACAAGGCGCGCGAGAGCGGCTCCTCCAAGAAGGTCGGTCCCTTCGCCGTGCCCAAGGGCATGTCCTCGACCGCGTCCGCGACGCTGGCAACCTGGTTCAAGATCAAGGGCGTCAATTATTCGATCTCCTCGGCCTGCGCGACCTCCAACCACTGCATCGGCAACGCCTATGAGCTGATTCAGTGGGGCAAGCAGGACGTCATCTTCGCCGGCGGCTGCGAGGAACTGGACTGGACCCTCTCCGTCCTGTTCGACGCCATGGGCGCGATGTCGACCGACTATAACGAGACGGCGGCGCGCGCCTCGCGCGCCTATGACGTCAACCGCGACGGCTTCGTCATCGCCGGCGGTGCCGGCGTCGTCGTGCTGGAAGAGCTCGAGCACGCCAAGGCGCGCGGCGCCAAGATCTATGGCGAGATCGTCGGCTATGGCGCGACCTCGGACGGCTACGACATGGTCGCGCCGTCGGGCGAGGGGGCCGTGCGCTGCATGAAGATGGCGCTGCAGGGCGTCAACGCGAAGGTCGACTACATCAACCCGCATGGCACCTCGACGCCCGTCGGCGACGCCAAGGAGATCGAGGCGATCCGCGAGGTCTTCGGTCCCGGCGAGAAGAGCCCGCCGATCTCCGCGACCAAGTCGCTCACCGGCCATTCGCTCGGCGCCACCGGCGTGCAGGAGGCGATCTACTCGCTGCTGATGCTCAACAATGACTTCATCTGCGAAAGCGCCCATATCGACGAACTCGATCCGGCCTTCGCCGACATGCCGATCGTGCGCAAGCGCATCGACAACCCAGGCCTCGGCTGCGTGCTCTCGAACTCCTTCGGCTTCGGCGGCACCAACGCGACCATCGTGATGAAGAAGCTCGAAGCCTGAGGGAACAGCCCATGCTCTTCATGGTGATCGAGCATTTCGACCAGGCGCGGGTGAAGGAGATCTACGCCCGATTCCATGAGAAGGGCCGGATGATCCCGGACGGCCTGACCTATGTCGACAGCTGGATCTCTGCCGACTTCGCGCGCTGTTTCCAGGTGATGCAGTGCGACGACGTCACCAAGCTGCAGGAATGGGTGCTGGCCTGGGGCGATCTCGCCCGCTTCGAGATCGTGCCGCTGGCATCGTCGAAGGACACGGCCGCTGCGGTGAAGAAGCACTTGTAGCGTGAGTGTCTAGACGGATATACCTAGCGTCTAGACGAGGAGGCGAGCGTGGCGTTTCATATCCGGGATGCTGAAGCCGACAGCGCCGTGCGCGAGTTGGCCGCGCGTAAAGGACTAAGCCTGACGGATGCGGTCAAGCAGGCCGCTCAGAACGAGTTGCGACTGATGGATCAGGATGTGCCTTTCTTGGAACGCATCCGCGATATCCAACGTCAAGCCGCAGCTTATCCACGGACGGGCCTAAAGGCGGACAAGGCGTTTTACGACGATCTGTCCGGGGACATCTGATGTATATCGACGCGTCGGTGCTGGTGGCGATCATCGTTGCGGAGCCCGAGGCCGACGAACTGGGCCTGGCGATCCGCGCTTCGACGACCGGCCGTGTGACGGCGCCGATCGCGATCTACGAAGCCACGCTCGGTGTCGCCCGAGTCTTGTCTTGCCCTGTCGCCCGAGCGCGTCAACTCGTGGTCGGGCTTTTAAAAGCAATGTCGGTCGTCGTAGCTCCGATTGACGACCGACATGCCGACGCCGCGCTCGCTGCCCATGAACGATTTGGCAAAGGGCAGCATGCTGCAAAGCTCAACATGGGCGACTGCTTCGCCTATGCCGTGGCAGCGGAGGCTGCCTTGCCGATCCTGTTCAAGGGTGACGATTTCAGCCTGACCGATCTCCCTTCAGCGCTTCCTCCCTCCTGAACGACAAGCCGAAACGGTCCCCATGCTCCCCCTGATGCACAACAAGCGCGGCCTCGTCATGGGCGTCGCCAACCAGAACTCGATCGCCTGGGGTATCGCGCGCACCCTGCACGCCCATGGCGCGCAGATGGCCTTCACCTATCAGGGCGAGGCGCTCGGCAAGCGGGTGAAGCCACTGGCCGAGAGCACGGGCTCGACCCTGGTCCTGCCCTGCGACGTCGAGGACATCGCCACGGTGGACGCGACCTTCGCCGCGCTGGACGAGGCCTGGGGCGGCGACCCCGAGCGCAACACGCTCGATTTCATCGTCCATGCCATCGGCTTCTCCGACAAGAACGAGCTCAAGGGGCTCTATGCCGACACCAGCCGCGAGAACTTCTCGCGCACCATGGTGATCTCCTGCTTCTCCTTCACGGAGGTCGCCAAGCGTGCCGCCGAGCGCATGCCGAAGGGCGGCAGCATGATCACGCTGACCTATGGCGGCTCCACCCGCATCATGCCGAACTACAACGTGATGGGCGTGGCCAAGGCGGCGCTGGAGGCCAGCGTGCGCTATCTCGCCGGCGACTACGGCCCGCGCGGCATCCGCGTCAACGCGCTCTCGCCCGGGCCGGTGCGGACACTCGCCGGCGCCGGTATCTCGGATGCGCGCGCGATGTATTCCTGGCAGCGGGCGAACTCGCCGCTGCGCAAGTCCGTCTCGCTCGAGGAGATCGGCGGCTCGGCCCTCTACTATCTCTCCGACCTCTCGGGCGGCGTCACCGGCGACATCCATCATGTCGATGCCGGCTACCACATTACGTCCATGCCGGCGCTCGACGGCTTGCGGGCCGCCGACGAGGGCGAGTAGGGCAACCCTGCGCCGCCCCTCCGGGTTTGTCCTCCACGGCAGCAGGAGGACATCCGATGGCGACGATCAGGTATGGCATCGTCGAGCATGATGGCGGCTGGGCCTACAAGGTCCAGGACGTGCTCTCGGAGACCTATCCGTCGCACGAGGCGGCACTGAGGGCGGCCAGCGACGCGGCCGCGCGCCAGACGCTGGCCGGAACCACCGACGGCATCGTCGACCGGGACGAACAGGGCCGCTGGCACGAGGAACTGGCCGACGGGCCCAACTGCCCGGTGACGCGCGTCGTGGACGAGCCCTCGGCCTGACGCCGCCGCGGCACCTCAGCGCGCGGTGAAGAAGGTCAGCAGCACCTTGTCGTTCTCGCCGAGCAGGCAGAGGAAGCGCCGCGGCTTGTCCGAGCGGTCGGTCCGCAGATAGGCCTCCGCCATGATGATCCGCGTCACCGGCGTCTCTTCCACCTTCGTCTCCGAGACGGCGATCGTCGCGCCGTCCTCGTCGACATAGATGTCCTTGATCTCGGGCTCCCGCGCCGAGAGCGTGCTCAGCGCGGCGGTCTTGCACAGCGCGACTGACGGCGAGGCCGGCTTTTCGGCCTGAGCGCCCGACGTCGGCCCCGCGGTCTGGGCCTGGGCGCAAGAGGCGATCAGGGCAAAGGCGAGCAGGGCGGTCGGGACGAAGCGGATCATGTCGAACCTCTCGCGAGTGGCTGCTGTCCAACGCCCGAGAGGTCGATTGGTTCGCGCTCAGCCGCGCAGGGCCTCGGCGATCGTCGTCGCGAAGGGTGTCGTCGGCCGGCCGATCAGGCGCGAGAGCACGCGGCTCTCGTCGTTCAGCGCGCCCTTGGCGGCAGCCGCGTCGGAATCCGCGAGCAGGGAGGCGAGCCCCTCGGGCAGGCCCGCACCGAGGAGCGCTTCGCGATAATCGGCCTCGGGCATGTCCACATACGGGACCGTCTTCCCGGCCTGGCGCGACAGCTCCGCCGCGAACTCGGCCAGGGTATAGGACGCGTCGCCGGCCAGCTCATGCACGACGCGAGGCGCCTGATCGGCGATCAACGCAACCGCAGCGGCCTCGGCATAGTCGGCCCGTGCTGCGCTCGCGATGCGGCCGTCCCGGGCACTGCCGATCAGCGCGCCATGAGCGAGGGCAGGGGGAATCGAGGTGGCGTAGTTCTCCGTGTACCAGCCGTTGCGCAGCAGGCTGTGGGGCAGGCCGCTCTCGGCCAGCGCGCGCTCGGTCTGGCGGTGCTCTTCGGCGAGGCCCAGCGGCGAGATGTCCGCGCGCAGCACGCTGGTATAGGCGATGCGCGCGACACCGGCCTGACTGGCGGCCGCAATCGCATTGCGGTGCTGGGCCAGGCGCTGGCCGATCGCGTTGGACGAGATCAGCAGCAGCCGCTCGACGCCGGCGAACGCCGCTTCGAGCGAAGCCGGCTGGTCATAATCGCCGGCGCGGATGACGACGCCCGCGGGAAACAGCCCGGCGGCCCGCGCGGGGTCGCGGACGATGGCCACGACGGCGGCGGCGCCGACGCGCGCTGCGAGGGCGGCGACCGCGAAGCGGCCGAGCTGGCCGCTGGCGCCGGTCACGGCATAAAGAGGATGGGACATGGAATTCTCCGGTCTCTTGTGGTAACTTGGTCTCAGATAGAGACTGAATGACGGCGCCGGAAGACGGCACTTTCGCGTCACCAGGTTACTGTGGAGGAACCCTATGGACGCTTGCGTGGCGCTGGGCGCCAAGTTCGAGCTCTGGCAGACAGCGGGTCTCAATCCCGACCGCTGCCCGGTTCGCGGGTTGCTGGACCAGATCGGCGACCGCTGGTCGACGCTGCTGCTCTGTGCGCTCGCGGTTGGCCCCCGGCGGTTCAGCGCGCTGCACCGGCTGATCCCGGACATCTCCAAGCGGATGCTGACGCAGACCCTGCGGACCCTGGAGGTGGATGGCCTCGTCCATCGCGACGTCCAGCCGACCGTTCCGCCCAGCGTCACCTATTCGCTCACCCCGCTGGGGCGCAGCTTCGCCGGCCCGCTGCTTGGGCTGGTCGAATGGGCGGAGACGCATTTCCCGGCGGTGCTGCAGACGCGGGCGCAAACGAAACGGGCCGCCTGAAGGGCGGCCCGTGATCGCGTCGTCGACGTCAGGAAGGCGCGCTCAGAGGCCGAGCTTCTTCTTGCGCTGGCCGAGCGTGCGCAGGCGCAGCGCGTTCAGCTTGATGAAGCCGGCCGCGTCGCGGTGGTCATAGGCGACGGCGCCTTCCTCGAAGGTCACGAGGTCCTGGTCGTAGAGCGAGTAGGGGCTGGAGCGGCCGATGACATGGACGCCGCCCTTGTAGAGCTTGAGGCGGACCTGGCCGGTGACGAACTCCTGGCTCTTGTCGATCAGCGCCTGGAGCATCTCGCGCTCCGGCGAGAACCAGAAGCCGTTATAGATCAGCTCTGCATATTGCGGCATGATCTGGTCCTTGAGATGGGCCGCGCCGCGGTCGAGCGTGATCGACTCGATGGCGCGGTGCGCCACGGCCAGGATCGTGCCGCCGGGCGTCTCGTACATGCCACGCGACTTCATGCCGACGAAGCGGTTCTCGACGAGATCGAGTCGGCCGATGCCGTTGTCGCGGCCGAACGCGTTGAGCTTGGCCAGCAGCGTCGCCGGCGACATCTTCACGCCGTCGATCGCGCAGGCGTCGCCGGTTTCGAAGTTGATGCTGATCACGGTCGGCTTGTCGGGCGCGTCCTCGGGCGAGATTGTGCGCGAATAGACGTAGTCGGGCACCTCCTGCGCCGGGTCCTCGAGCACCTTGCCCTCGGAGGAGGCGTGCAGGAGGTTGGCGTCGACCGAGAAGGGCGCCTCGCCGCGCTTGTCCTTGGCGATCGGAATCTGGTGCTGTTCGGCGAAGGCGATGAGCTGCTCGCGCGAGCGCAGGTCCCATTCCCGCCAGGGGGCGATCACCACGACGTCGGGCTTCAGAGCGTAGGCGGTCAGCTCGAAGCGGACCTGATCGTTGCCCTTGCCGGTGGCACCATGGGAGATGGCGTCGGCGCCGAGCCGCTCGGCGATCTCGATCAGCTTCTTGCCGATCAGCGGCCGCGCGATCGAGGTGCCCAGCAGATAGACGCCCTCATAGGCGGCATTGGCGCGGAACATCGGGAAGACGTAGTCGCGGACGAACTCCTCACGGAGATCCTCAATGAAGATGTTCTCGGGCTTGATGCCGAGCAGCAGCGCCTTGTCGCGCGCCGGCCCGAGTTCCTCGCCCTGGCCGAGATCGGCGGTGAAGGTGATGACCTCGCAGCCATAGGTGGTCTGCAGCCACTTCAGGATGATCGAGGTGTCCAGGCCTCCGGAATAGGCGAGCACGACCTTCTTCACACTTTTATCGATCATCTGGGCATCATCCTGCTGTTGCGGCATGGCGGTCGCGAAAGGCCGCTTTTCGAACGCAATGGCGCACTATCCCAGCACCGGGGACGACGCAATCGGAACCTTTTGATCGATGGCGCGTCCCCGCCTGATGGATGGGTGTTGATGACCCCGGCAGATGACGCTTGGACATTGCACCGCGTCTTGCAGTCGCGCGGCGGGAGGCTCACGTTCCTGATGCGCGACGCCACACCGACCCGCCTGCCCCGGAGGCCGAATGCCGAACCGTCCTGTTCTGGACTTCTGGTATGAGTTCGCATCCCCCTATTCCTTTCTGACCGCGCTGAGGATCGAGCCTCTGGCGGAGGCTGCGGACGTCAGCATCCGCTGGCGGCCCTTTCTGCTAGGCCCGATCTTCGCCGCCCAAGGCTGGTCGACCTCCCCCTTCACGCTCTTTCCCAGCAAGGGGCGCTATATGTGGCGCGACGTCGAGCGTCGCGCTGGGCGCGAGGGCGTGGCACTGGTCAGGCCTGAGACCTTTCCGCAGAACTCCCTGATCGCCGCGCGGCTGGCGCTGGCGGGTCGCGAAGCGGGCTGGCTGCCGGCCTTCTCGAAGGCGCTGTTCCGCGCCGGCTTCGGCGAAGGCCGCAACATTGCGGAGGAGGCCGTGCTCAACGCGGCCCTCAAGGAGGCTGGGGCCGATCCGGGCCTCGCCTTTCCCGCCTCGCGCGGGGAGGACGTCAAGGGCCGCCTGCGCGCGGAGATCGAATACGCCAAGTCGATCGGCATCTTCGGCGCGCCGACCTTCGTCACCGAGGATGGCGAGCTGTTCTGGGGCGACGACCGGCTGGAAGAGGCGCTGGACTGGGCCCGGCACGGCCGCTGACGCGGTCAGGGGCTGGCGCTGCCGCCACCCGTCGGCCGCGCCCAGGGGCCCCGGGCGGCCGGATCGACGCCCGCCGCCGATTCCGCGACCATCGTCTGCAGGTCCTGCCGTTCGGCGACGCGAGGGGGATGCGGCGGCATCGCCGGCATCCGGCCACCGGCGGTCTGGACCAGCGCCTGCACGCGCTTGGTCACCGAAGGGTGGGTCGAGAACAGGTCGGCGAAATCGTCGGGGTCGTTCTCGAAGCACATGTCCATCACGCCCGATGGCACGCCCTCGATGTCGGCCCGCCCGGCGATCTTGAGAAGCGCCGAGATCATCGCATCGGGGTTCTTCGTGAGCTCGACCGCCCCCGCATCGGCCAGATACTCCCGCGAGCGCGACAGCGAGAGCCGGATCACCACCGCCAGGAACCAGGCCAGCGCGATCACCGCGAAGCCGATCAGGATGGCGACGCCGCTGCCCTTCTTGGAATCGTCGGAGGATATCCGCATGCGGCTGCGCGACAGCCCGCGGAAGACGATCTCGCCGATGAGCGAGATGACGCCGGCGATGACGACGGCGATGATCATCAGGCGGACGTCGCCATTGCGGATATGGGTCAGCTCATGTGCGAGGACCGCCTCGACCTCGGCATCGTTGAGCTGCGCCAGCAGGCCGCTCGTCACCGTGACCGTGAACTGCTTGTCGTTGACGCCGCTGGCGAAGGCGTTCAGCGCCTCGCTCTCGACGATGGCGAGCTTGGGGACGGTCAGGCCGCGCGAGATGCAGAGGTTCTCCAGCATCCGGTAGAGCTTGGGATTGTCCTCGCGGGTCAGGCCCTTGGCGCCCGAAACGGCGCCGATCAGCCCGACATTGATGCGAAAGCCGATGAAGACCCAGGCGCCTGCGGCGAGCGTCGTGAAGGGCAGCCAGCGCCAGAAGGTCCGCCCGGCCTCGGCATAGGCGGTCGTCCCGCGCGGGACGCCGCCATAGCCGTAGCCCACCAGCAGCAGGCCCCAGACCGTGACATAGACGAGCAGGAACAGGCCGGCGATCAGGAAGCCCGACCTGATCCGGTTGTTACGCATGTGGCTGTAGAGCCCGAAGGCCTGGCCCAGCATCGCAGCCGCCCCGTTCGCCGCCTGCGGCGTCGCCTCAGAACTTCACGCTCGGCGCCACTTCGATCTGGGCGCGCGTGGTTTCGCCGACATCGAAGAATTCGCGCTGGCTGAAGCCCATCTGCGGCGCGAAGAGCACGGCCGGGAAAGCCTGGATCGCGGCATTGAACTCGCTGACGGCGTTGTTGAAGAAGCGCCGCGCCGCGGCGAGCTTGTCCTCGACATTGCCGAGATCGACCTGGAGCTGCTGGAAATTGGCGCTCGCCTTGAGGTCGGGATAGGCCTCGCCCAGTGCCAGCAGCCGCCCGACAGCGCCGGACAATTGCTGCTCGGCCGCCGCCTTGTCATGAACACTGGACGCACCCTGGGCGGCGTTGCGCGCCGTGATCACCGCATCCAGCGTCGTCTTCTCATGCGTCGCGTAGCCCTTCACCGTCTCGACGAGATTGGGGATCAGGTCGTGGCGCTGCTTCAGCTGCACGTCGATGTCGGCGAAGGCCTGGTTGACGCGCTGTCGCATCGCCACGAGGCCGTTATAGGTCATGATCAGATAGACGGCGATCGCGGCGATCAGCCCCAAGACAACCCAGCCCATGGCATGCTCCTCAAGCGCAGACGAGACGGCCACACCGTGGCACGAAGGCGGGCGGCGGGGAAGCGGCTGGGAGCCGGCTGCCCCAGCGACGAATTCAATCGTCGCTGTAGCGCTCCTCCCGCCACGGGTCGCCGCGGTCGTGATAGCCGCGGGCCTCCCAGAAGCCGGGCCGGTTCTCGGGCGTGAACTCGATCCGCTTCAGCCATTTCGCGCTCTTCCAGAAATAGAGCTTCGGCAGGACGAGCCGCAGCGGCCCGCCATGCTCAGCGGTGATCGGCCGGCCCTCCCAGGAATGGGCGAGAATCGCGTCCTCGCTGGCGAAATCCGCCAGCGTCAGATTGGTTGTGTAGCCATCGTAGCTGTACAGCGCGACGAAGCCGGCCTCCGGCTTCGGGCGAGCGAGATCGAGGATCGCGCGGGTGGCGACGCCGTCCCAGCGGTTGTCGTAGCGTGACCATGTGGTCACGCAGTGAATGTCGGACACCTCTGTCGCCGGCTCCTGGGCCATCACATCGTCCCAGCGCCAGTGCAGCGGCCGATCCACCAGCCCGTCGATGTCGAGCGTCCAGTTCGACAGAGCGATCTCGGGCTGCAGGCCGAGATCGAGCACCGGCCAGTCCTTCACCAGATTCTGGCCGGGCGGCAGCCGCTCGCTCTCGGGACGGGCGACGCGCCCGGTCAGGAACTTGCCATCCCGCGCCCAGGCCTGCTTGGTCCGGGTCAGCTTGGTCTCGGCAGGGGTATCGGGATCGTCGGTCACGGATGTCTCTCTGCGGGCAGTGCGATGGATCGCCGCCAATTCTGGCATGGTCCGTCCGCGGCGGCGAGCGCAGGGGGACGGTTCGCGTTGTCCCATGTCGCGGCGGGCTGCGCCGTCGAGGGAGGCCTGCGCCCTTGCCCCGTCGGCGGATTTCCACTACATCGCGCCTGTCCGAAGGGCCGTGATCGATCACAGCCGGGGGCGGCCTTTTCGGCCGGCTCCCGTTTCGTGTTTTGGGGCGGATCGTTCGGATGCGGATGCAGAACCGGCGGCCTTGCGCCGTTCGCCCTGTCCGGCGCTTCGAGCGCGGGCTTGGCGGCCAGCCTCTGACGAGGCGCCGACGGGAGCATCCGGCCTGCAACACCAACCCAAACGGGCGCTTGCCGGACATCCGCGGGAGACGCGGCCGGCGTCAGGAGAATGCATGTCAGCCGTAGAAAGCTTTTCGGGCCGCGAGGATTTCGCCGCCCTTCTCGAGGAATCCTTCGGTCGTAACGAAGCCCTCGAAGGTTCCGTCATCAAGGGCAAGGTCGTCGCCATCGAGAAGGATATGGCGATCATCGACGTCGGCCTGAAGACGGAAGGGCGCGTCGCGCTCAAGGAATTCAACGGCCCCGGCCGTGATCAGGACATCAAGGTCGGCGACGAGGTCGAGGTCTATCTGGACCGGATCGAGAACGCGCTGGGCGAAGCCGTCATCTCGCGCGACAAGGCGCGTCGTGAAGAGAGCTGGGTCAAGCTCGAGAAGGCCTTCGAGGCCCGCGAGAAGGTCTCGGGCGTCATCTTCAACACTGTCAAGGGCGGCTACACCGTCGATCTCGACGGCGCCGTGGCCTTCCTGCCGCGTTCGCAGGTCGACATCCGTCCGATCCGCGACGTCGGCCCGCTGATGGGCCAGCCGCAGCCCTTCGAGATCCTCAAGATGGATCGCCGTCGCGGCAACATCGTCGTGTCGCGCCGCACCGTCCTCGAAGAGACCCGCGCCGAGGCTCGTTCCGAGCTGGTCGCCTCGCTCGAAGAGGGCCAGGTCATCGACGGCGTCGTCAAGAACATCACCGAATACGGTGCCTTCGTGGATCTCGGCGGCATCGACGGCCTGCTCCATGTCACCGACATGGCCTGGCGTCGTGTCAATCACCCGTCCGAGGTCGTGACCATCGGCCAGACGGTCAAGGTCAAGATCATCAAGATCAACCAGGACACGCACCGCATCTCGCTCGGCATCAAGCAGCTGCTGGCCGATCCGTGGGATGGCATTGCGGCGCGTTACCCGGTCGGTGCGCGCCTCAAGGGCCGCGTCACCAACATCACGGACTACGGCGCCTTCGTCGAAGTGGAACCGGGCATCGAGGGCCTCATCCACGTCTCCGAGATGTCCTGGACCAAGAAGAACGTCCACCCCGGCAAGATCGTCTCGACCTCGCAGGAAGTCGACGTCGCGATCCTTGAGGTCGATCAGGTCAAGCGCCGCATCTCGCTCGGCCTCAAGCAGACCTTGCGCAACCCCTGGGAGGTCTTCGCGGAGACCCATCCGAGCGGTTCGACGGTCGAGGGCGAGGTCAAGAACAAGACCGAGTTCGGCCTGTTCCTGGGTCTCGAAGGCGACATCGACGGCATGATCCATCTCTCCGATCTCGACTGGAACCGTCCGGGCGAGCAGGTCATCGAGGAATACAAGAAGGGCGACATGCTGCAGGCTGTCGTTCTCGATGTGGACGTCGAGAAGGAGCGCATCTCGCTCGGCCTGAAGCAGCTCGGCGGCGATCCCTTCGTGGATGCCGGCGAGTTCAAGAAGGGCCAGGTCGTCACCTGTGAGGTGATGGAGGTCAAGGAAGGCGGTCTCGACGTCAAGATCGCCGGCACCGACATGACCACCTTCATCAAGCGTGCCGAGATCGCCCGCGATCGCCAGGAGCAGCGCCCCGAGCGCTTCGCCGCCGGCGAGAAGGTCGACGCCCGCGTCGTCCTCTTCGACAAGAAGGCCCGCAAGATCCAGGTCTCGATCAAGGCCCTGGAAATGGCCGAGGAGAAGGAGGCGATGGCGCAGTACGGCTCCGCCGACTCCGGCGCCTCGCTCGGCGACATCCTGGGCGCCGCTCTCAAGAAGGCGACGACCGACAAGAAGTGATCGTTCGGCCGCGTCTGCGGCCGGATATTCCAGCAGCCCGCGCGGAGCGATCCGCGCGGGCTTTTGTTTCGGACAACCTTGTCATTCCGGGGCGGCCCACAGGGCCGAACCCGGAACCCACGACCGGTTGCGCCCTGATCGCCGCGGCTGGGGCACGCTCGCCCAGTCGCGGGTTTTGGGTTCTTCGCTGACGCGAAGCCCCGGAACCACACGCTGAATCTGGCTCTGAGATAGGAAGCCCCCATGTCCACCGCCGCCATCGGCATCGACTTCGGCACCACCAACAGCGTCGTTGCGCTCGCCGGTGCCGACGGGAGCGTCGTGACGCGCTCCTTCGCGACGAAGCAGGGCGCCGTCGACGCCTATCGCTCGGCGCTGATGTTCTGGCGCGAGGGGCGCCCGCCCGCGACGCGCATCGCCCATGTCAGCGGGCCCGATGCGCTCGACATGGCCCTGGGCATGACCACGGAACACCGCTTCCTGCAGTCGCTCAAGACGCATCTCTCCAGCCG
>NCCO01000037.1 GCA_002279705.1 Allobosea sp. 12-68-7
CGCCCAATGGACGCCTGTCGGGCGGATTGTGTAATGGCCGCGTAAATGCCGGAAACGAGAATCAGACCGAGTCCGATCGCCAGGAGCATTTCCAGCAGCGACAGTCCACGGCGGGAATGTCGCGGTCCGGGAGTTGAAAACCTGCGTCGACGCATCATGGGGAACTCCCCGATGACGACGACGAATCCGTGGTTACCGACGATTGATCCCCTTGCAGCGCGGCCTGTTCTTCCATGGCCTGGATGAGGGCTTCCGGGTCGCGCATCCACCGGCGCAGTTTCAGCGAAGCCGACCCCAGAGCACTGCTTCCGTTCTTCGCGACAGTCACTTCCACCAAGATCAGGCTGGGGATGTCGGTGGGCAGCACTGTCAGCGACCAGACCCAGGCCGAGTCGTCTTCGAAAGGGACGTCCGACTGATCCGAGAGGGGTTCGATCCCCGAGACGACCTCCTGCACCTTCGTCTCGCAACGAAACAGTGCCTGGGCCTTCAGTTGTGACTGCACGGCGGCGCGCGTGCCGTTCCAGGTCACCTGCGACAACACGGCGATGGCGCCAAAGAAGATGGTGAGTGCCAGGACAACTTCCAGGAGAGAAAATCCATTTTTCGTAGAGTGGCTCGCATAGCCGTGGCCGATCGGCGATGCCGCTGGGTTGTAGCCTCCGCCAGCATGCGACCGAGCGCGGCGGCGCCGGTGAGCCCGCGGACGCTGACACGGACGGAATAGCCGCGGGAATCGACGATGTCGAAGGCTGAATCAATAGCGGCGCCGTCAGCGACGAAAAGCACCGGAGGAGACCAGTCTAATCCTGCCAGCTTCTGGGCATTGGGAAGGTCTCCGAAAACCTCTTCCGACAGCTCTCCGCCCGATCTCTCATCGCCGCTGCAGGCCACGAATTGGAAGCCTTCCGCGAGTTCTCCGGCGAAGCGCGTGAAGCGTCCTACGCCCGTCGTGGCGCCGGTCCCCGTCGCATTGGGATTGCTCCCCTCGAATTCGCGCTCGTAGGGGACGCTGCAGTAGTGACGCCCTTCGGGTTCGAAGCGGAACTGGTAGACCAGCCCGCTTTCGATGGCGATCTTGACCTTGGTGCCGACGCCGTCATTGGCCGCGACCAGGATCGGATCCGTGAAGCCGGCGGCCTTCAGGTCGAACAGCCCGCCGAAGCCACCGATCTCGGCATCCGCGCCCGGCCGGCGGGTCGCCCGCACGAGCGGCTTGATGGCGTCGACCATGGCGTTGCCGGCGTCGATGTCGACACCGGCCTGCGCATAGGTCAGTCCGTTCGCGCCGGGCTTGCTCATGGGGGTACCGCCTCGCTTCCGTTCGCGGGAGCGATAGGCAAGCGGGCGACGCCTTGCAAGCCGTCGGGGCGCCCCGCCGTCGGAAACCCGCGGAAAACGCGGGGCGTGCCGCGGTCAGCGCAGGCCGGCGAGCCGGCCGCCAGCCCGCAGGAACCGCGTCGGATCGACCGGCTCGTCGTCGATGCGGGTCTCGTAGTGCAGATGCGGGCCGGTCGAGCGGCCGGTGCTGCCGACCCGGCCGATCACGGCGCCGGTCGCCACGCTCTGCCCGACCGAGGCGAGGATCGCCGACATATGAGCATAGCGCGTGGTGATGCCGTTGGCGTGCTCGATCTCGACCATGTTGCCATAGCCGCCGGAATACTCGGCGACGATGACCTTCCCGGGCGCCGTGGCGCGGATGGGCGAGCCGGTCTCGGCCCGGAAGTCGACGCCGGTGTGCATCGCCGGAGCCCGGGTGAAGGGATCGACGCGGTAGCCGAAATTCGAGGAGAAATCGGCCTCGCCGGCCATCGGCTTGGCGAGAGGCAGCTGCTCGGCGAGGCTGCGCAGCCGCATGACGGAGGCGATGCGGGGCTGCAAGGCGCTCAGCGTCGCCTCGAACGGTCCGGCGGCCGGATCGATCTTCAGTGGCACGAACGGGCCGCCGACGCCCTTGGCGACGCGGCTCTGGGCCGCGAGCCTGTCGGTGTCGAGGCCGGTCTCCGAGAGGGCGCCGCGCAGGCGCTTCTGCGATTCCTGCAGCGTCTCATCCATGTCGCGCAGCGCCGCGAGCTGGGCGCCGGCCGTGTTGGCCAGCGCGCGATCGAGCCGGGTGAGGGCGGTTTCGACCCGCTGGGCCGGCGGCTGCGGCTCGGCCTTGCCGGACCGCCAGGGCGCGTCCTGCGGCTCGCCCGCACCGCGCAGGCCCGGAGCATCGGGCGCCGGCGTCGGCTTCGTCGGCATGATCGGCGCGAAGCTGGTGACGCCCGAGGCGCGGATCGGCTCTTCGGGCTTGATCAGGCGCGGCCGCAGCGGCGCGGCCTTGGATGCCGGCACGATCCCGCCCGCCTGCAGCGTGTCGGCCAGCGCCGTGACGAGGGACTGGCGCGATTCAAGCTCCGCCTGCCGGGTGGCGAGCTCGTCGACCCGCGCCTCGACCCCGTCCTGGTCGAGCAGGGCCCGGCTGGCGAGCCGGTCGACATCGGCCCGCAGCGCGGCGATCCGGTCCTCATAAGCGTATTGCCGCGACGTTTCGCGGGCGATCAGCCGGGCCGCCAGGTCGTCCTTGCTGAGCACGTACCAGCCCGAGAGCCCGCAGCCCGCCGTGGTCAGTCCGAGCCAGGCGAGGCCCAGGAGAACAGTCGAGCGTCGGATCGTATAAGTCTTGTGAGTCACGAGCCCCGAGACGGGAAGCACGGGGGCTGACGAAGCGGAATGGGACATGTTACGCGGAACCGGAAAGTGACGCTGCCGATACCGCCATCAGACCCCGTTAAGGTTAATTGTTCGCAAATCGGCGCCTGAACGTCTCACAGTCCCTGCGCGGCGGCGAGAACCTCCTCGGCATGGCCCGCCACCTTCACCTTGCGCCAGATCCGCGCGATCTTGCCGTCGCCATCGATCAGGAAGGTCGTGCGCTCGACGCCCATATAGGTGCGGCCATACATGCTCTTCTCGACCCAGATTCCATAGTCTTGCAGCGCCTGCTGGGCCTCGTCGGCGACGAGCGCGAAGTCGAGCTTGTGCTTGGCCTTGAACTTGTCATGGCTCTTCACCGGATCGGGCGAAATGCCGAGAATCGCGGTGCCGGCGGCCGCGAAGGCGGCCCGCAAGCCGTTGAAGGCGATCGCCTCCTGCGTGCAACCCGGCGTGTCGTCCTTGGGGTAGGCATAGAGCACGAGCTTCTGCCCTTTGAAGTCGGCCAGCGACACCATGCCGCCCCCGTCCCGCATGAGCGTGAACGCCGGGGCCACGTCACCTTCGTTGAGAGCCATCGAAACGCCTTCCTTTCGTCGCCTTCGCGCTGCATGGCGCAAGCCAAACCCGCCCGCCATGATAGGATGGAGCAGGACGCGGGGAAATGCTGCGTCTTGCCGAATCGCTTGGCCCGGCGGCATCGACGGACGGGGTCACTGCAGCCGGCCTGACGCGCCTACGACAGGGAACCCGCGGCGGATCATCCGCCCGAGAGGATCGAACAGACCTTGCTGGACCAGGACGCGAACAGGCCGAGAGGCGATTCGGCGGCGGCCGCGGCACAAGCCGGGGCCGATTGCGACGTCGCCGAGGTCAAGCGGCGCGCGAAGGCCGGGCTTCTGACGATCGCCGTGGCCGGCATCGTGGCGCTGCTGACGCTCGCGGGCGCCGCCGCGACACTCCTCGTTACGGGCCTGGTGCCGCTGTCGGGGCTCGAAGGGCGCATCACCGCGGCGATCGAGGAGCGGCTGGGCAAGGAATGGACGGTCGAGGCGGCGAGTGCCGAGCTCAGCCGCACCGACGGGCGCTCGCAATTGCGGGTCCGGCAGGTCTCCTTCCGCCACAGCGGCGGGGCGGCGATCCGGGCGCCCGAGGCCATCCTCGGCTATGAGCCGCTGGCGCTGCTGCGCGGCGACATCCGGCTCACCTCGGTCGATCTGCGCGGCGTCAATGTCCGCCTCGGCGTCAACAAGGACGGCGCCCTGATCGTCAGCGCGGATTCCGCGCCGGCCGAGCCCGCGCTGCCGGCCGCCCTGCCCGACTCGGCGCAATGGAACGCCTTCACCGGCCTGATCGCAGCGATATCGACGCTCGCCCAGGGGGACGGGCTGCTCGGCGCGCTCGAGACCGCGGGCATGAACGGCGCGCGGCTCGCGCTCGTGGACCCGGAGGGCCGCCAGAAGGCCGGCTTCGAGGATGTCGAGATCCGCCTGATGCGGACGGAGAATCGCGGCACGCGCCTGACGGTCAAGGGCCGCACCGGCCAGCGCTGGAAGGAGCTGGCGATCGACCTGACCAGCACGCCGGATGGGACGCAGCGCGCCGATCTCGACATCGTGCGCTTCGAGCCCGCCGAAGTCGTCGCGCTGGCGCTCGGCACGGGCGGCCTGACGCTCGAGGGGCTGCCCCTGCGCGGCAAGGCCAGCCTCGTCCAGACGCCCGACGGGCGGCGCTCGATCGAGGCGCGCCTCGACGTGCTCCCCGGCGTGATCCGGTTTCCGGACGGGCCGATGCCGCCGATCGCGGTCGATGCGGCGCATTTCGAGGTCGCCAGCAGCGGCGATTTCTCGACCATCGACGTCAGGTCGATGGCGCTTTCCGCCGGGCCGACGCAGCTCGAGGCCCATGGCAGCATCCGCGCCGAGGACGGCTCCTGGCGCGCCGCGCTCGAGGCGAAGGGGCAACTCGCCGGCGTCGACAGCGATCCGCCCGTCGTCATCGACAGCGCGCGTGCCGATCTGCGCATCGACCCGCGCCAGAACGAGGTGCGGATCGACTCGATGTCGGTCCAGGGCCCGGCGATCCATGCGCAGGGTACGGGGCTGGTCCAGCAGGTCGGTCCGTCGCCCCTGCAGCGCTTCTCGATCCTGGCGACGGAGTCCGATCCGCGGGCGGCGCTGGCGCTCTGGCCCCGCTGGACCTCGCCCGAGGTCCATACGGCTCTGTCGCGCCAGTTCCTCGGCGGGCGGCTCGCCTCGTTGCGGGTCGAGCTGGACCTGCCGGCGGAGGACCATGCCAGGCTGCTGCAGGGGGGCGGCATTCCCGACGAGGCGCTTACCGTCACCGTCGATGCCTCGCAGGTCCGGTTCGAGCCCGGCCCCGGCCTGCCCCCTCTCGTCGATGGCCAGGTCACGGGCCGGGCCACGGGACGGACGGTCAAGCTCGCCATCGAGTCGGCGAACGCCGAGCTCGGCAACGGCCGGCAGCTCCAGATGAGCGAGGGTAGCTTCGAGATCCCCGAGACCTGGATGCCCCGGGCCCGCGCCCGTGCCGCTTTCCGGACCGTCGGATCGATGGAGGCCCTCGCGGCCCTCTTCACCTTTCCCGCGCTCAAGGAGTTCGCACCCGGTGACATCGACCCGGCCAGCCTGCGCGGCACCTCCGATCTCCTCAGCGTGGTCGCGCTCGCTCTGGTCGATGATCCCCGCCCCGGCGAGATCGTGATCACCAGCACGGGGACATTGTCGGGCGTCGCCTCCGACACGCTGCTGGGGACCGAGAAACTCGAGGGCGGGACGCTGTCGGTGCAGTTCGACAAGGCGGGCCTGGCCGTCAGGGGGGACGCCCGGGTCGGCGGGGACCGGGCCCAGGTCGAGATCCGCCAGGATCCGAAGGGCAGGGGCGAGGCGACCCTGTCGCTGACGCTCGACAATGCGGCAAGGCAGAAGCGCGGGCTCGGGCCCGAGGCCGGAATCAACGGTCCGGTCGCGGTGCGGGTCACCAAGGCCCTAGGAAAGGGCGTGGCCGGGACGCCGCGCGTCGAGGCCGACCTGACCAGGGCCGCGCTCGAGGGCGCCGTCCCCGGGCTGAGCAAGCCGGCCGGACGGGCTGCCAAGCTGTCCTTCCTCTATCGCGCGGATGCCGATGGCCCCGATCTCGACGATCTCGTCTTCGACTCCAATCCCGTGCTGTTCCGCGGCAAGGTCGAGCTGACCCGGCAGAATGCCTTTGACGCCGCCAGTCTGTCGCAGGTGCGGCTGTCCACCGGCGACAACCTCAAGGTCGATGCCAGGCGCGAGGGCAGCCTGACCCGGGTCGTGGTCCGCGGCGCCGTGGCCGATGTGCGCCCCTTCATCCGCGACCTCCAGAGCGCGTCCGGCCCTGCCGCGCGCGCCGGCAAGCCCGCCGGCAAGGGCGGCGACCTCGATCTCGACCTCGACGTGCCGATCCTCACCGGCTTCAACAACGAGGCCATCACCAACGCCACGCTCAAGCTGCAGAAGCGCGGCGGCGATCTCCGGACGGTCGCGTTCCAGGGCCGGATCGGGCGCGCCGAGGTCTCGGCGCGGCAGAGTTCGAAGCTCGGCGAGCCGGCTGGAGGCCTCGTCGTCCAGTCGGAGAATGGCGGCGCCCTGCTGCGCTTCGCCGATCTCTATCGCCGGGCCTTCGGCGGCGATCTCATCCTCAGTCTCGGCCCCGGCGAAACGCGCCAGAGCGGCGAGCTGCTGTTCCGCAACTTCGTCGTTCGCGACGAGCCGGCGCTGCGCCGGGTTCTGGGTGGCCAGTCGGCCCAGGCGCTCGCCGGCGACCGCGCCGACAATTCCGCGCCGCCACTGCCGATCAATGTCAGCGAGGTCGGCTTCACCAAGCTGCGGGCTGAGTTCACGCGCTCGGCCAGCCGCCTCGACGTCTCCGACATGGTGATCTGGGGTCAGCAGGTCGGCTTCACCCTGCAGGGCAACGTCGATTACGGGCGCGACCGCGTCGACATCGGGGGCACCTTCGTGCCGGGCTATGCCTTCAACAACGCCTTCGCGCAGGTGCCGGTGGTGGGGGCGCTACTCGGTGGCGGCAGCCAGTATGGCGGGCTCTTCGCCGTCAATTTCCGGATCGCCGGCGCCGCCAGCGCCCCGACCATGACGATCAACCCGCTCTCGGCGATCGCGCCCGGCATCCTGCGCCGCTTCGTCGACCCCCTCGGCGGCGCGCCGGCCCAGCAGCCGATCCAGCCGAGCCCGCCCGGCCAGCCGCCGACGCGCTGAGGCCCGGCTACTCCGGCCGCAGCAGCATGTGCTTCTTCTTGCCGAAGGAGAGCTTGATCGCGCCCTCCGCGAGGTCGGCTGTGCCGAGCGTCGCGCGCTCGTCGGTGACGACGGCATCGTTGACGCGCAGGCCGCCGGCCTTGACCTGCCTGCGCGCCTCGCCCGTCGAGGGCACGAGCCCGGCCCTGACGAAGGCGCTCAGCACGCCCATGCCCGGCTCCAGTTCTCCGCGCGGAATCGTCACGCTCGGCAGGTCGGCCGCCGTCTCGCCCTGCTCGAAGGTCTTCCGCGCGGTCTCGGCCGCGGCATCCGCCGCCTCGCGGCCATGGACGATGGCGGTGATCTCGGTCGCCAGGATCTTCTTGGCTTCGTTGATCTCGGAGCCGCCGAGTGCCGCGAGCCGCGCGATCTCGGGCAGCCGCAGGCGCGTGAACACCTTCAGGAAGCGGCCGACATCGGCGTCCTCGGTGTTGCGGAAATACTGCCAGAAATCATAGGGGCTGAAGACGTCGGCGTTGAGCCAGACGGCGCCATTGGCGGTCTTGCCCATCTTGGCGCCCGAGGCGGTCGTCAAGAGCGGCGTGGTCACGCAATAGAGCTGCGGCCCGCCCATCCGGTGCGAGAGATCGACACCGTTGATGATGTTGCCCCACTGGTCGGAGCCGCCCATCTGCAGACGGCAGCCATGGCGCCGGTTGAGCTCGACGAAGTCGTAGCCCTGCATGATCATGTAGTTGAATTCGAGGAAGGACAGCGACTGCTCGCGGTCGAGCCGGAGCTTGACCGAGTCGAAGGAGAGCATCCGGTTGACCGAGAAGTGGCGGCCGACCTCGCGCAGGAACGCGACATAGTTCAGTTTCAGCAGCCAGTCGGCATTGTTGGCCATCAGCGCATCGGTCGGGCCGTCGCCATAGCGCAGGATGCGGCCGAAGACCCGCTTGATGCTCTCGATATTGGTGGCGATCTCCTCGACCGTCAGCAGCTTGCGCTGGTCGTCGCGGAAGGAGGGGTCGCCGACCATCGAGGTGCCGCCGCCCATCAGCGTGATTGGCCGATGCCCGGTTTCCTGGAACCAGTACAGCATCGTCAGCGAGATCAGGTTGCCGATATGGATCGAGGTTGCGGTGGCGTCATAGCCGACATAGGCCGTCTGCACGCCCTGCCGGCACAGCGCGTCGAGGCCCTCCGGATCGGAGACCTGGTGGATCAGGCCGCGCTCGTCGAGCACGCGCAGGAAGTCGGACTTGTAGGTGGTCATGGCTGGGTTCTCGTCGGGGCCGACAGCTCGTCCACCGTCATGGTCGGGCTTGTCCCGACCATCCACGTCTTCTGGCGCCGGGCGCGGGGTCCAGGACGTGGATGCTCGCCACAAGGGCGAGCATGACGGAGAGGATCGTCAGACGCTTTCCTGTTCGCTCTTGATGATCTCGGGGCCGACCATGCGGTCGAGATAGACGCCGACCTGGCTCATCAGCACGTCGACCTTGCCGTCGAAGAAGTGGTTGGCGCCTTCCACGACCGTGTGCTCGATCTGGATGCCCTTCTGCGTCTTCACCTTCTCGATCACCGCCATGACCTCCTTGACCGGCGCCACGCGGTCCTCGGAGCCATGCACGAACAGGCCCGAGGAGGGGCAAGGCGCCAGGAAGGAAAAGTCGTAGCGGTTGGCCATCGCCGCGATCGAGAGGAAGCCCTCGATTTCGGGACGGCGCATCAAGAGCTGCATGCCGATCCAGGCGCCGAAGGAGACGCCGGTGATCCAGCAGCTCTTGGCCTCGGGATTGAGCGCCTGCATCCAGTCGAGCGCAGCGGCGGCGTCCGAGAGCTCGCCCGCGCCATGGTCGAAATGACCCTGGCTGCGGCCGACGCCGCGGAAGTTGAAGCGCAGCGCCGAGAAGCCACGATTCACGAAGGTGTAGAACAGGTTGTAGACGATCTGGTTGTTCATCGTCCCGCCGAACTGCGGGTGCGGATGCAGGATGATGGCGAGCGGCGCACCCCGCTTCTTGGCCGGCTGGTACCGGCCCTCGATCCGGCCGGCCGGGCCGTTGAAAATCACCTCGGGCATCGTCTCGTCGCCTTTGTGTTGGGCTGCCGCCGCCTCGAACGGGCCGGGAGCCGGCGGAATGCCGCCGCTCTGGCCCGGCCGCCCTTGACGACGCCGCCGCTCGCGCCCTACATCAGGCGCTTAGAATGGTTCTAACGGCCGTGAACAAGTCGAGAACATGAGCGGTCGCCGTTTCGGATGGCTGCTCAGGATCCCGGCCAGAGCCGGTTCGGACGGGCGGCTATAGCACGGCGCCGGGGTGCGAATTCAAGCATTTCGTGCCCGCCGGCCCGTGAAGCAGGATTGGAGCAACCGCGATCGTGACCCTCCCGGCACGCGCCTACCTCGATCACAACGCCACGACGCCGGTCCGGCCGGAGGTCGTGCAGGCGATGGTGCGCGCTCTGGAGCTGCCCGGCAATCCGTCTTCGGTCCATGCCGAGGGCAGGGCGGCGCGCAGCGCGGTGGAACATGCGCGTGAGCAGGTGGCGGGGCTGGTGGGAGCCAAGGCCGCCAATATCGTCTTCACCGGCGGCGGCACCGAGGCCAACGCGACCCTGCTTTCGCCCGCGCTGATGGACTGCGATGGCGGGCGCGACTGTGCGCGGACCCCGGCTTCGCTGCTCCTGCACAGCGCCACCGAGCATCCTTGCGTCCGCGACGGCCACCGCTTTCCGGCGCAGGCGGCCGAGGCGCTTCCCGTCGATGCCGATGGCGTCGTCGATGCGGCCTGGCTCACGGCCCGGCTGGAGCGCCTCACCGCGGAGCATCCCGGCGCGCGGGCGCTGATCTCCGTCCACCTCGCCAACAACGAGACTGGCGTCATCCAGCCGCTCGCAGCCATCGCGACGATCGCAAAGCGGTTCGGTGCGCTCGTTCACAGCGATGCCGTCCAGGCCGCCGGCAAGATCGCCGTCGACATCGCGGCGCTCGGCGTCGACGTGCTCACCCTCTCGGCCCACAAGCTCGGCGGGCCCAAGGGCGTCGGCGCCATTGTCTTCCGCACCGGCGCGATCGAACTCGCCGACAAGCTGCTGCGCGGCGGCGGCCAGGAGCGCGGCTGGCGGGCCGGCACCGAGAACCTGCCCGGCATCGTCGGCTTCGGCGTTGCCGCCGGCCTTGCGGCGCAGGCGCTCGCCACCGAAGGCCTGCGCCTCGCCACCCTGCGCGATCGGCTGGAGGCGAGGCTGCTGGCGCTGTCGCCTCAGACCGCGCTGTTCGGCCGCGCCGCGCCGCGCCTGCCCAACACCTCGGCCTTTGCGACGCCGGGGCTGAGCGCCGAGACGACGCTGATCAAGCTGGACCTCGCGGGCGTCGCCCTGTCCTCGGGCTCGGCCTGCTCGTCGGGGAAGGTCCGGCGCTCCCATGTGCTGACCGCCATGGGCGTCGACCCCGTCATGAGCGCAGGGGCCTTGCGGGCGTCGCTCGGATGGACCACCTGCGAGGCCGACATCGACCTCTTTCTCGCGGCCTATGCGAAAGCGCTGGCCACGATTCCGGATCGGAGCACGCGGGCTGCCGCCTGACGCGCTGCGCACGACGAAGACCAAACCGGCGGGCCTTGAACCCGCGACAGGAGAGCAGACATGGCAGCGGTCCAGGAGACCATCGATCAGGTCAAGTCGATCGACGTGACCGAATACAAATACGGCTTCGTCACCGAACTCGAGGTCGAGAAGCCGGCCAAGGGCCTGACCGAGGACACGGTCCGCTACATCTCCGGCCGCAAGAACGAGCCGGAATGGATGCTCGAATGGCGCCTCGACGCCTTCCGGCGCTGGAAGACGATGACCGAGCCGGCCTGGTCGCGCGTGCAGTACCCGCCGATCAACTACCAGGACATCTACTATTACGCCGCGCCCAAGGGCCCGGCGCCGCAGTCGCTCGACGAGGTCGATCCGGCGATCCTGGAGACCTACAAGAAGCTCGGCATCCCGCTCAGCGAGCAGGAGATCCTGGCCGGCGTCGCGCCTGAGAACCGGGTCGCGGTCGACGCCGTGTTCGACTCGGTTTCGGTGGTGACGACCTTCAAGAAGGAGCTGGCCCAGGCCGGCGTGATCTTCTGCTCGATCTCGGACGCGATCCACGAGCATCCCGAGCTGGTGAAGAGGTACCTCGCCACCGTGGTGCCGGTGACCGACAACTATTTCGCGACGCTGAACTGCGCCGTCTTCACCGACGGCTCCTTCGTCTACATCCCCAAGGGCGTGCGCTGTCCGATGGAGCTGTCGACCTATTTCCGCATCAACGAGCAGAACACCGGCCAGTTCGAGCGCACGCTGATCATCGCCGACGAGGGCTCCTATGTCAGCTATCTCGAAGGCTGCACGGCACCCAAGCGCGACGAGAACCAGCTCCATGCCGCGGTGGTCGAGCTGATCGCGCTCGACGATGCCGAGATCAAGTACTCGACCGTCCAGAACTGGTATCCGGGCGATGCCGAGGGCAAAGGCGGCATCTACAACTTCGTCACCAAGCGTGGCGACTGCCGCGGCAAGAACGCCAAGATCTCCTGGACGCAGGTCGAGACCGGTTCGGCGATCACCTGGAAATACCCGTCCTGCATTCTGCGCGGCGACGGCTCGCGCGGCGAGTTCTACTCGATCGCGGTGTCGAACGGCGCCCAGCAGGTCGATTCCGGCACCAAGATGATCCATCTCGGCAAGAACACGACCTCGAAGATCATCGCCAAGGGCATCGCGGCCGGCAAATCCGACTCGACCTATCGCGGCATGGTCTCGGCCCACCGCAAGGCGACGGGCGCACGCAACTTCACCAATTGCGACTCGCTCCTGATTGGCGACCAGTGCGGCGCTCACACCATCCCCTATATCGAGGCCAAGACCGCGACCGCCGTCTTCGAGCACGAGGCCACGACCTCGAAGATCGGTGAGGACCAGATGTTCTACTGCCAGCAGCGCGGCCTCTCCGAGGAGGAGGCGGTGGCGCTGATCGTCAACGGCTTCGTCAAGGAGGTGCTGCAGCAGCTCCCGATGGAGTTCGCCGTCGAGGCGCAGAAGCTGATTACGATTTCGCTCGAGGGGAGCGTAGGGTGATGAACGACAAGGTCGAACATCTCATTCTCGAACATCTGCGGGCGATGCGTGCGGATATGTCGGCGATGAAGGACGAGATGACCGGCATGCGCGGTGAGATGATCGTGGTGCGGCAGCATATGGCGGGCCTGCTTGGCTCGCAGGCGCTGCATGACGGCGAGATCGCCGGGCCGAAAGCCCGGATCGACCGCATCGAGAAGCGCCTCGAACTGGTCGAATGATGCTGATCGACTGACCTGCCATGGTCGGGCCCGTCCCGACCTTATCGCCACTCTTCAACGTTCAAGTCGTGGATGCTCGGCACAGGGCCGAGCATGACGCGGCGGAAATCCGGACCTGAAACCATGCTCGAAATTCGCAACCTCGTCGTCAAGATCGCCGACGAAGACAAGCAGATCCTCAACGGCCTCAACCTCACCGTGAACGACGGCGAGGTCGCGGCCATCATGGGTCCCAACGGCTCCGGCAAGTCGACGCTGAGCTATGTCATCGCCGGCAAGGAGGACTATGAGGTCCTCGACGGCGAGATCCTGCTCAATGGCGAGAACGTGCTGGAGATGGAGGCCGACGCCCGCGCCGCGGCCGGCATCTTCCTCGCCTTCCAGTACCCGCTGGAGATCCCCGGCGTCGCCACCATGACCTTCCTGAAGGCGGCGATGAACGCCCAGCGCCGCGCCCGCGGCGAGGCCGAGCTGCTGACGCCCGACTTCATCAAGGCCGTCAACGGCGCCGCCGACAAGCTCGGCATCGCCAAGGACATGCTGCGCCGGCCGCTCAATGTCGGCTTCTCCGGCGGCGAGAAGAAGCGCATGGAAATCCTGCAGATGGCGCTGCTCGCCCCGTCGATGTGCATCCTTGACGAGACCGATTCCGGCCTCGACATCGACGCGCTGCGCATCGTGGCCGAGGGCGTCAATGCGCTGCGCGACAAGAGCCGCGGCTTCCTCGTCATCACCCACTACCAGCGCCTGCTCGATCACATCATCCCCGACACGGTCCACGTGATGTCGAAGGGCAGGATCGTGAAAACCGGCGGCAAGGAGCTGGCGCTCGAACTCGAGAAGTCCGGCTATGCCGGCTATGGGGAGGCGGCGTGATGTCCGTCGTCACCCCGCTGAAGACGGCGGCCGAGCAGGCGCTGAGCGCCCAGTTCGCCGCCGCCAAGGCCGAGCTGCCCGGCGCCCTGCCGGTCCGCAAGCTGCGCGAGGATGCGTTTGCCGGTTTCGAGGTCCGCGGCCTGCCGCATCGCCGGCTGGAGACCTGGCGCTACACCGATCTGCGCGGGCTGCTGCGTGAGGCGAGCCCGCTGGCCGAGAGCGCGACGATTAGCGCGGCGGTCCGTGCCCGCGTCGCGGCGCTTCCCGCCGGCGGCGTCAGGCTCGTCCTGGTCGACGGCGTCTTCGTTCCCGAGCTGTCGACGCTGGAGGGCCTCCCCGGAGGCCTCTCGATCCACAGCCTGGCGGATGCGCTGGTCTCGGGCCGCGATGACCTCGCCTGCGTCCTCTCCGGGCCTGGCGTGGCCAGCACCGATGCCGGGCTGATGCTCAACACGGCGCTGATGCGCGACGGCGTCTTCATCGAGATCGCCGCCGGCACGGAACTGGCGCAGCCGCTGACCATTCTGTCGCTTGCCTCGGGCGAAGAGGAGCGCGCGATCTTCCATCGCTCGGTCGTGCTGGCCGGAGCCGGTGCGAAGGCGACGATCGTCGAGATCGGCGAGAGCGTCGGCAACGCCGCCTCCCAGATCAATGGCGCGATCGTCTTCGAGACCGGCGATGAGAGCGACGTCCAGCATGTCCGCATGATCACGCGCCACCGGCCGGAGACCGTTCAGGTCCAGAGCCTGCTGGCGACCGTTGGCGGCCAGGCGAAGTTCGAGTCCTTTGCGCTCGTCTGCAACGCCGGCACGCTGCGCCAGCAGCATTTCGTCCGCTATGCCGGCGAGCACACCGAGATCGGCCTGCGCGGCGTCAACCTGCTCGGCGGCAGCGAGCATTCCGACGTGACTCTGGTCATGGACCATGAGGTCCCCCACGGCACCAGCCGCGAGATGTTCAAGTCGATCATCGGCGGGGAGGGCACCGGCGTCTTTCAGGGCAAGGTGATCGTGCGCCAGCACGCCCAGAAGACCGACGGCAACATGAAGAGCAACGCGCTGCTGCTGAACGACGGCGCGACCATGTTCAACAAGCCCGAGCTCGAGATCTTCGCCGACGACGTCGTCTGCGGCCATGGCGCGACGGTCGCCCAGATCGACGGCGAGCAGCTCTTCTACCTGATGGCGCGCGGGCTGCCGCGGCCGCAGGCCGAGGCGCTGGTGCTGCAGGCCTTCGCGGGCGAGGCGGTCGAGTTCGTGCAGGACGAGGCGCTGCGCGACATGGTCATGGCCGAGATCGAGGCCTGGCTCGGCGCGCGCGAAGCGTCCTCCGTGGTGAGTGCGGTCTGATGCCCTACGTCAACCTGCAGATCACCAAGGGCGCGACGCGGGCCCAGAAGGCCGAGATCGTCAAGGCGTTCACCGACACGCTCGTGCGCGTGCTGGGAAAGAATCCGCAGAACACCCATATCGTGATCCAGGAGATCGAGCGCGAGGATTGGGGCCATGGCGGCGAGCTGGTCGCCGACAAGGCACCGGCCGACAAGGCATCCACCTCGCCGGGAAAGGCTTAAGGACATGAACGCGCCGGTGAAGCCCTACGACATCGAAGCGATCCGCCGGGATTTCCCGATCCTGTCGCGCGAGGTCTACGGCAAACCGCTCGTCTATCTCGACAATGCGGCGTCCGCCCAGAAGCCGGAGGTCGTCATCGAGGCGATGTCGCGGTTGATGCGCGAGGACTACGCCAACGTCCATCGCGGGCTGCACTATCTCGCCAATGCCTCGACCGAAGCCTATGAAGCGGCTCGCGAAAGCGCGCGCCGCTTCCTCAACGCCGCCCACCTCGAGGAGATCGTGTTCACGCGCTCCTCGACCGGCGCGCTCAACACCATCGCCTCCTCGCTCGGCCGCCATCTCCAGCTCGGCGAGGGCGACGAGATCATCCTGTCGATCCTGGAGCACCACTCCAACATCGTCCCCTGGCACTACTGGCGCGAGCGCCATGGCGCCGTGATCAAATGGGCGCCGGTGGATGAGGACGGCAACTTCCTCGTCGAGGAGTTCGAGAAGCTCATCTCGCCGAAGACCAAGGTGGTCTCGCTGACGCATCTCTCGAACGCGATCGGCACCATCCTGCCGATTGGGGAGATCGCCGCGATCTGCCGCGCGCACGGCATCCCGCTGGTGGTCGACGGCAGCCAGAGCGCGGTGCATCTGCCGGTCGACGTCCAGGCGCTGGGCTGCGACTTCTACTGCTTCACCGGCCACAAGACCTATGGGCCGACCGGCTCCGGCATCCTCTGGGGCAAGCGCGAATGGCTCGAGAAGCTGCCGCCCTATGAAGGCGGCGGCGAGATGATCGTCACCGTCACCGAAGACATGGTGACCTACAACGATCCGCCGCACCGCTTCGAGGCCGGCACGCCGGCGATCATCGAGGCAGTGGGCCTGGGCGCGGCGCTCGACTACATGATGGCGCTCGGCCGCGAGAACATCGCCGCGCATGAGGCCAGGCTCGGCGCCTACGCGATGCAGCGTCTCGGCGAGATGAACTCGATCCGCATCTTCGGCAAGGCGAAGCAGAAGGGCGCGATCGTCGCCTTCGAGATGAAGGGCGCCCATGCCCATGACGTCGCGACGGTGATCGACCGCGCCGGCGTCGCGGTGCGCGCCGGCACCCATTGCACCATGCCGCTGATGGCCCGATATGGGGTGACGTCGACCTGCCGGGCCTCGTTTGGCCTCTACAACACGATGGACGAGGTCGACAGGCTCGTCGAAGCCCTGCAAAAGGCCGAAAGCCTGTTTGCCTGAGTAGGATTGCGATCATGACCGACACCGTCGCAGACGACATCAAGCCGAACGCGCCGACCATGGGCGCCGGCACGGCCCTGCCGCCGGAGGAGATCGACCGTCTGACCGACGACATCATCGCCGCACTCAAGACGGTCTACGATCCGGAAATCCCCTCTGACATCTACGAGCTCGGACTGATCTATCGCGTCGACATCGCCGACGACCGCCATGTCGCCATCGACATGACGCTGACCGCCCCGGGCTGCCCCGTCGCCGGCGAGATGCCGGGCTGGGTCGAGAACGCGGTCTCGACCGTCAACGGCGTCTCCGGCGTCAGCGTCAACATGACCTTCGACCCGCCCTGGGACCAGTCGCGCATGTCCGATGAGGCGAGGGTCGCGCTCGACATGTGGTGAGGCTGGACGGCCTCACGCCTGCGCCGTCTGCGATCCGTCGCGGTCCTGGCCATTGCCGCCGCTGAACCCGTCGGTGTTGGGCTCCGGATACCCTTCGCCATACGGACCTCCCTCATCCTGCCGGATGCGCTCGGCGACCGCGCCAGAATCGGAACCATAGGGCGCGCTCGGTCCCGTCGGATGGCGCGAATCCGGGCTCGGCCCCGGGCGCTGCTGGTCCTGCACGCCGGCCTGCCCGGGGCGCCGCGGCGTCTCCGGGCCGGTATGGTGCTGGGTCTTCGCGTGATCGCTCATGGCCTCGTCCTTTTCGCTGTCGGCGGAGCAACCGGCGGGCGAGGGGTCTGTTCCGCCGGCGCGATCAGCGGCCGTGATCGATCGCATCTGCGAGCTTGATTATCGCTCCGTCGCGATCGGTGGCATCAAGCGCGCCAGGGCCGCGTCTCTCGCGGCGGGGAGACGACCATGCGCCGCTACGCCTACGAAACCGTCGACGTCTTCACGGAAACCCGCTTCGGCGGCAACCAGCTCGCGGTGTTCACCGATGCGCGGGGCCTGAGCGATGCGGAGATGCAGTCGCTCGCCGCCGAGATGAACTACAGCGAGACGACCTTCGTGCTGCCCCCGGCGGACCCGGCGAACACCGCGCGCGTGCGCATCTTCACCCGCACCCACGAGATGCCCTTCGCCGGCCATCCCAATGTCGGGACCGCCTTCGTGCTCGCCCGCCACGGCCGCGACAGCGGCGGCGCGCTGCGCTTCGAGGAGATCGCCGGCCTCGTCACGGTGAAGGTCGCCAGCGACGCCGCCGGCGAGATCGCCGGGGCCACCATCGCCGCGCCGCAGCCGCTTTCGACCGGCGTCGAGCTGTCCTCTGAGGCGATCGCGGCCTGCGCCGGGCTGAAGCCCGAGGACGTGCTCACCGGCCGGCACAAGCCGATCCGCGCCTCTGTCGGCGTCTTCTTCGTGCTGGCGGAGGTGGCGTCCGAGGCGTTGGCCCGCGCCACGCCCGATCTCACCGCCTTCCGCGCCCTGCGTGACGCCACGCCCGGTCTGGAAGGACGGCTGTCGCTGTTCCTCTATGTCTGCGATGGCCAGTCGATCCGCGCGCGCATGTTCGCGCCGATCAGCGGCACCTGGGAGGACCCGGCCACCGGCAGCGCCAGCGCGACGCTGGCGGCCCTGCTGCTCTCGCTTGACGGCGGCGACAGCGCGAGCTTCACGCTGACCCAAGGGGTCGAGATGGGCCGCCCGAGCCTGCTGCAGCTCACCGCGCGTCGCGACGCCGACGGCATCCGCGCCACCGTCGGCGGCTCCTGCGTGCCGGTGTTCCGGGGCGAGGCGCTGCTGTAAGCCGTCATTGCGAGGAGGCCTTCGGCCGACGACGCCATCCAGGCGACGTCGAGCATGGCCGCCCCCTGGATGGCTTCGCTTCGCTCGCCATGACGGCGGAGAGGGTCAGGGCGTGAGCCCCAGTTCCGCCCTTGCCCGTTTCGTCAGCCCCGCCGCGACCAGCCGGTGGCTCTCGCGCAGATAGTCCTCCAGCGCCTCGTCCGGCATCGTCTCGTCGGTCAGGCGCTGGATCCAGCTCATGCCGCGGGAGGCGAGATAGGGGGCGGGGCGCAGGCCGGGCTGCTCCTTCAGGATGTCGAAGCTTGCCCATGAGCATTTGAAGGTCACCGAGAGCGCCACGCCGTCATCGGTGCGGGCGATGGCGAAGACCTTGCCGCCGACCTTCCAGACATGGGCGCCGCCCCATTGCACGACGCTGCTGGTGGCCGGCAGGCCGGAGCAGAAGGCGTTGTAGCCGTCCAGCGTCATCGTGGGCGGGCCCATCCCGTCAGTAGCGCTCGGCGTCGATCCCATGGGCTGCTGCCGCCGCCCGGATCTGCGACCAGGTCTCGTCATCGAGCGGGATGCCGTCGCGCGCGCGGGCGATCCGGGTTGCACGCTCGCTCTCGCCCGGCGTCAGCACGGGTTGGCTCTCGTCCTGCGGCTTCGCCGCCCGGACGAAGGCGAGGTAGCTCTCGATCCGCTCGCGCCGCAGCGCCTCGTCCGGCTCCAGCCGGGCCGGGTCGATCAGGATGCCGAAGAGCGAATTGATGATCCAGCTCTTCGCCGGCTTCTGGTCGATGCGGGCTGCGCCCATCAGCCCGGCCGAGAGCAGCTCGGCGATCAGCGACAGGCCGGCGCCCTTGTGGTCGCCGAACGGCAGCAGAGCGCCCAGCGCCTCGCCCTGCGTGAGCGCATGTGGGAAGACGTGGCGGGGCTCCGTCGTCGGGCGGCCCTCGCCATCGATGATGAAGCCGGGCGGCACGGCGACGCCCTTGTTGAGCGCGACGCGCGCCTTGCCATGCGCCATCCGGCTGGTTGCGAAATCCAGGATGATCGGCTCGGCCCCCGGGACGGGAATGCCGATCGCATGGGGATTGGTGCCGAAGCGCGCTTCCCTGGCGCCATGCGGCGCGACGATCGGCGGGCGGCCGGCGACATTGACCCAGAACAGCGAGATCAGCCCCTGCGCGGCCGCGGCCTCGGCATAATGGCCGATGCGGCCGATATGG
>NCCO01000242.1 GCA_002279705.1 Allobosea sp. 12-68-7
GTCGATCCCGCTCCCGGCCGGCTATTCGTCGAGCCTTGGCGGCGAGGCGGAGGCGCAATCGGAAAGCTTCGGCGGCATGGGCCCGGCGCTGCTGATCGCGATGTTCGGCGTGATGGCGGTGCTACTGCTGGAATTCGGATCGTTCGCGACGGCGGCGGTCGTGGCCTTCGTGATCCCGTTCGGCATCATGGGCGGGCTGATCGCGCTCTATCTCGGCGGGGAGTCGCTGTCCTACACCTCGATCATCGGCTTCATCGCGCTCATCGGCATCGAGATCAAGAATTCGATCCTGCTGGTGGAGTTCGCTAACCAGGAACGTGAGCGGGGGACACCTCTGCGGGAAGCCATCGAGAAGGCGGGCGAGGTGCGCTTCCTGCCGGTGCTGCTGACTTCCCTTACGGCCATCGGCGGCCTGACGCCTCTGGTGCTGGAACGCTCGCCGCTCTATTCGCCTCTGGCGATGGTCATTATCGGGGGCCTCATCACGTCCACGCTGATCGCGCGGATCGTGACCCCGCCGATGTATCTGCTGCTGGCGCCGAAGGATCCGAAGCCCGTTCACGGGCCGGAGCCTGTTGCGGTTCCTGCCGAGTAGGCCACACTCTCCGACGAGGAAACGTCGGAGAGCGCATCGTGGATTTCAATCTGCCGCAGGGCCTCGTCGAGTATCTCGCCGAGCTGGACCGCTTCATCGAGGCGGAGATCAAGCCGCTGGAGCAGGCGGACGACAATATTCGTTTCTTCGACCACCGCCGCGAACATGCGCGCACGGACTGGGACGCGGGCGGGCTGCCGCGCCATGAATGGGAGGACCTGCTGAGGCAGGCGCGGCGCAAGGCGGACGCGGCGGGGCATTTCCGTTTTGCGCTGGCGAAAGAGCTGGGCGGGTCGGCGCGGGATGTGGGCTGCGGCTCGAACCTCGCCATGGCGGAGATTCGCGAGCATCTGGCGGCCAAGGGGCTGGGGTTGCACAACGACCTGCAGAACGAGCATTCGATCGTCGGCAACAGCGTCGGCGCCCTGCTGATGTGGAATTACGGCACGGACGCGCAGAAGGCCGAGTGGATGGAAGACCTCGCCGCCGGCAAGCGCGGCTTCGCCTTCGGCATCACCGAGCCGAAGCATGGCTCTGACGCGACCCACATGGAAACCGTGGCCGTGCGCGATGGCGATCACTGGATCATCGACGGCGAGAAGACGTGGAATACGGGCGTGCATACGGCCAGCCATGACATGATCATGGCGCGCACATCGGGCAAGGCGGGCGATGGAAGCGGGATCACGGCTTTCCTCGTGCCCATCAAGTCGCCCGGCTTCACCATCGAGGAGTATCTCTGGACGTTCAACATGCCCTCCGACCACGCGCATGTGACGCTGAAGGGCGTGCGCGTGCCTCACACCGCGGTCTTCGGTGGCGAGGGGCGCGGTCTGCAGGTGGTGCAGCATTTTTTCAACGAGAACCGGATCAGGCAGGCGGCGTCCTCGCTGGGCGCGGCGCAGTTCTGCATCAACGAGGCGGTGGCGTATGCCAATGTGCGCGCGCCGTTCGGCAAGAAGCTGTCGAGCAACCAGGCGATCCAGTTCCCGCTCGTCGAGCTGCAGACGCAGTGCGAGATGGTGCGGGCGCTGATCCACAAGACCGCGTGGATCATGGACACGGCGGGGAATTTCGCGGCCAGCGACAAAGTCTCGATGTGCAATTACTGGGCGAACCGCCTGTGCTGCGAGGCGGCGGACCGCGCCATGCAGGTCCATGGCGGGCTGGGCTACTCGCGGCACAAGCCGTTCGAGCACATCTACCGCCACCACCGCCGCTATCGCATCACCGAGGGGGCCGAAGAGATCCAGATGCGCCGCGTCGCCGGCTACATGTTTGGCTTCATGGACCAGCGCGCGCCGAAGGGCGTGACGGAATGACAGCTCTGCGCGAGGCCGCTGATCTGCACCTCCCCCTGAAAGGGGGAGGGCCTCGCGCGTGGTCTATCCGTGCCGAGGGTGCGGGTGGGGGTTGGCCACGGACGGCGGCGGACCCCCACCTGAATCCCCGTGCGCAGACTTGTGTGGACGTTGCGCCTCCCCCTTTCAGGGGGAGGAGTATCGGAGGCGTTGCGGAATGATGGATCTGGCAATGCTCGAAAGTGTCCTGCGCCGCCTGCCCGGGTTCGAGCGGCTGGAGTCGTGTGATCGTCTTTCGGCTGGCGCGAGCCGCGAGACGTATCGCCTCGGTGTGGTGATCGGCGGGGCGTTACGGACGCTGGCGCTGCGGCGTGCGGCGGGCGAGGGGAAGTCGGCCATGGGCGCGGGGCCGGGTTTGGCGATCGAGGCCAAGCTGTTCAGCGCGGCGAAGGCGGCGGGGGTGCCGGGGCCGGAGGTGGTGCTGGTGTTGCAGCCCGAGGATGGGCTGGGCGCGGGCTTTGCGATGGACTGGATCGGCGGCGAGACGCTGGGCGGGCGCATCGTGAAGTCGCCGGAGCTGGCCGGTGCGCGGCGCACGCTGGCGCGGCAGTGCGGGCAGATTCTGGCGCGGCTGCATGCCGTCGATGTGAAGGCAGCGGGGCTGGATGAGGCGCTGGAAATGTTCACCCCGGAACATGCTGTGCGCAAGACGCATGCGGCATATCTGGAGTTGAACACGCCGCAGCCGATGATCGACTTCACGGCGATGTGGCTGCTGAAGAACCTGCCGCACGAGCGTCCGCACACGCTGGTGCATGGCGATTTCAGGAACGGCAATCTGATCGTCGATCCCGATACGGGCGTCGCGGCTGTGCTGGACTGGGAGCTGGCTCATGTCGGCGATCCGATGCGCGATCTTGGCTGGCTGCTGACCCGCTCGTGGCGCTTTGGCGCAAGCGAGAAGGCCGTGGGCGGCTTTGGCGAGACTGACGATCTGTTCGCTGGATACGAGTCGGTCAGCGGACACAGGGTGGATCGAAAGGCGGTGCACTTCTGGGAAGTGTTCGGCTCGTTCTGGTGGGCGGTGGGCGCATTGTCGATGGGGCAGTCGTTCCGCAATGGCAGCGAGCCGAGCGTCGAGCGGCCGGTCATCGGGCGGCGCAGTTCGGAATGCCAGGTCGATTGCGTGAACATGCTGATCCCCGGCTGGGCGCGGCGGCCGGAAGCGGCAACGGACGGCACGGGCGATCTTCCGACCAGTGCAGAACTGCTCACGGGCGTGCGCGATTTCCTGAAGGAGGATGCGCAGGCGGGGCGTCAGGGGCGTAGCCAGTTCCTCGCGCGCGTGGCGGCGAACGCGACTGACATGGTGTTGCGGGAGATGAGCATCGGTCCGGACGCGCATGCCTGGGAGGCGCAAGGGCTGTCGGCCCTGCTCGGCGGGGGCGGACCCTTGGGCCAGCAGAGGGCGCGGCTTTGCGCGGCGATCCGCGCGGGCGACATCGACCTCAAGCGGCCCGACCTGCACGCCTACCTACGCGACAGCGTCTTTGCGCGCGTCATGATCGACCAGCCCGGCTATGCCGGCGCGCTGGAGTGCGCGGCGAAGGGTTAGTCCACGAGTCTTAGTCTTCTGGCGGCGCCCAGTCTGTGACCGGCCTGAAATTCTTTGTGCCTGGGGTGCGCTCGAACACGCTGCCTTCCGGTTCGTCGAGAAGCGGCACGATGCTGGGGTCGTAGTTGGCGATCGTGTTCACGTCGTAGACGTCGTGATTCGCGGGGTCGTCCATGTAGTCCTGGTCTTCCAGCCCCGCCATGAAGCGCCAGCCGCTATCCTCCGGGCCGTCGGGCGCTTCGCGGTACATGAAACCCACCAGCTTTCCATTGCAGGTGATCATGTCGGTTGCGAAGCAGGCGCCCCGCCCGGTGGCGAGCGGCTTGATATCCTCGGCTTTCAACCGGAATTTCTTCGCCATTGATCTGGCCTTTCTTCTCTCAATCCCGACGCTGCCCCATTGCGCTGCACCATACTGCCGCAAGGTCACATCTGCCTACTCGACGGTATCAGGCGACGGGTCTAAACCTGCGCGCTCAGCACGAGGATTTTCATGTCGCGTCCGGTCATTTCCGCAACGGGGCTCTATACGCCGCCCCAGGAATGCCGAACATGCCGAGGAGATCACGGCTGGGAAGGTCGAGCCCAAGCCGCATTCCTCGGTCGAGTTCATAGAGAAGGCCTCGGGCATCAAGTCGCGCTATGTCGTCGACAAGGATGGCGTGCTGGATCCGAAACGGATGACCCCGAATATCGCCGAGCGTCCGAACGAACAGATATCGGTCCTGGCCGAGATTGCGGTGAAGGCGGCGCAGGAAGCGCTGGCCAAGGCGGGGCGCGAGGGCAAGGAAATCGACGCGGTGATCTGCGCCGCCTCCAACATGCAGCGCGCCTATCCCGCCATGGCGATCGAGGTGCAGGCAGCACTCGGCGCGCCGGGCTTTGCGTTCGACATGAACGTTGCCTGCTCGTCCGCCACATTCGGCATCCAGACGGCGGCGGACTTCGTGCGTGCGGGCCACGCCAAGACTGTGCTGATGGTGAACCCGGAAATCTGCTCGGGGCATTTGAATTTCACCGACCGCGACAGCCACTTCATCTTTGGCGATGTCGCGACAGCGGTGCTCGTTGAATCCGAAGACCGGGCGGCCAAAGGCGGCTGGTCGATTCTCGGCACGCATCTGAAGACGCAGTTCTCGAACAACATCCGCAATAACTTCGGCTTCCTCAATCGCGGCGATCCGGATGGCGTCGGCAAATCCGACAAGCTGTTCGTCCAGGAAGGCCGGAAAGTGTTCAAGGAAGTCGTGCCGATGGTGGCGGCGATGATCAACGAGGAGATGGATCGCCTCGGCATCAAGTCGAGCGAGCTGCGGCGCATGTGGCTGCACCAGGCCAATGCCGGCATGAACCGCCTGATCGCCGAGCGCGTGCTGGGTCACGAAGCCAGCGAAGACGAAAGCCCGACCGTGCTCGACACGTATGCGAACACGTCGTCGGCCGGTTCGATCATCGCCTTCCACAAGCACTCGGCCGATTTCAAGCCGGGCGAGAAAGGCCTGATCTGCTCGTTCGGCGCCGGCTATTCGGCTGGCACGGTGTTCATTGAAAAAACGGCCTGACCGAGAGTTCGGTCAGGCCTGATTTTTCCGCAGCTGTAGCCTCCGCTACTTCGGCTCGGTCGCTTTCTTCAGCGTCGTCGTGACAAGCTCGAGATCCGCATCCGTCATCTGCGGATAGAGCGGCAGGACGATCGTGCGATCCTGGCAGCCTTCCGAGTGGGGCAGGGGCGGGTGCTTGCTGTCCTTGTAGCCGTCCTCGCGGTGCGAGCACATGATGCCGCGACGCGTGGCGATTCCGGCGTCGAGCATGACCTGCATGACGGCGCGCTGGTCGGCGTAGTCGGGCAGGCGGATGGCGAAGGATTGCCAGTTGGACTTCATGCCCTGCGGCTCAAGCGGCAGGCCGATCCATTGAGCGTTGCCCAGCAGCGCGCGATACTTGTCAGCGATCTCGCGGCGGCGGGCGACGATGCCCGGCAGGCGGCGCAGCTGTTCGCGGCCGACCGCCGCCTGGATGTCGGTCATGCGATAGTTGTAGCCGAGCACCGGGTGCGTCTCGAAGATCACCTGGTTGGAGCCGTGACGCACGGTGTCGGGAACCGACATGCCGTGCTGGCGCAGTAGTTTGAACTGCCTGTTCCAGTCAGCGTGCGGCGTGGTCAGCATGCCGCCATCGCCCGTCGACATGATCTTGCGCGGGTGGAAGGAGAACACGGCGACGTCGCCGCGGCAGCGTCCGACTTTTTCCCACGCGCCATCCCACATGTACTCCGCGCCAACGGCGCAGGCAGCGTCTTCGACTACTTTCAGATTGTGCTTTTTCGCGATCGCGACGATGGCCGAAAGGTCCGCCGGCATGCCCATCTGGTGAACGAGCAGGATGGCCTTGGTCTTCGGCGTGATGGCGGCCTCGATCAGGGCCGGGTCCATGTTGTGGGTGGCCGGATCGACATCGACGAACACGGGCTCGGCGCCGCAATAGCGCACCGAGTTGGCCGTCGCGATGTAGGAGTGCGAGACGGTGATGACTTCATCGCCCTGTCCGACGCCGGCGACGAGCAGCGCGAGGTGCAGGCCGGTGGTGCAGTTGGAGACGGCGGTCGCGTATTCCGCGCCGACGAACTCCGCGAACTCTTTCTCGAAGGCCGCAACTTCCGGACCTTGCGTGATCCAGCCGGAGAGGATGACGCGCGAGGCCGCATCGGCTTCGCGCTGGTCCATCACAGGTTTGATGATCGGGATCATTAGTTGAACCTGTCCTTGTTGGCTTCCCACCAGGCGACGAAGCGGCGCACGCCTTCTTCAAGGCTGACTTCAGCCTTGAAGCCCAGCAGTCGCTCGGCCTTCTCGGTCGAGGAGAGGCGGCGCGAGACCGCGTTCACTTTGCGCTCGGGGCCGTACTCGGGAACCATGTCGGCCGGCGCGCCCATGACTTTCATGGTCGTGTAGGCCAGTTCGTTCAGCGAGGTCTCGACGCCCGAGGCGATGTGGAAGACTTCGTCGGTGGCGTCGGACTTCAGGCCGAGCACGTTCGCGCGGGCGAGATCCTCGATGTAGATGAAGTCCATCGACGTCTTGCCATCGCCGAGCACGAGCGGCGGGATGCCCTGCGAAATGCGCTGGACCCAGCGGACGAGCACTTCCGTGTACTTGCCTTCGACGTCCATGCGCGGGCCGTAGACGTTGAAGTAGCGCATCGCGACATAGTTCAGGCCGTACATGTCGTTGTAGGACCGCAGCAGGCCCTCGAGCATGATCTTGGAAGCGCCGTACCAGGTGCGGTTGTTGTAGGGGTGGTGGTCTTCCTTGGTGGGGAAGCTGTCGGCGAGGCCGAGGATCGAGGCCGACGAAGCCGCGAGCACCTTCTTCACGCCGGCCTTGTGGGCGGCGTCGATGACGTTGAACGTGCCGTCGTTCATCACTTCCATGGCTTCGCGCGGATCGGCGGCGCAGGCGGTGATGCGGATGGCGGCCATGTGGATGACCGCGTCCATGCCTTCGGTGACCTTGTAGACGAGGTCCTTGTCGCGGATGTCGCCCTGGATCAGCTTCACGCGCTCGTCCTTGAGCGCGTTCTCGAGATTGCGCGAGGAGCCGCGGGACATGTTGTCCAGGATCACGATCTCGGCCGGCTTCTCGTTGGCGAGCAGCTGGTCGATCGTGGTGGAGCCGATGAGGCCCGCGCCTCCGGTCACCAGGATTTTCGAACCTTCGATCTTCATTGTCCCGTCACCCAAATCTACTGGCGTCTGTTCTGTAAAAGGCGAGAGGGTCCGCCGTGTTGGCGGCGGACCCTGTATTCACTAGGCGAGCGCGAGCTCTTCCTTCTGGAGAGCGGCCACGGCGGCGACCACTTCTTCCTGCTGGACCGAAGTCAGTTACGGATACATCGGCAGCGACAGCACTTCCGCAGCCGCTTTCTCGGC
>NCCO01000038.1 GCA_002279705.1 Allobosea sp. 12-68-7
ATGATCAGCGTACCGTCGGCATCGACCAGCGCGCCCTTGGGCAATTTCTTGCCGCCACGACTGGCGACCAGCACCTTGCCCTCGGCGACGATCGACGTGGCAAAATCGAGCACGATCGGATCCTGGCCGATGCGCGGGATGACCTGTCCGCCCCAGTTCTTGCCCGACCACATCTGCGCCACGCGGGTGCGGCAGGAGGTCGAGCCGTCCTCGCGGTCCCAGTGGAAGCGCAGATAGATCCGGCCGAACTCGTCGACGTCGATGTCGCCCTCCTCGCCTTCGTTGCGCTCGCCGACGACTTTGGCGGTGTGCGGCCCGTAAACGGTGGGCCGCGGGGTCAGGAGCGGGGCGCGGAAGCGGCGGTCGCTCTTCTGGAGCTCGTAGGAGCCGCTATAGTGGGTGTCGTCACCGCTCCCCGAGCGGTAGCTCTGGCCGCTGAAGGCGTGGCGGCAGCGCACGACGAGGTACTCGGTGTTCTCCGACGCCGTGGCATGGGCCGAGAGCGTCATCAGGGCGCCGGGGAACAGGCTCGGCGCATCGCCGGCGGCGTGCCGCCGGTCGTCGGGCGCCTGCTCGGCCTGGGCCCTGACGCGGGCGAAATGCTCGCCCTCGTCGCGCTTGATGTAGCTGCGCGGGTAGTCATAGGCCTCGTAGGCCTTGGCCTTGTCGAAGCCGGCCTCGGCCTGCGCCGTGAGGTCGGAGCCCGATTGCTGGAAGTCATAGTCCCTCACGTCGACCAATGCGTCACGTGCTCGATATGGCGTGGCATCCGGCTGCCCGGCGGCATCACCGGATAGGCGGTGCCGGCACCTGCGAAGGTCGGCTGGGCCGCAGCCTGAACGGGGTCGTGCGAGGAGCGCGAATCCGAGAGCACCAGCTTGTGGTCGCCTTCGACATGCTTGAAATAATAGTAGATTCCGTACTGTTCCATCAGCCGCAGGACGAAATCGAGATCGGTTTCGCGATACTGCACACAGTAGTCGATCGGGTTGAGCCGATCGCTGGTGCGGTCCTCGAAACTCGCACTCTCTTCCTTGGCGAAGATCTGCTGGATGATCTCGATGGCGGTCTTGTTCTTGAAGATGCGGCAATCGGCCCGCTGGGACAGGAGCCAGAGCCAGGGGCGCAGCGTGAACCGGTAGTGATGCAGGTCGTGCTCCTTGCCGACCCACTGCGCATCGACCAGCGTTCCGTTGAAGATCCGCTCACTGCCGTTTTTGAGCGTCATCGTGATGGAGCATTTCTGGCTCATGATGCTCTGCAGATCGGCATTTTCAGTCGTGCTTCTGGCATCGACCTGAAACGTAAAGAGTTCGCTCAAGCCCTCAGAGGCTTCGAACTGTGTCAGTGCTAAGACATCTTGACCCAAAGGCGTCGTAAAAGACGCGGTTCTTTTCAGCTGTCGAAGATCGGCGTTCATCAACGAAACCCCGTGGTTCTAGATGCTATTTTATTATTGACGTGGCGGATGGCGCGAGTCATGTTGTGCGCCGTCAATCTTCGACCGCCCGCGCGAAGCTAAACGGGAGGGGGACCATGCGCAAGCAACCCGCAAAAGCAGCCATCGCCGTCCTCGCCGCCTGTCTTTATGGGATGCAGGCGCCGGCGGCGCAGGCGCAGACCTACAAGGCGGACGACATCGTCAAGCATTTCAACCCGGCGCCGCCGCCCGTCAGCGCGACCCGCGGACTGTGCATCGGAACCGAGGCCGACTGCAACAAGGCGGGCCATGCGGTAAAGCCCGCTGCGGCGGCGGCCTTCGATCTCGTGGTGCGTTTCAAGTACAATTCCGACGTGCTGGAGCCCGATGCGCGGGTCAATCTCGACGAGTTCGCCAAGGCGCTGAAGACGCCGCAGCTCGGCGCCAGCCGCTTCGTCGTCGAGGGCCATACGGATGCGACCGGCACGCCCTCCTACAATCTCGACCTCTCGGAGCGACGCGCCCAGGCGGTGGTGCGCTATCTGCGCGAGCGCGGCGTCGACACGGCCAAGCTCGAGGCGCGCGGCTACGGCCAGACCAAGCCTGTCGTGGCCGACCCCTTCGCCGGCGAGAACCGCCGGGTCGAGACCCGGCTGCGGACGGAATGAGCGGGGCTGCGGAGCCCTTCCCTCAAGCCACCCGGCGGCCGAGCCGCCACCTGCGTAACCGGTGAGGGCGATGGCGTCTTTGAATTTCGCTGAGTTCGCGAAGGCGATCTCCGACGACGATCCCTGCGGGCCGGACCTCGAGGACGATACCGCCTTCATGAACGTCACGGCGCGGCTCGAGGTCGCGCTGCCGGCGCAGTATTTCCGCCGCGACGACGACGGGCGGCAGGTCGCGTTCGACCGCAGCAGCATCGAGTTCCCCGCCGCCTTTTCCGATCTCGGCAAGCTGCTGAACCGCTCGCGCGACCTCAGGGTGCTCGTGCTGGGCGGCAAGCTCGCGATCCTCAACCGCGACGTGCCTGGTTTCGCGGACTGCCTATCGACCATCGCAGCGCTCCTCGCGCAGCATTGGGAGGCGGTGCATCCGCGCGCCATGGACGGCGATTTCGTCATGCGCGAGGTCGCGTTGCAGAGCCTCGACGAGCAGCCGACGGTGGTGCTGCCGCTGCAGCATGCGCCGCTCTTCGTGAGCCGGCGCCTCGGACCCTTCGCCTTCCGCAGCCAGCTCGTCGCCACCGGCGAGACCAAGCTGGTCGAGGGCGAGCAGCATCCCGACCAGGGCATGATCCAGGCGGCGCTGGGCGATCTCGACATCGACGACCTGACCGCCGCGCTCGCGCGGATCGGCGCGATCCGGGAGGCGCTCGCGGGCATCCGTGCGATCTGGCTGGAAAAGATGGGGGCCGATCATGCGCTCAGCTTTCCGCGCCTGTCCGCGCTCGTCGATCAGATCGTCGCCTTTCTCGATGCGGCGGTGGCGCGGCGCGTCCCCGGCCACCAGGCGGTGGCGGGTCTGGCGCCGGAAGAGGCCGCTCCGGCAGGCCATTCCACTGTCGCGCCAGGGGCCTGCGGCAACATCCTTCAAGTGAAGGATACGCTGGCGGCCTGCCTCGGCTACTTTCGCCGCATGGAACCTTCCAGCCCGGCGGTCCTCCTGATCGGCCAGGCGCAGCAACTGATCGGCAAGTCCTTGATCGAGGTCATTCAGATCATGTTTCCGGACCATGTCGGTCAAGCCGTGCTCGAAATCGGCGACCGGACCCGGTTCCGGCTGCCGCTCGAACGCCTGGGCGCCCCGGAGGAGTCTGCGGAGGACGGCGGCTACGAAGAGACCTCCTACGACACGTCGGAGGAGGAGACGTTCGAGGAAACCGGGTCCGAGGCGCCCGGTGACGGCGAGGACGACGGGGAGGCAGCCGAGGCGACCTCGCCGGCCGAACCGCCGGCCCTGTATGTCGCCAGCCGCGCCGACGCGGTGGCGGGGATGCGGGCGGTGGCGGCCTTCTATCGCCAGGTCGAGCCGTCGCATCCGACGCCCCTGCTGATGGACAAGGCCTGCGCGCTGGCGCAGCAGGATTTCTTGGCCTTGCTCGGCAGCATCCTGCCGGACGTGGCGGTGATGCCTGAGGCTGACGATTAGCGCTTTCTGTTTTATTCGCTTGAACCCACCGCGGGGCTCGCGCGACTATATCGACAGACGGCAAGAACGGTTACGGTGTCGCGTTACATCGGCGTGACGCAACTGCAGAGGGGCTGACAACATGGCCGGAGATTCAGGTCAAAAGTTCATTCGCCGCAACAGGCCGCCGCGGGTCCACATCACCTATGAGGATCCCTACAATGCGGAGCAGAAGGTCGAGCTGCCCTTCGTGATGGGGGTGATGGCCGATCTCTCGGGCAATGCGTCCGGCGTCGAAAAGCCGGAGATCTCGCAGCGCAAGTTCCTCGACTTCGACATGGACAATTTCGACCAGCGCATGGCTGCGATCGAGCCGGGCGTCGCCTTCGCGGTGCCCAACAAGCTCGGCGACGGCGGCGACAAGCTCTCGGTGGCGCTGAAATTCTCCAAGTTCGACGATTTCAACCCGGCCTCCGTCGCCCGGCAGATTCCGGCGATGGCCAAGCTGCTGGAGGCGCGCGAACAGCTCGCCAATCTGGTGCGCTTCATGGACGGCAAGATGGCCGCGAGCGACCAGATCAAGGCGCTGCTGGCCGATCCGCAGCTGATGGCCGCGCTGAAGGACAAGCTTGGCGACAAGCCTGCCGACGGCACCCCGGCCGAAGAGACGAAGTGAGCGAGGCGGCAATGGCAGCGGAAACACAATCCCAGCAGCCCGGCGCAGCTGCCGAGACGCGCGACGTCGAGGACTTCGCCTCGGTCCTGAAGCAGAGCTTCAAGCCGAAGACCGAACGCGCCGCGACTGAGGTCGAGGCCGGCATCGCGACCCTGGTCAACCAGGCGCTGGCGGACTCGACGCTGATCAAGAACGACGTGCTCGACACGATCGAGGAGATGATCGCGCGGCTCGACGCCAAGCTGACCGAGCAGATGAACGAGGTGCTGCACGCACCGGAGTTCCAGAAGATCGAGAGCGCCTGGCGCGGGCTGAACTATCTGGTCTTCAACTCGGAGACCGACGCGCAGCTCAAGATCAAGGTGATGAACGTCTCGAAGAACGAGCTGTATCGGAACCTGAAGACCTATCCCGGCGCGCGCTGGGACCAGAGCCCGCTGTTCAAGCAGGTCTATGAGCAGGAGTTCGGCCAGCTCGGCGGCCAGCCCTTCGGCTGCCTGATCGGCGACTACCACTTCAGCCACGTGGCCACGGACGTGCAGCTGCTGCGCGACCTGTCCAAGGTGGCGGCGGCGGCTCATGCCCCCTTCTTCGCCGGGGCGGACCCGACGCTGATGGGCATGGACACCTGGACGGAACTGTCGAACCCGCGCGATCTGAGCAAGGTCTTCGACACGCCCGACTACGCGGCCTGGAAGGGCCTGCGCGACGCGGCCGACTCCCGCTATGTCGGCCTGTGCCTGCCGCGGGTGCTGTCGCGGGTTCCCTATGGCGCCAAGTCGGAGCCGGTCGAGGAGTTCGCCTTCGAGGAGGAGACCGACGGTCACACGGGCGAGAAATACGCCTGGATGAACGCGGCCTATGCGATGGCGGTGAACATCAACCGGGCCTACAAGGAGTATGGCTGGTGCACGCGCATCCGGGGCGTCCAGTCCGGTGGCGAGGTTGTCAACCTGCCGACTCATACCTTCCCGACCGATGATGGCGGCGTCGACCTGAAATGCCCGACCGAGATCGCCATCAGCGACCGCCGCGAGGCGGAACTGGCCAAGTCCGGCCTGATCCCGCTGATCCACCGCAAGAACACCGACAAGGCCGCCTTCATCGGCGCCCAGTCGCTGTACAAGCCCAAGGCGTTCTCGGGCCCCGACGGGGTGGCGGCGACGGCGTCCGACAACCTGTCGGCACGGCTGCCCTACATGTTCGCGGTCTCGCGGTTCGCGCACTATCTGAAGTGCATGGTCCGCGACAAGGTCGGCTCCTACAAGGAAAAGGAGCCGCTGCGGCGCTGGCTGCAGGAGTGGATCACCGACTATATCGACGGCGATCCGACCAACTCCAGCGAAGAGACGAAGGCGCGGCGCCCGCTCTCCGATGCGCGCATCGACGTCTTCGAGGACGAGGAGAACCCCGGCTATTACTCGGCCAAGTTCTATCTCCGGCCGCATTTCCAGCTCGAGGGCATGGATATCGGCCTGAGCCTGGTCTCACGCCTGCCAGCACCCAAGACCTGACCGTCACCTGACCAACCGGTGACGTCAGCCAAAAAAGGCCCCAGGCGCCCGTGTCGTTCGCGACCGGGCGCAGAGGAGAATTGTGTCCAGTATCCGGGTTTTCCGACCGAGTTTCCCAATTCCCAACCAGAGGAGATCACACCATGCCTAGCGACTTTATTCTCGTACTCGACGGCATCAAGGGCGAAAGCACGGACAAGAAGCTTGAGGGCAATATCGATATCAGCTCGTTCTCCTGGGGCCTCAGCAATGCCGGCACCCATGCGGTCGGCACGGGCGGCGGCAAAGCCAAGGCCAGCTTCCAGGACATCCACTTCACCGCGCCCACCAGCAAGGCCTCGCCGAACCTTGCGCAAGCCTGCGCCAACGGGAAGCACATCAAGAAGGCCGTGCTGCATGTCCGCAAAGCGGGCGAGCAGCAGCAGGAGTACTATACCCTCACCCTCGAGGACCTGCTGGTGTCGAGCTATCAGTCCGGTGACTCGAGCGGTGGCGGCGATGCGACGGATCAGTTCGCGCTGAACTTCGCCAAGGTCAAGTACGAGTACTGTTCGCAGAAGAAGGACGGCACGCTCGACCCGCCGGTCACCATGACCTGGGACCTGCAGAAGAACTCCGTGTGAGAACGGCGGTGGACCGGGTTCCCGGTCTGCCGTGTCGCGGTGGCCGTTGCGGACGCGTTCCGCAACGGCCATCGTGCGTGTCCAAGGCATCGACAGGGTGTGTGTGCGTCATGCTGCACGGGGTACCATGAACGGCACGTTGACGAAGAAGCGACTGCGCCCGCCCCTGATGTTCGCCTTCCGCGAGGCGCATCTGGACAAGGATGCGAAGGTTTCGCTCGATCTGCGCGATGCCGGCGGCGAGCGGGTGATCGCCCAGCGTCGGGCCGCGCCCCGCGCCGCGATCACCGAGCCGAAGCTGCGCCGCGAGATCGCGGTTGATCTCGACGCCCTCGTCAACACGATCAATCTGGGCTCCTCGGTCGATCTGTCGCGCCACGAGCATGTCCGCAAGTCGATCCTGAACCATGGCTTCCCCGACCTGACGAGCCGCTCGATCGACGAGCACCGGGTCGATCTGATCGCGGAGGACATGGTCGCTGTGCTGCTGGGCTACGAGCCACGGCTGATCCGCAACTCGATCGCGGTCGAGCGCGATCATTCGCTCGACAGCGCCGAGCTCAAGGTCCGCTTCCTGGTCCAGGCCGATCTCAACTGCGAGCCGCTCAACGTGCCCGTCGAGTTCGTCGCCGATCTCGAGCTCGATACGGGCAAGATGGCGATCAGGAGCCGATAGCGCGATGCACCAGGAGTTTCTCGATCTCTACAATCAAGAGCTCCGCCTCTTCATGGAGCACTCGAAGGAGTTCGCGGAAGAGTATCCGGGCATTGCCGAAAGGCTGGGCGGGCTCGTCGGCGACCGGATGGACCCGATGGTGGGTGGCCTGCTGGAGGGGGCGGCTTTCCTGGCGGCGCGGGTCCAGCTCAAGCTCAAGCACGAGTTTCCCGAGTTCACCAACAATCTGATCGAGCAGCTGCTGCCGAACTATCTCGCGCCGACGCCGTCGGCCCTGCTCGCCGGCATCCGGCCGCCCTTTTCGGATCCGGGCCTGCGCGAGGGGATGACGATCCCGCGCGGCGCCTATCTCGACGCGACCTATCTCGAGCGCGAGCGCCGCGTCGCTTGCCGTTACCGGCTCGGGGCGGCGGTGACGCTCTGGCCCTTCGACATCGCGGCGGCCGAGTATATCCCCGCGCCGGGCCCGCTGCAGGCGCTGGGGCTCTCGACGGACCGTCGCGCGCTGTCGGGGCTGCGGCTGTCGCTGGTTCACCGGACCATGAGCGATCCCGATCAGGAGCCGACGGCGGCGCAGGCGCTGAAGATGCCGACGAGCTGGTTCTCGGGCTGCCGCTGCAAGGAACTGACCGTCCATCTGCTCGGAGCCGAGGCCGATGCGGTGGCGCTCTACGAGCAGCTCTTCTCCGATTGCGTCGGCATCTATTTCCGCCATCTCGACGCGTTCGGCGATCCGGTGATCACGCCGGCCGACGGCGTTTCGCTGGAGCAGCTCGGCTTCCGCGAGAACGAGGCGCTGCTGCCCGGCGACACGCGCGTCTTCCGCGGCTTCGACCTGCTGCGCGAGATGTTCTGGTTCCCCCGCAAGTTCCTCGGCTTCCGGCTCGACGGGCTGGCGCGGATCATGCCGAAGCTGACGGCGAAGGCGGTCGACGTGATCTTCGTCTTCGACGAGGTCAATGCGCGGCTGGCCGCGGCCGTGCAGAAGTCGATGTTCGGGCTCTATGCCGCGCCCGCGATCAACCTGTTCGAAAAGACGCTCGACCGCATGCCGGTCAGGACCAACCAGCACGAGTTCCACGTCGTGCCTGACCGCAGCCGGCAGCTCGACTACGAACCGCACAGCATCCTCGCCGTCCACGCCCATTATGTCGGCGGGCGGGAGAAGCAGCCGGTGCATCCGCTCTATTCCTCGCCGGAGGGCGCCTCGCCGACGCAGGGGCTGCTCTACACCCAGCGGCGGCTGCCGCGGCGCCGCTCCGCCGCCGAGCGGCGGCTCGGCCGGGCGTCGGACTATACCGGCACGGACATGTTCATCTCGCTGGTCGAGCCGGCGGGCGTGACCGACCCGACCTCGGTGGCGGAGCTCAGTGTGCGGGCGCTCTGCTCGAACCGGCATCTGCCGGAACATCTGCCCACCGGTGAGGGCGGCGCCGATTTCCGGCTGATCGACAATGTCGCGCTCGACGTCGCCTGCCTCTCGGGGCCGACGCCGCCGCGCGAGCCGATCGTCTCGCAATTGCGGCTGCGTTCGGAGACGGCGAGCACGGGCGTCGTCACCTGGCGGCTGATCAACCTGCTCAGCCTCAACCATCTCGGCCTCGTCCAGCGCGGGGCCGGCGAGAATGCGGAGGCGCTGCGCGAGTTGCTCTCGCTCTTCGCCGACCTCGCCGACAGCGCCACCGAGCGGCGCATCCGCGGCATCAAGAGCGTCGACAGCCGCCCGGTCGTGCGGCGCTTTCCGCAGCGTGCGGGCACGGGCGCGGCGCGCGGGCTCGAGATCACCGTCGTGCTCGACGAGAAGGCCTTCGAGGGCTCGGGCGTCTTCCTGCTCGGGGCGGTGCTCGACCGCTTCTTTGCCGAATATGCGGCGATGAACCACTTCACCCAGACGGTGATCCGCACCGTCGAGCGCGGCGAGGTGATGCGCTGGCCGCCGCGCGCCGGATCGAGGCGGATCCTGTGACCGACAGCGCCCCCCTGCAGCGCGAACCGAGCTATGCCGAGCAGCTCCAGGACGAGCCCTGGCGCTTCGATTTCTATGCTGTGATGCGCCGGCTGGAACGCAGCTTTCCGGAGCGCGGGCGGATCGGCGCGGTCGCAGCGCGGCGGGACGAGTATGTCGCGCTCGGCGAGCCGGCCTATCTCGATTTCGCGGCCTCGAGCATCGCCGAGGCCGACCGGGACGGGCAGGGCCGCCTGCGCCTGCTCGTCAAGTTTCTCGGCCTGCTCGGGCCGCAGGGGGCGCTGCCGCTGGCCACGACCGAGGAGAGCTATCACTGGCAGCTCGCGCGCGACGATGCCTTTCCGCGCTTCCTCGACATCTTCAACCACCGCTTCCTGCAGCTGTTCTTCCGGGCCTGGGCGGATTCGCGGCCCGTGGCGCAGCACGACCGGCCGGAGCGGGACCGTTTCGCGGCCTATGTCGGCAGCCAGATCGGGCTGGGCTCGGCGCCCTATCTCAACCGCGACAGCGTGCCCGACGCGGAGAAGCTCGCCCATGCCGGGCTGATCGGCGCCCAGGCGAAGTCGGCCTCGCGGCTGCGCGGGCTGCTGGCGGGGCTGTTCAAGGCCGAGGTCGAGATCGAGCAGTTTGTCGGCATGCGGCTGGTCTTCGATCCGGCCGACCGGACGCGGCTCGGCAGCCGGCATTGCACGCTCGGCGGCGACGCGCTGCTCGGCGCCAGCGTCTACAGCGTCGAGGACAAGTTCCGGATCTGCATCGTGGCGCGTGATCTCGCGGAGTTCTCGCGCTTCCTGCCCAGCGGCGACCGCTGCGAGAAGCTGGCGGACGCCGTCTTTTTCCATCTCGGCGAGCCCTTCGAGTGGGATGTCGAGCTGGCGCTCCCGGTCGGGCAGGTCAAGCCGGCACGGCTCGGCCGGTTCGGCCAGCTCGGCTGGACGAGCTGGATGTCGCCGAACTGGGATGCCGCGCCCGGCGCCCTGCGGCGCGATGCCCGTTTCCACCCCGCCGAGCGCCTGCGCGAGCAACGCAGCCGGGCGCGTTCAAAACCCCACACCCGAACATCCTGACGTCCGAGGAGACCATCATGGCCGACATCAGTCTCGAAGCCGTCACAGGCAAGCTCAACCGGGTCGGCTATGAAGCCTTCATCCAGGCGTTGCGGCGGGCCAAGAGCGCCGGCAACCGCAATGTCGAGCTGGCCCATTGGCTGGCGCAGATCCTGCTGCGGCCCGCCACTGACATCGGCCTGACGGCGCAGCATTACGGGCTCGACATGGGCAGGCTCGCCACGGACATCGGCGGTGTCATGGAGGGCTTCCGCAAGAACGAGACGGAGATGCCGGGTGTCGCCAACAGCATCGTCGACGGGCTCGACCGCGGCTGGCACTACGCGACGCTGTTCTTCGGCGAAACGCAGATCCGCACCGGCCATGTGCTGGTGGCGATCCTGAAGTCGAACGACCTGCGCCGCGTCCTGACGGGCATCTCCAAGGAGTTCGGCAAGATCCCGGTCGACGAGCTCGCCGCCGGCCATGCCAAGATCTGGGAAGCGTCGGAGGAGGAGAACCTGCGGCCGATGGACGGCTCGGGCCTGCGCGCGGCGGGAACGCCCGGCGCCGAACAGGCCGAGGGCGCCAAGGGGACGACCGCGCTCGACCGCTTCTCGCAGGATCTCACGGCCAAGGCCCGCACGGGTACGATGGACCCGATCCTCGGTCGCGACGACGAGATCCGCCAGGTCATCGACGTGCTGATGCGGCGGCGCCAGAACAACCCGATCCTCACCGGCGAGGCCGGCGTGGGCAAGACCGCGATCGCCGAGGGTTTCGCCCAGCGCGTCGCCTCCGGTGACGTGCCCCCGCCGCTCAAGGGTGTGCGCGTCTGCGCGCTCGACATCGGGCTGATGCAGGCCGGCGCCTCCATGAAGGGCGAGTTCGAGCAGCGGCTGCGCTCCGTCATCGACGAGGTGCAGTCCTCGCCGACGCCGGTGATCCTGTTCATCGACGAGGCGCATACGCTGATCGGCGCGGGCGGGGCGGCCGGCACGGGTGACGCCGCCAATCTTCTGAAACCCGCGCTGGCGCGCGGCACGCTGCGGACCATCGCCGCGACGACCTGGTCGGAGTACCGGCAGTATTTCGAGAAGGACCCGGCGCTGACGCGGCGCTTCCAGCCGGTCAATGTCGACGAGCCGGACGTGGCGCGCTGCTGCACCATGCTGCGCGGGCTGATCGGCCCGATGGAGAAGCACCACAAGGTCCGCATCTCGGACGCCGCGATCGTCGCCGCGGTGACGCTGTCGCATCGCTACATCCCGGCCCGCCAGCTGCCCGACAAGGCGGTCAGCCTGCTCGACACGGCCTGCGCCCGCGTCGCGATCAGCCAGAGCGCGACCCCGGCCGCGATCGAGGATGCGCGCGTCGCCATCGCCGCGCTGGCGCAGGAGAAGGCGGCGCTGACGGCCGACCAGGATCTCGGCGGCGACACCGCCAAGCGCCTGGCCGAGATCGAGGTCGAGACCGCCGAAGGCCAGAGCAAGCTCGCTGCGCTCGAAGCGGCCTGGGCGAGCGAGCTCGCCATCGTCGAGGAGATCAAGGCCTTGCGGGCGAAGCTCGCCGAGACGGCTGCCGCGGCCGCCGATCCCAAGGCCGATGTCGCCCAGCAGGTCGGGGCCGAGGCGGCGGGCGCGGCTGCACCGCCCCCGGCCGAGACGCCGGACCCGGCGGTGGCGCGCGAGGCGCTGGCCGAGAAGTTCGCGGCGTTGTCGGAGATCGATCCGGCCCAGCGCATGATCTACGCCCATGTCGACGAGCAGTCGGTCGCCTCGGTGGTCTCCGACTGGACCGGAATTCCCGTCGGCCGCATGGTCGCCGACGAGATCGAGACGGTGCTGAAGCTGGCGGAGACGCTGAACAAGCGTGTCGTCGGCCAGGATCACGGGCTGGCGATGATTGCGCGGCGCATCGAGACCAACCGCGCCAAGCTCGACAATCCCAACAAGCCGATCGGCGTGTTCATGCTCTGCGGCCCGTCGGGTGTCGGCAAGACCGAGACGGCGCTGGCGCTGGCCGAGCAGCTCTATGGCGGCGAGCAGAACGTGATCACCATCAACATGTCCGAGTTCCAGGAGGCGCACACCGTCTCGACGCTGAAGGGCGCGCCTCCCGGCTATGTCGGCTATGGCGAGGGCGGGCGGTTGACGGAGGCCGTGCGGCGCAAGCCCTATTCGGTCGTGCTGCTCGACGAGATCGAGAAGGCGCACCCGGACGTCCACGAGCTGTTCTTCCAGGTCTTCGACAAGGGCGTGATGGAGGACGGCACCGGCCGGCGCATCGACTTCAAGAACACGCTGATCATCCTGACCTCGAATGTCGGCACCGACGAGATCATGGGGATGGCCTCCGACCCGGCGCAGCGCGCCGACCCGGAAGCGATCGCGGTGGCGCTGCGGCCGGCGCTGCTCAAGGTGTTCCCGCCGGCCCTGATCGGTCGCCTGGTGACGATCCCCTATTACCCGCTCTCGCCGGAGATGCTCGGCGGCATCGTGCGGCTGCAGCTCGGCCGTATCGGCAAGCGCATCCGCGACAATCACGAGGCCGCCTTCGTCTATGACGACGCGGTGGTCGCGCACATCGTCGCCCAGTGCAATGACCCTGACTCCGGCGGGCGCATGATCGACAACATCGTCACCAACTCGATGCTGCCGGCGCTCTCGCGCGCCATCCTCGGCCTCCAGCTCGAGAAGAAGCCGCTGAGCGAGGCGAAGGTTTCGGTCGAGAACGGCGCCTTCGCCTACGCCGTGTCGTGAGCAGGTTCCGGGCCGGCTCCGGCCCGGCCGCGACCGACCGCGAAAATGCGCTATCGTCCCCGGCGGCGGAGCATCGGCAGGGAGAAGGCGGCGGATGTTGCAACCAGCGCGGCTGAAGAGCCGGTCGGGTCCGGAGGGTGGCGGCGAGCGGACGGCCGAGCCGTCGCGCCCGGCGGGACTGCGGCGGCGCCCCTCGCGTATGGGGCGGTTCGGCCGTCTCCTGATGCTGACTGTGGCCGTTCTGGGCCTCGCCTGGGGCGGCGTCGCGACCTGGCTGCTCTACCAGGAGAAGGCGGTGGTGGCGGCCCTCCAGCAGGAGCAGCAGATCCTCCAGGCGAGCCATGACGAGCGCATGCGGGTCCTGACGCGCCGCCTCGTGAGTTCGATCGCGACGCAGCGCGCACCCGGCGCCGCACCACGCGAGGGTGGCGGCGACGATCAGCTCGCCGATCTGATCGCGCGGCAGATCGAGCTCGAGGCGCGGCAGAACCTGCTGGGCACGTTGACGGGCCAGGCGGTCGCGCCCGTGCTGCCCAGCGGCGGCGCGCAGGCGCCCGGCGGGGCCGGAGGGCTGGCGGCCGGCGATCCGTTCCAGGGCAACATCCTGGAGCATATCAACCCGGCTGTCGTCGACCCGCAGAAGCGCCTGGCGGCCGTCGCGCTGCGGGCCGAGGAGGCGATGCCGCTCTCCGAGCGCGTGGCGCTGCTGCAGCAATCGCTCGACCGCATCGACCAGGCGCAGGGCCTGCAGGTCTCGGCGCTGGGGTTGCGTCTCGCCGGGCGGGTGCAGGAGGTGAGGGCGGCGCTCGCCGATCTCGGGCTCGACGTCGGCAAGGTCCGGCTGCCCCCGGCGCGGCAGGCGATGGGCGGGCCGCTGATCCCGCTCTCGGTGACCATGCGCGCCGGCAGCTTCGAGCATCGCGTGCTGCAGCTGGGCGAGGCGCAGGCGAGTTTCGGGCGCTGGCGCGAGCTGGCGCAGATCGTGCCGCTGCGCCGCCCGCTCGAGGGCGATGACAGCACGACGAGCAATTTCGGCATGCGCACCGACCCCTTCACCGGCGCGGCGGCGATGCATTCCGGCATGGATTTCCGCGGCGAGACCGGCACGCCGATCCGTGCCGCCGGCGCCGGCAAGGTGCTGCGGGCCGAGGTGGCGGGCGGCTATGGCAATCTGGTCGAGCTCGACCATGGCAACGGGCTGACCACCCGCTACGCGCATCTCAGCGCCTTCGACGTGAAACCGGACCAGATCGTCCCGCCCGGCGCGATCATCGGCCGGCTCGGCTCGACCGGGCGCTCGACCGGCCCGCATCTGCATTACGAGACGCGGTTGGCGGGCGAAGCGACCAACCCGCTGAAGTTCATCGAGATCGGCAACCGCCTGTCGCAACCCTCGTTGCCGCCGGGGGTGCGGTAGGCGGGTCGTCCGTCATTGCGAGCGCAGCGAAGCAATCCAGCAGGGCGCGCTTGACGTCCCCTGGATTGCTTCGCTGCGCTCGCAATGACGGGAGGAGTCAGCCGCTTGCCGCCGCCTCCGCCATGAAGGCCTCCAGCGCCTCCTGCTCGGACGCCGAGAGGCGCAGGCCGAGCTTGCTGCGGCGCCAGAGCACGTCGGCGGCCCGCGTCGCCCATTCCGCGCGCATGAGGTAGCGGACCTCGCGCTCGGAGAGATCGGCGCCGAAAAAGCGGCCGAGATCGGCGGGGCCGGCCGCGCCCTGCAGGATGTCGCGCGCCCTGGTGCCATAGGCCCGCACCAGCCGCGCGATGGTTGCGCGGGCCAGCCAGGGATGGGTGGCGGCCAGCGCATCGACCTGCGCCTCATAGCCCTCGACCGGGAAATCGCCGCCCGGCAGCGTGCCGGTGATGGTCCAGCTCGGGCGTGCCGCCCAGGCCGCGTGGGGTGCGAGCTTCTCCAACGCGGATTCGGCGAGGCGGCGATAGGTCGTGATCTTGCCGCCGAAGACGGAGAGCAGGGGCGCCTGGCCCTGCGGCGCATCGAGCGTCAGGACATAGTCGCGCGTCGCTTCCTGCGCCTTGCTGGCGCCGTCGTCATAGAGCGGGCGCACGCCGGAATAGGTCCAGACCACGGCGGCCGGGGTCACCGGCTCGCGGAAATACTCGCTCGCGGCGGCGCAGAGATAGTCGATCTCCTCGGGCGTCGCCTTGGCGTCGGCGGGATTGCCGCGATAGTCCTGGTCCGTCGTGCCGATCAGGGTGAAGTCGCGCTCATAGGGGATCGCGAAGATGATCCGCCCGTCGGCGTTCTGGAAAATATAGCAGCGGTCGTGCTCGTAGAGCCTGGGCACGACGATATGGCTGCCCTGCACCATTCGCACAGCGGCCTTGGTGTTGGAGCGGACGACGCCGCCGAGCACGTCGCCGACCCAGGGGCCGGCCGCGTTGACCAGCGCCTTCGCCCGGATGCTGCGGCGGGTGCCGTTCGTCTCCGCGGTGATGCGCCAGACGCCGCCCTCGCGATCGGCCGAGACGACGCGGCTGCGGGTGTGGATCGCGGCGCCCTTCGCCGCGGCGTCCATGGCGTTGAGCACGACGAGGCGCGAATCCTCGACCCAGCAATCGGAGTATTCGAAGGCGGTGGCGCCATCGTCCTTGAGCGGCCGGCCGGCGGCATCGCGGGCGAGGTCGAGCGTGCGTGTCGCCGGCAGCTTCTTGCGGCCGCCGATATGGTCGTAGAGGAACAGGCCGAGCCGCAGCAGCCAGGCCGGGCGCAGGCCCTTGTGATGCGGCAGCACGAAGCGCAGCGGCCAGATGATGTGCGGGGCCATCGCCCAGAGCCGTTCGCGCTCCATCAGCGCCTCGCGCACGAGCCGGAACTCGTAATGCTCGAGATAGCGCAGCCCGCCATGGATCAGCTTGGTCGAGGCCGAGGAGGTGGCGCCGGCGAGGTCGTCCTTCTCGAAGAGGACGACGGACGCGCCGCGCCCCGCCGCGTCGCGGGCGATGCCGCAGCCATTGATGCCGCCACCGATCACAGCGAGGTCGTAGGTGGTGTCGGTCTCGGTCATTCCGGTCTCAGGCCTTGAAGATGGTCGCACCCGTCAACCCGTGGCGGGCGCAGGCGTTGCGCGTGTCGACGACGAGTTTCGCATGGGTGGCGACCAGCGCGTAGTCGACGTCGTCATGGTCGGTGGCGATCAGCACCGCGTCGAAGCCGGCGATCGCGTCTGCCGTCAGCGGCGTGCTCGGGCGGGCGGCGAGCGCGCCGTGCCGGCGGCTTTTGCGGATCGCCGGGATATGCGGGTCGTGATAGGCGGCCTGCGCGCCCCGGCTCTCGATCAGCTCGATCAGCTTGAGGGCCGGGCTCTCGCGCATGTCCTCGACGTTCTTCTTGTAGGCGAGGCCGAGCACGAGGATGCGCGCGCCGCTGAAGCTGCGGCCGAGCTGGCGGTCGACGAGTTCCGCCAGCCGATCGACGACGCGATAGGGCATCTCGGTGTTGATCTGGCCGGCGAGCTCGATGAAGCGGGTGGCGATGTCGAACTCGCGCGCCTTCCAGGTCAGGTAGAAGGGGTCGATCGGGATGCAGTGCCCGCCGAGGCCGGGGCCCGGATAGAACGGCATGAAGCCGAAGGGCTTGGTCTTGGCGGCGTCGATCACCTCCCAGATGTCGATGCCCATCGCGGCGTAGACCTGCTTGAGCTCGTTCACGAGGGCGATGTTGACGGCGCGGAAGATGTTCTCGGTCAGCTTCACCGCCTCCGCCGTGGCGGTCGAGGAGACGGGCACGGTCCTGACGACGAGGGCGCCATAGAGCGCGTCCGCCATGGCGAGCGCATCAGTGCCATCGCCGCCGACCACTTTGGGAATGTCGGAGGTGCCGAACTGGGCGTTGCCGGGGTCCTCGCGCTCGGGCGAATAGGCGAGGAAGACATCCTTGCCGCTGGTCAGGCCCGAGGTCTCCTCCAGGATCGGCCGCATCAGCTCGTCGGTGGTGCCGGGATAGGTCGTCGACTCCAGCACGATGAGCTGGCCCGGCCGCAGGCGCCGGCCGATCGCCCGCGTGGTCTGCTCGACATAGGAGAGATCGGGCTCGCGCTGGCGCGAGAGCGGGGTCGGCACGCAGATCAGCAGCGCATCGGGCTCGGAGAGCCGGTCGAAATCGGTCGTCGCCTCGAAGCGGCCCTGCGCGAGGCCGGCGACGATCAGGTCCATCGGAATGTGCTTGATGGCCTCGCGACCGGCATTGATCTGGTCGACGCGGGCCCGATCGATGTCGAAGCCGATGACGCGGATGCCCTGGCGGAGCGCAGCCAGCGCCAGGGGAATGCCGACATAGCCGAGCCCGATGACGCCGATCACCACCGAGCGGTCGCGGACCTTCCCGACGAAATCCTGCGCGACCTGCGCCAAATCCTGCACTCTCGCCTCCGGTCCGGCCGCGAAGCCGGCACTTGTTCGAAACGGCGGGCCGGCCAGCCCGCGGTCCTTGCCGAGATCACCCTGTCTGTCAACGCGACCGAGCGCCCGGCGACGGTGACGCCCGGCTTGCGCGGCAGCCACCGCGGCGGTCTGATGCGCGCGAAGCGCCCGACGCCCACAAGCCTTCGCGGCGAACCACCGGATCCCGAACCGCCATGACCGTCACCGATATTGCGACGCGGACCTACAACCATGGCTGGCGGCTCGATCCGATCATCCGCAGCCTGCTCGACACGGATTTTTACAAGCTGCTGATGCTGCAGATGATCCGTGCCTTCCATCCGCAGGTGGAGGTCACCTTCTCGCTGATCAACCGCTCGAAGCACATCCGCCTCGCGGACATCGTCGACGAGGCGGAGCTGCGGGCGCAGCTCGACCATGCCCGCTCGGTGCGCTTCACCAAAAAGGAACTGATCTGGCTGGCGGGCAACTCGTTCTACGGCAAGCGCCAGATGTTCTCGCCGGAGTTTCTCGCCTGGCTCGCCGATTTCCAGCTGCCGGATTACGAGCTGCGCCAGGTCGACGGGCAGTACGAGCTGCATTTCGAGGGGCCCTGGACCCACACGACGATGTGGGAGGTGCCGGCGCTCGCGATCATCAACGAATTGCGGGCGCGGCGCGTCATGGTCGGTCAGAAGCGGTTTGCACTCGATGTGCTCTATGCTCGCGCCAAGGCGAAGATGTGGGACAAGGTCGAGCGGCTGCAGGCGCTGCCGAACCTCAGGCTCTCCGATTTCGGCACGCGCCGGCGCCATGGCCATCTCTGGCAGCGCTGGTGTGTCGAGGCGCTGAAGGAGGGGCTGGGGCCGAAGTTCAGCGGCACCTCGAACGTGCTCTTGGCGATGGACGGCGATCTCGAGGCGATCGGCACCAACGCCCATGAGCTGCCGATGGTGCTGGCGGCGCTCGCAGACAGCGACGCGGAGCTGCTGCGGGCGCCCTATCGCGTGCTCGACGAATGGCGCCAGGTCTATGGTGGCAACCTGCTGATCGCCCTGCCGGACGCCTTCGGGACGAGCTGCTTCCTGCGCCATGCGCCGGACTGGGTCGCGGACTGGACCGGCTTTCGCCCGGATTCGGCGCCGCCGATCGAGGCGGGCGAGGCGATCATGGCCTGGTGGCGGGCGCGCGGGCGCGATCCCCGCGAGAAGCTGCTCGTGTTCTCGGACGGGCTCGACGTCGGGGCGATCGAGCGCGTCTACCGGCATTTCGACGGCAAGGTCCGCATGGCCTTCGGCTGGGGCACCGACCTCACCAACGATCTCGTCGGCTGCCTGCCCGACGGCTCGCGCGCGCTCGACCCGATGTCGCTGGTCTGCAAGGTCACCAGGGCCAACGGGCGCCCGGCGGTGAAGCTCTCCGACAACCCCGAGAAGGTCTCGGGTGAGGGCGAGGCGGTGGCGCGCTATCGCCGGGTGTTCGGTTTCGCCGGCGCCTGAGGCGCGCCGCCGCGCAGCCAACCTTGCAATCGCGGCCAAAACCCCCTAATGCGACCGCGCTTTCGGAAGGCCTCGCAGGGCCGTCGATCAGGAACAGGGTGTCATGGCCAAAGAGAAATTCGCTCGCACGAAGCCGCATTGCAACATTGGAACGATTGGTCACGTCGACCATGGCAAGACGTCTTTGACGGCTGCGATCACG
>NCCO01000243.1 GCA_002279705.1 Allobosea sp. 12-68-7
GTCGCAGCTCAGCGCCGTGAAGGGGCCGAGCCCGGCGGCGCGGCGGGCCTTCAGGGCGGCGACGATGAGGCCCACCGCCGAGCGCGGGGCGTCCGGATGGGTGAGGTCGTTGACGATGTCGGGATGGTCCGCCCGGAGCCGGCCGGTGGCGGGGTCGTGGCAGTAGCCCTTCTCGGTCACCGTCAGCGAGACGATCCGCGTGTCGGGGGAGGCCATGCGTGCGATCAGTGCGGCGGGGCTCTCCGGCGCGACCAGCACCGCACCGAGGCAGCCGATGAGGCGCAGGTCCGGCCCGGCCGGGGCGCGCTTGAGCAGGGTGTAGAGCCCGTCCTGGGGGCTAAGCCGGTCGCGCTGGTCGGGCCGCTGCAGGCTCGCGCCGGTGACGCCCCAGGCGCCGAACGCCAGCTCCAGCGCGTCCTCGGTGTACTCGCAGAGATGGGCGCGGGCGAAGGCGCCCAAGCCCAGATGGACGATCCCCGGTGTCAGGCGCGCGCGGTCATAGGTTGGGCGGCGGACCGTGGCCGGCAGGGCGGAGAGGGTGCTCTTCGTCAGTCGTGTCAACGGAACATGCCCGGCAGCCAGAGGGAGAAGGCCGGGACATAGGTGATCAGCAAGAGCACGGCAACGCTGGCGCCGTAGAACGGCCAGATCGTCTTCATGGACTCGCTGATCGAGACCTTCCCGATGGCGCAGGCGACGAACTGGACCGAGCCGACCGGCGGCGTGTTCAGCCCGATGCCGGCGTTGAGGATCAGGATGACGCCGAAATGCACGGGATCGACGCCGATCGCCTTGACCACGGGCAGGAAGATCGGCGTGCAGATGATGATCATCGGCGCCATGTCCATGAAGGTGCCGAGCACCAGCAGGATGACGTTGATCATCAGCAGGATCACCAGCGGGTTGTCCGAGATCGCCTGCATCAGCGCGATCGTCGCCTTCGGCACCTCGAGGAAGGCCATCAGCCAGCCGAAGGAGCTCGCCGCGCCGATGATCAGCAGCACCATGGCGGTGGTGCGCACCGCACCGAGCGTGGCATGGGTGAAGCCTTTGAAGTCGAGCCCGCGATAGACGAAGATCGTGATCAGCAGCGCGTAGATCACCGCGATGCAGGAGGATTCCGTCGCGGTGAAGATGCCCGAGCGGACACCGCCGAAAATGATGCCGATCAGCAGCAGGCCCGGGGTTGCGGCGATGAAGAGGCGCGCGACGGTCAGGAAGCCCGGGAAGATGTCGGCCGGATAGCCGCGGTTCACGGCGACGGCCCAGGCGGCAATCATCAGGGCCAGGCACAGCATCAGGCCCGGCACGACTCCGGCCGTGAACAGATCGGCGATCGAGATCGTCCCGCCGGCGGCCAGCGAATAGATGATCATGTTGTGCGAGGGCGGGATCAAGAGCGCGATGATCGCGGCGTTCGCGGTGACGTTGACGGCATAGTCGGGCGCATAGCCGCGCTTGACCATCTGCGGGATCATGATGCCGCCCACCGCCGAGGCGTCGGCCACGGCCGAGCCGGAGATGCCGCCGAAGAGCGTGCAGGTGATGACGTTGACCTGACCGAGCCCGCCGCGCAGATGGCCGACCAGCGAGGCGGCGAACTGGATCAGGCGGTCGGCGATGCCGCCGCGGATCATCAGGTCGCCGGAATAGATGAAGAACGGGATCGCCAGCATGGCGAAGGCGTTCATGCCGGTCGACATCTGCTGGAAGATCACGACGGGCGGGATGCCGATATAGAGCACCGTCGCCATCGAGGAGAGCCCGAGGCAGAAGGCGACGGGCACGCCCATCAGCAGGAGTGCGGCGAAGGAGGTAAAGAGGATCGTGATGGCCATCGCTCAGGCCTCCCCGCCGAGACCGTTGGCGTTGAGCGGCATCGGCGCGAGCTTCTCGCCGGTGAAGAAGAGCAGGAGCTTCTCGATCGAGAACAGCGCGATCAGCGCGCCGCCGGCGATGATCGGGACATAGTCCCAGCCCTTCGAGATGCCGATCATCGGCAGGCGGTCGCTCCAGACCTTGGCGGCGAGCTCGGTGCCATACCAGACCATCGCGAAGGCGAAGAGTGTCACCAGCACCTCGTTGGCGACGATGAGGACGCTCTTCGGCGTGCCGCGCAGGTAATGCAGGCCGACATCGAAGCCCATATGGTCGAGCTCACGGACGCCGACGGAGCCGCCGAGCAGGATGAACCAGAGCATCAGGAACAGCGAGGCGGGCTCGCCCCAGGTCGGCGTCGCGTTGAGGACGTAGCGCCCAAACACGGTCCAGGCGACGATCACCGTCATCATGATCAGCCCCAGCCCTGCGGCGAGCAGGGCGATCAGACTGAGGCGCGAATTGATGCGCGTGAGCATCCGGGCAATGCCGCTCATGGGCAGATCCTGACAGTGGGCGGGAAACGAAAACGGGCGGCGGGTGGCCGCCGCCCGTGGAGCGAATGGGGCGGGACTACTTGACAGCCTGGATCTTCGCGACGAGGTCCTTGAGGGCCGCGTCGGTGACGAACTTGTCGTAGACGGGCTTCATGGCGTCGATGAAGGGCTGCTTCTCGACCGCGTTGATCACGGCGCCGCCGGCCTTGACCTTGGCTTCCGAGGCCTTCTCGCGGGCGTCCCAGAGCTCGCGCATCTTGGCGACGGACTCCTTGGCGGCGGCCTTCATGATCTCCTGATCTTCCTTGGAGAGCTTGTCGAAGCTGCGCTTGGACATGACCAGCACTTCCGGCGAGAGCGAGTGCTCGGTCAGCGAGTAGAACTTCGAGACCTCGAAATGCTTGGTCGACTCGTAGGACGGCCAGTTGTTCTCGGCGCCGTCGATGACGCCGGTCTGCAGGGCGGAGTAGACCTCGCCGAAGTTCATCGGCGTCGCATTGGCGCCGAGCGCCGAGACCAGCGCGACGAACATGTCCGACTGCTGGACGCGGATCTTCATGCCCTTCATGTCGGCGGGCGTGTTGATTGGGCGCTTGGAGTTGTAGAAGGAGCGCGAGCCGGAATCATAGAAGGCGAGGCCGACGAGATCGTGCTTCTCGAATTCCTTGAGGATCGAGTCGCCGATCGGGCCGTCCATCACGGTGCGCATATGCGCGACCGAGCGGAAGATGAACGGCAGGGACGGCACGTTGGTGGCCGGGATCAGGTTGTTGAACGGCGCCATGTTGATGCGGTTCAGGTCGATCACGCCGAAGCGGGTCTGCTCGATCGTGTCCTTCTCGTTGCCGAGCTGGGCCGAGTGGAAGACATTGATCTTGATGCGGCCCTTGGTGCGCTCCTCCAGGAGCTTGCTGATGTGCCGGACAGCCTCGACCGTCGGATAGTCGGTCGGGTGGATGTCGGTGGACCGCAGGACGGTCTGGGCGGCTGCGGGAAGCGCGACCGATGCCAGCATGGCGGCGCCCGCGAGCAGGCCGAAGGTCCTCTTGGTAATGCTCATGATGGTTCTCTCCCGATATGGTTCGCCGGCTTTTTCCGGTCGTTCTTGCCCTTCGATGGGCGCCCTGCCAGGTCATCCCGGCAAGGCGTGTTTCAGACGAATTCCTTCCGCATCGGCGTGAAGGAATCGATCAGCTGGCCGGCCTCGACCGCGGTGACACCGTGGACGAGATCGGCCGGGACGAAGAAGGTGTCGCCGGCCGTCAGCCGCTGGGTTTGTCCGTCGATGGTGACGTCGAAGACGCCGCTCTCGACGTAGGAAGCCTGGCGATGCGGGTGCCGGTGCGCCTTGCCGACGGCACCGGCCTCGAAGACCACCCGCACCACCATCAGATCCTCGCCATAGGCCATGATCTTGCGCTTCACGCCGGGCTCGGTCGGCTCCCAGGCGATCACGGCGTCCTGCTGGAAGAAGGAATTGAGACGCGTGGTCATCGGGCGAGCCAGCCTCCGTCGACGGGGATGATGGCGCCGTGCATGTAGGCGGCGGCGTCGCTGGCGAGGAACACGTCGGCGCCGCCGATGTCCGAGGGCTTGCCCCAGCGGCCGGCGGGAATGCGCGCGAGGATCGCCTG
>NCCO01000039.1 GCA_002279705.1 Allobosea sp. 12-68-7
TCCTCGAAGCTGCGGCCGTACATGAAGCCCATATCCTGGAGCGGCCGGACATCGGCCTTGCCGCCGGCCGCGCCCGCCTTCTGTGTAATCGCATCGACATCCGCGCGGCTGTCGAACGACAGGCACAGCAGCACCTCGTTCACTTTCGACGAATCGGCGATCGTCTTGTGCGGAATGAAGGTCGCGTAGAAATCCTGGCCCAGGATCATCAGCGTGATCGTGTCCGACCACATCATCGCGCTCGCCACCTCGCCGCAGGTCCAGGCCGACGGCATCGTCAAGAAGTTCAACTGGTATCCGGGCATCGACGCCGCCAACCTCGAGGGCAAGCTCGACAAGGCCGCCTGGGACAAGCTCTTCGTCGACGTGACCCCGGCCGACCTCGCCAAGAACGGCAAGGTCTTCCCGATCGCGCCCTACTTCAACGACATCCTCGAGGGCTACGAGAAGAAGGTCGCGAACTGAGATCGATGACTGACAACCGGGATGACGGAATACGCCGTCATCCCGGACCAGCGGCGAAGCTGCGCCGATCCGGGATCCATGCCTGAACCGTTCCGGAATGGATCCCAGATCTCCGCTTCGCTCCGTCCGGGATGACCCCGGAGCCTTTTGAAGAAGCGCGTTCGCATGAGCCTGTCCCAACGCCATCTGGCGCTGCTCCTGATCGCGCCCGGCCTCGTGCTGGTCGCGGCGCTGTTTCTGTATCCGCTGTGCTTCTCGCTGATCTCCGCCTTCAGCAAGGACGGGAGATTCACGCTGGAGTGGTTCGCCAAGGCGTTCGAGCTCTACTCGACCGACATGGTCTTCACGGTGGTGATCGTGGTGACCTCCTGCGCGCTGACGGCACTCGCCGCCATCGTCATCGCGGGAACGCTGACGCTCGGCGAAAACCGCTGGATCGTCGGCACGCTGAAGGCGCTCTATCGCTGGCCGCTGTTCATTCCCTTCATCGTCGCGGCGCAGTGCATGCGTACCTTCCTTGCCAAGAACGGGCTGATGAACAACAGCTTCGTCTCGATGGGGCTGATCGAGCCGCTGCAGGCGGTGAGCTATCTCGACTGGCGCGGCATCATCGCCACCTTCGTCTGGAAGCAGACGCCCTTCGTGGCGCTGCTGCTGGCGGGCGCGCTCGCCTCGATCGACCGGGCGACGCTGGAGGCCGGCCGCAATCTCGGCGCCTCGCGCCTGCGGGTGCTGATCGAGCTCGCGCTGCCGCAGGTCATGCAGACGCTGCTGGTGGCGCTTGTGCTCTCCTTCGTGACGATGCTCTCGGTGCTGTCGGTGCCGCTGATGGTCTCGGGCTCGCAGCCGACCATGCTGACCGTCGACATGGCCTTCCGGATCAACGCCTATGGCGACTACGCCACCGCCAATGCGCTCGGCGTCATCACCTATCTGATCAGCGCCGGCGCCGCGATCCTGTATCTGCGGCGCGGTCTCTCGCAGGAGGCCCCGCGATGATCCGGCTCGCCGCTTCCGCCCGGATGGTGCTGGCCGCGAGCCTGCTCGCCGCCTTCGCCTTCGTCCTGATCGGGCCGATCCTGAACCTCGCGCTCTGGTCCGTGGCCGAGCGCTGGTACACGCCCCACAAGCTGCCCGTGACCTATGGCACGCGCTACTGGGAGCAGGTCTTCCGGCCGACCGGCGACGCCATGGCATCGCTGGGCACCAGCGTCTGGATCGCGGTGCTGACGGTGCTGTTTGCGCTGGTGCTGTCGATTCCCGCCGGCTACGCGCTGGCGCGCCTGAAGCTGCCGATGCGGGCGCTGTTCATGCTGATGTTCCTGCTGCCGCAGGCGTTTCCGTCGGTGGCGATCTACATCAACGTCGCCAGGATCTTCTACCAGCTCGGCATCAACGGCACGGTCCTGGCGGTGGTGCTGGTCCACACCGCACATGGGCTGGTGTTCTCGGTCTGGATCGCGGCGGCGGCCTTTGCCGCGGTCGACAAGGATCTCGAACTGGCGGCGCGCAATATGGGCGCCTCGCCGCTGCGGGCCTTCTTCACGGTGACGCTGCCGCTGGCGGCGCCGGGCATCATCGCCAGCGGCATCTTCGTGTTCCTCGAATCGCTCGACGAGTTCACCGGCACCTTCTTCGTCGGCGTGCCACAGGTGACGACGCTGCCGCTCCTGCTCTACAATGCGGCGATGGGCGGCAACTATCAGGTCGCCTCGATCACGGCGCTGATCCTGCTGGTGCCCTCGGTGCTGTTCATGCTGTTCATCGAGCGCTTCCTACGGGCCGACGTGCTCGCCAAGGTCGGGACGTGACGCCCTAGGGGCTCCGGCAGGCCACGGCTTCCGCCCCGGTTCGGCCGGGCCCGTCGCCCGCGCCGCGCGCGGCGCGATGTTCGCGCTTGCAGCGCGACGGGCGAGCCATCAAAATGCGGGCTGCATACACTCTGTATTCCGTCGCGGGCTTCAGCTCGCGGACAGGCGGGATCCGACAGGAACAGTCCATGAGCTACGATCTCGTCATCGCCGGCGGCACGGTCGCCACCGCCTCCGACACGTTCTCCTGCGATATCGGCGTGCGCGACGGGACGATCGTGGCGATGGGGCACGATCTCGGTCCGGCGAAGGAGACGATCGACGCCACCGGCCATCTCGTCCTGCCCGGCGGCATCGACAGCCATGTCCACATCGCCCAGCCGAGCGGCGACGGCATCGTCATGGCCGATGATTTCGCCTCCGGCACGCTCTCGGCGGCGTTCGGCGGCAACACCACCGTGATGCCGTTCTGCATGCAGGAAAAGGGCACGTCGCTGCGCGAGACGGTGAAGGACTATCACAAGCTGGCGGAGGGGCGCTGCTACACCGATGTCTCCTTCCACCTCGTCATTTCCGAACCGACCGAGCAGGTGCTGGGACAGGACCTGCCGGCGCTGATCGAGGACGGCTACACCTCGTTCAAGGTCTTCATGACCTATGACGGGCTGGCCCTGAACGACCGCGAGATGCTCGAGGTGATGTCGGTGGCGCGCGAGACCGGCGCGCTCGTCATGGTCCATGCCGAGAATTACGACGCGATCCGCTTCCTGACCGACCGGCTGGAGCGGGGCGGGCATATCGCGCCGAAGTTCCATGGGACGTCGCGGCCGATTCCCGTCGAGCGCGAGGCGACGCATCGCGCGATCTCGCTCGCCGAACTCGTCGATGTCCCCGTGATGATCGTCCATGTCTCGAACCGTGAGGCGATGGAGGAGATCGCGCGGGCCCGGTCGCGGGGCCTCAAGGTCTATGGCGAGACCTGCCCGCAATATCTCGTGCTGACCGAGACCGACATGGACGGTCTCAATATGGAGGGCGCGAAATATGTCTGCTCGCCGCCGCCGCGCGACACCGCCAGCCAGCAGGCCTGCTGGGAGGGGCTGTCGAACGGGATCTTCAACGTCTTCTCCTCCGACCACTGCCCGTTCCGCTATGACGACCCGGCCGGCAAGCTGATCCCCAAGGGCAGGACCTCCTTCCGCTGGGTGCCCAACGGCATTCCCGGCGTCGAGACAAGGCTGCCGATCCTGTTCTCGGAAGGGGTCGGCAAGGGGCGGATCACGCTCAACCAGTTCGTCGCGCTGTCGGCGACCAACCATGCGAAGACCTACGGGCTGACGAAGAAGGGCTCGATCGCGATCGGCATGGACGCCGACATCGCGATCTGGGACCCCCGGCGCGAGGTGACGATCAGCCAGTCCCTGCTGCACCATGGCAGCGACTACACGCCCTATGAGGGCATCCAGGTGACCGGCTGGCCGGTGACCACGATCCTGCGCGGGCAGGTGCTGGTGCGCGACGGCCAGCTCGTCGGCAAGCCGGGGCAGGGCGGGCATGTGGCGCGCGAGCGCTCGGCGCTGGCCGCCCCTGCGGGGCAGCTGCCGACCGCCTTCGAGCCGGCCGGGCGCCACCGGTGACGGCCGGCGCCGCTTCCGGACTTGATGGCCGGCGCCGGCTCGTCCAAAGACGGTCCTGCAACCTGAGGACGAAGACTCGCGCATGACCCTGACCGAGCCGGGCGAGACCCCCGAGCAGACCGGCGGCTACAACCTCTCCAACCTCGCCTATAAGGCGGTGTCGGACATGGTGCGCGGGCGCCGGCTCAAGGGCGGCGAGGTCATCGTCGAGGCGAAGCTCGCCGATGTGCTCGGCATCTCGCGGACGCCGCTGCGCGAGGCGCTGCAGCGGCTGGAGGGCGAGGGGCTGGTGGTGAAGGCCGCCAACCGCTCCTTCATGGTCCGCAATGTCGATCTCGGCGAATATCTGCAGAGCCTGAAGGTGCGCGAACTGCTCGAGGGCGAGGCGGCGGCGCTGGCCGCGGGGCGGCTGTCGCAGGCCAAGCTCGCCATGGTCCATCGCGAGATCGACGAGCTGATGGCGGCGACGACCTATCACACCGACGCGCATTGGCGCTCCGACGACAATGTCCACGGCCTCTATATCGACGGCTGCGGCAATGCCGTGATGGGGCAGATGATCCGCTCGCTGCGGGTGACGACCCGGCTGTTCGAGATCGCCCGCCTCGCCGACCGCGTCGGGCAGGATGCGGTCGAGCATCTTGAGATCGTGGTCGCGCTGGAGGCCGAGGACCCCAAGCGCGCCCGCAAGGCGGCGCAGGCGCATATCCGGAGCCTGTCGCGCTTCTCGCTCGACAACATCTCCTGAGCGCTTCCTCGGTCTGTGCCGCAGTTGTGGTTCGTCATGGCGAGGAGGCGGAGCCGACGACGCCATCCAGGGCCGTCGAGCGAGAGCGTCTGGATTGCGTCGCTTCGCTCGCAATGACGGGATGCGCTGATCAGCCGCGCGAACGGATCAGCGCCACGCCGCTGGCGACGACGATCGCCGCGCCCAAAAGCGTCGCCAGCGTGGGAACCTCGCCGAAGGCGACATAACCGATCAGGCAGGCGGCGATGATCTGCGAATAGATCATCGGCGAGATCACCGCGGTCGGCGCCCGCCGGAAGGCCTCGATCAGTAGGCAATGGGCGAGCGTGCCGAAGGCGCCGCCGACCGCCAGCACGCCCCATTCCCAGGGTTCCATCCGCGACCAGGACCAGGGCAGGGCGAGCGAGGTCAGCAGGAAGGCGAAGAAGCCGACCTGGAACAGCATCGCCAGCGGGTCCTCATCGGCGGCGATGGCCCGCGTCAGGACGTGATAGCCGGCGTTCGCCAGCGCCATGGCGAGCGGAAAGACGAGAAAGCCGCCGGCGCCCGGCGCCGTCGGCTGCAGCGCGACCATGACGCCGCCGAATCCGATCAGGATCAGCGCCCAGCGCCTCAGCGAGGGGCGCTCCTTCAGGAAGACCATGGCGAGGATGGTCGCGATCAGCGGGGCCGAGAAGGTGATGGCATAGGTCTGGGCCAGCGGCATGGATTTCAGCGCCAGCACGATGAAGACCGTGGTGCCGACCAGCGCCGCGCCGCGGCAGAGCTGGATGACGGGGTGGCGCGTCACCAGCATCCGGCGCGCGCCGAAGAGCGGCATGACGGCGACGAGATAGACGACCTGGAACAGGTTGCGGCCCCAGGCGAGGAAGAGCACGTCGTGTCGCGCCGCCAGCGCCTTCAGGATCGAATCGAGGCTGACGAAGCAGAAGGTCGACACCACCATCAGCGCGGCGCCGATGAGGATGTCGCGCCGGGCCCGCGCGGCGGTGTCGCCGCCGGCCTCAGACAAGGGTGAGCAGCCGGCGCGGCGTCTCGATCAGGAACTGGCAGATCATGGCCTCGTCGAATCCCTTGCGGCGCATCATCGGCACCACATTCTCGATCAGATGACCATAGCCATGGCCGCCATGGCGGCACAGCCGCGTCTTCGTGCAGATGTCCTGCGAGAGCGTCACCTGTGCGCCATGGCCGCGCGCGACGAGCCCGGCGATCCCGTTCAGGCGCATGCCGTCATTGGGCAGGTCGATCGGGGCGAAGGGGTAATGCGAGGATTCGATGCCGAAGAAATCCCACTCGGCGACGGCACCCGTCGCGACCAACGCCAGCGCCTGATCCAGCGTCGAGAAGGTGCGGTCGAGATGGCTGATGATCAGGCGCGTGACGTCGCCGCCGGCCGCCGCGACATGCGCGACGACCTGCAGGGGCGAGGCGGGGTCGCGTCCGGGATGGACGTTGATGCTGGCGCCGGTCTCGCGCTGGGCGATGGCCGCGGCGGTGAGCGCGCGCAACTCGCCCGGGGTGGGCGGATCGCTGATGCCGATCTCGCCGATGATGCCGGCGCGCACATCGCTGCCGTGCAGGCCGTCGCGGACGCTGGCGATCATCAGCGCGGCCAATGCGTCGGTCGAGCGCGTTGTCAGGGCCTCGCCGGCGAAGCTCTCGATATAGACACCGCATCCCGCGACGATCGCGACGCCGGTCGCCTGCGCAATCGCGCGCAGGCCGAGCGGATCGGGTTTGATGCCCTCGATAGTCAGCTCGACGATGGCGCGGCCGCCGCGCTCGTGGAAGAGCCGCACCTCCTGCGTCATCTCCGCGACGTTCGAGAGGATGTGGTTCCCGTAATGCCGGCACCAGTGATAGCGGATCTCGGCCGCGTTCCAGGGTGTGATCTCGACCTCGGGAAGCCCCTGGGCGGCGAGCTCGGGCGGGGTGACGTCACAGAGCAGATGCTCGTGCATCAGCGTCGGGCCGAGATCGGCCGGCGCGATCGGGCCGCAGACGGTCTGGATCTCGCCGGGGGCGGCGGGGCGGTCAGGCGCGGTCACGGGCGCTGTCAGTCGGGTCGGAGGGCAGGCATGCCGTCATTGCGAGGAGCGCAGCGACGCAGCAATCCAGGGGGCGTCGATGCCTCTGGATTGCTTCGCGGAGCCTGTCCTTGGGCTTGCCAAAGGCAAGACCCGAGGGCTCGCAATGACGGCGGAGCGATCAGAAGTAGGGCGTGAAGCCGGTCGGGTTGAGCATCTTGATGCCGAACCACTTGACCCAGAGCGCATCCGTCTGGCCGCGGCGGTGCATCTCGAAGATCGCGACGTTGAGCCAGTCCTTCAGGCCGGTGGCGTTCTTGGCCAGGCCGAAGCTGCAGTAATAGACGTCGACCGGCGTCTCGACGACCTTCCACTTCACGTCCTTGAAGCGGTTCATCTGCTCGCCGACGAAGTCGATGACGTCGATCATCGCGTCGCCGCGGCCCTGTGCCAGCGCGCGCACCGCGTCGGGGTAGTTGTCGAGCAGCGTGACCTTGGCCTGCTTGAGGTTGTCCTCGATGAACTTGACCGGCGTGGTGCCGCGCACCTGGATCAGGTTGACGCTCGGGCTGTCGAGTTCCTTCCAGTCCTTGTAGGGCTTGGCCTCGGTCGTCAGCACACCGAAGACCTCGGTGTGAACCGGCACGGTGAAGTCGATGACCTTGGCGCGCTCGGGATTGCGCGTCATCGCGCCCATGACGAGATCGATCTTGCCCGAGGCGACGAAGGGAATGCGGTCGGGCGAGCCGGTCTGAACGATCTCCAGCTTCACGCCGAGCATCTTGGCGATTTCGGTGGCGAAATCGACGTCGAAGCCGACGATCTGGTTCTTCTCGTCGAACTTGGCCAGCGGCGGCAGCGTCGGGTTGACGCCGACCTTGAGCGTGCCGGACTTCAGGATCTCGTCGAGCGTGCGGGCGCTCGCAGCGGTGGGCAGGGCGGCACTGGCGACGCCCAGGAGCGCGGCGAGGCCGAGTGCGATTTTCTTGAACATGGAGTCCCCTCAGACTGGTCGGTTGAACGCCTCGGTTGCGACCACGGCCTGCTCTTGAGGGCTGGACATGTTGCACCGATTGTCTATGGAGTGTATACAATGGTTAGCCCGTGTAAAGCGGCTGCGAGCGGGGAATATGGGCTGACGGATGACGGCTCTGCGGATGAAGGACACCTTCCGGCGGGGTGACGCCGTGACGCTGACGGTCGAAGGGCGCTGCGTCATGGCCCATCGCGGCGAGACCCTGGCGGCGGCGTTGCTCGCGGCCGGAATGGCCCGGCTGCGACATAGCCCCCGCGATTTTTCGCCACGCGGCGCCTATTGCTTCATGGGTGTCTGCCAGGAATGCGTGGTGCGGGTCGACGGCGTGCTGCGCCAGTCCTGCCAGGTGCCGGTCGAGGACGGGCTCGTCGTCGAACTCAAGGGCTCGCTCTAGGATGACGCCGGCCGATCTCATCGTCGTGGGCGCCGGGCCGGCCGGCGCCGCGGCCGCGCTGGCCGCGAGCGAGGCCGGCCTTCAGGTCGTGCTGCTGGACGAAGCCTTCGCGCCCGGCGGGCAGATCTACCGCGCACCGCCGCAGCCGCTCTCCGTCGCGCCGACGGCGCGGGGCGCCGACGATGCGGCCGGCGATGCGCTGCGCGCGGCGGTTGCCGCCTCGGCCGTGGTCTGGACGGGTGGGGCGCGGGTCTGGTCGATCTCGGGCGCCTTCCGCGTCGACGCCGTGACGGCGGCGGGGAGCGAGAGCTTCACCGCTCCGCGGCTGGTCGCCGCCACCGGCGCGCATGAGCGGCTGGTGCCCTTTCCGGGCTGGACGACGCCCGGCGTGATCGGGCTCGCGGCGGCGACGATCCTCTTGAAATCGCAGGGCATGGTGCCGGGCCGCCGCACGGTGGTGGCGGGTTGCGGGCCGCTGCTGGCGGCGGTCGCGGCCAAGATCGTCGCCGGGGGCGGCGAGGTCGCGGCGGTGGTCGATCTGGCGGGGCCGGGCGACTGGCTGAAGGCGCTGCCGCGGATGGCGAGCCGGCCGGATCTGCTGCGGCAGGGCCTCGGCTGGGCGCTGAAGCTGGGCGCGGCGCGCGTGCCGGTGCTGTTTCGCCATATGGTCACGGGCGTCTCGGGCGGAGAGACCTGCGAGACGGTGACGGTCGCGCCTGTCGATGCGGAGGGCCGGCTGACGGGCGGCCGCTCGCGCATGTTCGACGTGGATGCGCTCGCCATCGGCCACGGTCTGGTGCCGGGCTGCGAGATTCCGAAGCTGCTGCGCGCCGCGCATCGCTTCGCCCCGGAGGCGGGCGGCTGGACGCCGGTGCGCGATGCGTTCGGGCGCTGCTCGGTCGCGGGGCTCTATGCCGTCGGGGACGGGGCGGCGGTGGCGGGAGCCGAGCCGGCGCGGCTCTCGGGTTGTCTCGCCGGGCTGGCCGCGGCGCAGGATGCGGGGCGGCTGCCGGCCGATGTCTTCGCCCGCGAGGCGGGGGCGGCGCGTGCTGCGCTCGACAAGGCGCTGGTCTTCGCCGGTGCGATCAACCGGCTGATGCGGGCGCGGCCGGCGATGGTCGAGGCGATCGCAGCCGAGACGGTGATCTGCCGCTGCGAGGATGTCCGCCGCGGCGAGATCGAGGCCGCCATCGCGGCCGGCGCGCGCGAGATCAACCAGCTCAAGCATTTCACCCGCTGCGGCATGGGGCCCTGCCAGGGCCGGATGTGCGGCGAGACCGCGGCGACGCTGCTCGCCCGCCATGTCGGGTCGCGCGAGGCGGCGGGCTACTGGACCGGGCGCCCGCCGCTGCGGCCCGTGCCGCTGGCCGATCTGCTCGGCCAGTTCGATTATGCCGACATCCCCGTGCCGACGCCGGCCCCGCTATGAGCGCGCCCTCCGATCTCGCCATCGTCGGCGGCGGCATCCATGGCGCGACGGTGGCGCTGTTCTGCGCGCGGGCCGGGATGAAGACCGTGCTGTTCGAGCGAGGCAGCCTCTGCCGCGAGGCTTCCGGCGTGAATGCGGGCACGCTGACCATGCAGATGACGCGGGTGGCGCTGATCCCCTATGCGCTGCAGGCCCATGCGATGTGGGCCTCGGCGCGCGAGTGGCTCGGGCATGATGTCGGCGTCGTCGTCTGCGACGGGCTCTCGCTCGCCTTCACGCCGCGCGAGGTCGAGCTGCTCAGCTTCCGTGCCGGCAAGCGCCGCGAGGCCGGTGCGCCGATCGAGCTGATCTCGGAAGCGACCGCGCGCGCGGTCGAGCCGGGGCTGGGCGAAGGCGTCCTGCTCGCCGGGCATTGCAAGGTCGACGGCTACGCCAATGCCTATCTGACGGGGCAGGCCTATCGCGCCGCGCTGATCGAGGCCGGGGTGGATCTGCGCGAGGAGACGCCCGTCTCGGGCGTCGACCGCGAGGAGGGCGGCTTCGCCGTGCAGACCGCGGCAGGTCCCGTCCGGGCCAGGCGGCTCGTGCTGGCCGGCGGCGTCTGGCTCGAGGAGATGGCGGCCTGGCTCGGCATCGACTTGCCGATCAAGGTGCTGGTGAACCAGCTCGCCGTGACCGAGCGCGTCGCGCCGGTGATGCGCACGGTGGTCGGCATCGCCAGCGGGCTTTTGTCGCTCAAGCAGTATCCGCATGGCACGGTGGTGATCGGCGGTGGCTGGCAGGGCAAGGGCGACCGGCAGCGCGGCGGCGCCGAACTCGTGCCCGAAAGCCTGATCGGCAATATGCGGCTCGCCTGCCATGCCATTCCCGCGCTGCGCGATGCGAGGCTGGCGCGTGCCTGGGCCGGGCTTGAGGCGGAGACGGCCGATGCGCTGCCGGCGGCCGGGCCGATCCCGGGCATTCCCGACGCCTATGTCTGCGGCAGCGTCCACTCCGGCTACACCAGCGGCCCCTACATCGCCCGGCTGCTCGCCCAGCGCATCCTCGGGCAGGAGCCCACCGATCCGCTCTTCCCGATCGACCGGCTGCTGGCATCGCCGGCCGCCTCGCCCAGTCCATCCGCCGATGCAGGCCGAGCCACCGATGAACAGCCACAGCATGTCTGATCCCGCCATCGCCCCCGATGCCCGTGTCGCCGCTGCCATCGGGCGGCTGACCGGCATCCATGCGGCGACGATCTGCCCGATGACGGCAGCGTTCCGGATGGACGAGCAGGCGCTCGCTGATCATGTCGCGGCGGTCGCGGGGCATGACGGCATCGAGGGCCTGCTGATCAACGGCCATGCCGGCGAGAACTTCCTGCTGACGCGCGAGGAAAAGCGCCGCGTCGTCGCGATCTGCCGGGAGGTGCTGGGGCCGGGCGTCTTCCTGACCAGCGGGGTGAATGCGGAATCAAGCCTGGATGCCGCGCTGCATGCACGCGATGCGGAGGAGGCGGGCGCCGACGCGATCCTGCTGTTTCCGCCCAATGCCTGGGGGCTGTTTCGCGATCGCGATTCGGCGCTGCTGCATCACCGGCACGCCATGGCGGGCTGCGCCCTGCCCTTCCTGCTCTACCAGGCGCCGGTGGGGGCAGGGGCCATGCCCTATGACCCCGCGACGCTGGCGGGGCTGGTGGCGCTACCGCGCGTCTGCGGCATCAAGGAGGGCAGCTGGGAGGTCGCGACCTATGACGCCAACCGCCGGCTCGCCAAGGGGTTGCGGCCGGACCTCGCGGTGCTGGGCTCCGGCGACGAGCATCTTTTGACGAGCTATCTGATCGGCTCCGAGGGCAGCCAGGTCAGCCTCGCGGCGGTGACACCGGCGCCGCTGGTGGCGCTCTGGCGCGCGGCGCAGGCCGGCGACTGGGATGCGGCCCGGCACTGGCACGACGCGATCTATCCGCTCGCCTGCGCGGTCTATCGCGAGGCGCCGGGCGGGCGGGCCACCACCCGGCTCAAGGCCTGCCTCAAGATCCTCGGGCGTCTGGCCTGCGATGCCGTGCGCCCGCCCTTCGCGCCGCTGCCGCCCGAGGAGTACAGCCGCCTGGAGACGGCGCTCGGCCATGTCGAAAAAGCCGGCGCCGCGCGTTGACAATCATCCCGGGCGATGGCCTCATTGCATGCTAAACGTATACAATGACAATGCTGTTGTGCTCTTCTGAGGAGGTTTGAATGACGATCTCGCGCTTCGCCTGCCTGCTCGCCGCCTGCCTTGGACTGGGCGCGACCGCGCCGGCCTCGGCTCGCTCCCTCGACGACATCCTGAAGGCCGGCGAGCTGCGCGTCGGCGTCAACCCGACCCTGCCGCCGCGTGCCCTGTTCAACGAGAAGAACGAGATCGACGGCTTCGAGCCGGAGCTGGCGAAGGCGGTGGCCGAGAAGCTCGGCGTGAAGCTGACCCTCGTGCAGGTCGGCTCGCCCGACCGCATCCCCTTCGTCGTGGCCGACAAGGTCGACATCGTGATGGGCGCGATGAGCCGTACCTCCGAGCGCGCCAAGGTGATCGACTTCACCGCGCCGATCCATTCGGAGAATTACGGGATCGTCACCACCGATGCGAAGCCGTTCGCCAAGCTCGCCGATCTCAACAGCGAGAACGTGACGCTGATCCAGGTGCGCGGCACGACCGCGATTCCCTTCATCCAGAAGAACCTGCCCAAGGCCAAGCTCGTCCTGCTCGACAACTACAACGACCGCGACCGGGCGCTCGCGCAGGGGCGCGGCGATGCCTCCTTCGACGGGATCGACGCGGTCGCCTATCGGCTGAAGATCTTCCCGGCGATCAAGTGGAAGGTCGTGGCGACGCCGGAATACGGCGTGACCTATTCGAGCTTCGGCGTCGCCAAGGGCAACTATGCGCTCCGCGACTGGCTCAACATTGCGCTCTACGAGCTGCACACCGCCGGCACGGTCGAGGCGATCTGGGAGAAGTGGTTCCTCAAGCCGATGGACACCAAGGTGCCCGTCACGCCGTATTTCTGATGCGGTATCGGCCTTCCCCTTCGGCCCTCATCCTGAGGAGCGCTCCGCAGGAGCGCGTCTCGAAGGATGATCCAGCTTGCGCGGGAGCCTCCTGGGACATCCTTCGAGACGCCGCTGCGCGGCTCCTCAGGATGAGGGCTGAGGGGCCTGAAGGTTGGCTTCCGAGGCGCGCCACCTGATGGCCTACACCCTCCAATACGGGCAGGTGACGCCCTATCTCGGCTATCTCGCCGGTGGCGCCTGGCTGGCGCTGCAGCTGGCGGCGATCGCCTTCGTGATCGGCTGGGCGATCGGGCTCGTCTGCGCCTCCGTGCTCGAATACGGGCCGCGGCCGCTGCGCTGGCTGGTGAAGGCCTATGTCGTGTTCTTCCTGAACACGCCGCTCCTGGTGCAGATCTTCTTCCTGTATTTCGCGCTGCCGGACTGGGGCATCGTGCTCGGCTCCTACCAGGCCGTGCTGCTGGGCATGGCGATCAATGCGGGCGCCTATCTGACGGAAATCCAGCGGGCGGGCTTCCGCTCGATCCGCAAGGCCGAGGTCGAGGCGGCGGAGACGCTGGGCTTCTCGCGCATCCAGATCATTCGTTACGTCGTCCTGCCGCATATCGCCAAGGTTCTGTTCCCGCCCTTGTCGAACCAGTACATCATCCTGACGATGACGACCTCGATCGCGGCAATCTTCGGTGTCGAGGAGCTGACCGGGCGGACCTACAACATCAACGCCCAGACCTTCCGCTCCTTCGAGATTTTCTCGATCGCGGCGCTCTACTATATCGCGCTGACCCTGGTCGCGAGCGCCGCGCTCTACGCTGTCGGGCGCTATTTCTTCCGCATCAAGGGCAAGGTCTTCTGATGGAACGGCGTGGTCCGACGACGGAGGGCTGCCGATGGCCTCGCTGATCGAGGAGGCCCCGCGCTTCTTCGGCTACTACAACCTGATCTTCCTGGGTCAGGCCTTCGCCTATACCGCGTTGTTGTCGCTGGTCGGCTGCGGGCTCGGCTTCCTCGTCGGCTTCGGGCTCGCGGTGTTGCGCAACGAGCGGATCGTCGGCTTCGCGCCGCTGCGCTGGTTCGCCACTGTCTATGTCGAGATCTTCCGTCGCATCCCCTTCCTGGTGAAGCTGATGGTGGTGTTCTTCGCCTTCCAACTCGCCGGCTTCGACGCCAGCATGTTCGCGGTCGCTGCGACCACGGTCGCGCTCTCGGCCTCGGCCTTCTCGGCCGAGAACATCCGCGCCGGCCTCGAATCCGTGCACAAGAACCAGTGGGATGCGGCCGAGACCATGAACATGGGCGGGCTCACCGCGCTGCGCCGGGTGATCCTGCCGCAGGCCTGGGCGATCATCATCCCGCCCTCGATGACCTATTCGGTCGGTCTGGTGAAGAGCACCTCGATCGCCTCCCAGATCAGCGTGGTCGAGCTGACCTATGCCGCCAAGATCTTGAACCAGAAAGGTTTCTCGGCGGCGATCTGCTTCGGCACGATCCTGATCCTGTATTTCGTCCTCTGCTATCCGCTGAACCTGTTCGCATCGCATCTGGAGCGCCGGCTTGCCCCATCTCGTCATCGATAGGCTCAGCGCCAATTACGGCACGGCGCCGGTCCTGCAGGATGTCTCGCTGTCGGTCGAGCGCGGCGAGATCGTCTCGATCATCGGTCCGTCGGGCTCCGGCAAGAGCACGCTGCTGCGCGTGCTGACCGGGCTGCTGAAGCCCCATGCCGGCGTCGTCCATGTCGCCGGGGCGCAGGTCGATTATGGCAGCGCGGCGGCGCTGAAGAAGGTGCGCGACCGCTTCGCGGTCGTGTTCCAGCAGTACAATTTGTTCCAGAACATGACGGCGCTGCGCAACGTCACCATCGCGCCGACGATCGTGAAGAAGCGCGATGCCGCCGAGGTCGAGCGTGAGGCGCGCGCGCTGCTCGAGAAGGTCGGTCTGTCGCACCGGATCGAGGCCTATCCCGACGAGCTGTCCGGCGGCCAGCAGCAGCGCGTGGCGATTGCGCGTGCGCTGGCGCTGAAGCCGGAGATCCTGCTGCTCGACGAGGTGACCTCGGCGCTCGATCCCGAGCTCGTCGCCGAGGTGCTCGACACCATCCGCGTGCTCGCCGCCGAGGGCATGACCATGCTGATCGTCAGCCACGAGATGGGCTTCGTCCGCGAGATCTCCAGCAAGGTCGTGTTCATGGCCGACGGCAAGGTCGTCGAGGTCGGCCCGCCCCAGCAGATTTTCGACGCGCCGCAGACCGAGCGCTGCGCCGATTTCGTCCGCCGCATCCTGCGGCACTGAAGGAAGGTCGTCCCGATCCTCCAGTCCTCATCCTGAGGAGCCGCGGAGCGGCGTCTCGAAGGATGCTCCAGATGTTTCGGGAGCCTCCTGGAGCATCCTTCGAGACGGCCCTTTGGGCCTCCTCAGGATGAGGGCTGAGGGTGCGATGGCGCTTTTCAAAGAGGGAAACGACGCAATGAGCTATGGCATGCACTACCTGAAGGGCGCGGTGGACTGCCACGTCCACACCTGCCCGCATCTCAACGGGCGCAGCGCCAACATCTTCGAATCGGTGCGCCAGGCGGCCGCGGCCGGCATGCGCGCCATCGGGCTGATGGACAATTTCATGAATTCGTCGGGCTATGCCGCGCTCGCCGCGGCCGAGCTCGGCCATCTCGGCATCGAGATCTTCGGCGGGCTGATCATGCAGCCCACCGCCGGCGGCGTGACCTATGAGGCGGCGCGCAATGCCGTCGATTACGGCTACGGTCCCGGCACCGGCGCGCGCTTCCTCTCCCTGCCGACGCATCACACCAAGGCGGTGGCGCAACGCGAGGGGCGCACGGGGCTCTATCTCGAAGCCGCCTTCGGCGTGCATGAGAGCGGCAAGGTGCCCGACCCGGTGCCGGCGATCATCGACCTCTGCGCCGAGCGCGACATCGTCTTCGATTGCGGCCATGTCGACGGCTGGGAGGCGGTGGCCCTTGCCGAGGAGGCCAAGAAGCGCGGAGCTGCGCGGGTGCGCACCCATGCCGGCGGCTACGATATCAAGACCCTCGAAACGCTGGTGGCCCTCGGCGCCTATTGCGAGTTCTCGTTCTTCGTCCTGACCCACGCCACCCAGGTCGGCCTCACCCATGTCGACCAGGAGAAGCACCGCGCCCCGTCGAAGACGGTGCAGGACCTGACGCCGCGCATCCGTGCCGCCGGCGACCGCGCCATCGTCTCGGGCGATGCCGGCATCTATCTGCTGCCGCCGCCGGTCGAGGCGTTCCGGGAGTTCCTCGTCCTGCTCGAATCGGACGGGTTCGCCGAGGCCGAGCTGCGCCGGATGAGCAGCACGAATCCGGCGGATCTGTTCCGGATCGGCAGCTTCGCCGCCTGAGTCCCCGGCACGAAAAAGCCCGCGTCCAGCCTGTGCCGGACGCGGGCCCGATGATCCCCGCGGGGTGCGGCGCGCGCTTACTTCTTCTTGCCGTCCGGCCCGAACTGCTTGAGATAGGCGATCAGGTCGGTGATCCGGGCGTCGTCCTTGAGGCCCGGATAGATCATCTTCGTACCCGGCGTCACGCCGCGCGGGTCCTTGATGTAGACGCGGAAATTGTCCTCGCTCCAGACCTTGTCGAGCGACTTGTAGGCCGCCGAATAGGTATAGCCTGCGGCGGTACCGGCCTTGCGGTTGTCGAACAGGCCGTTGAGCGTCGGGCCGACGGCGTTCTTGGCGGTTTCGCCGACCTGGTGGCAGGTCCGGCATTGCAGAAAGACCCTCTCACCGGCGGCGAGATCCTGCGCCTGTGCCATGGCGGGGAGGAGGGTGACGACGGCGGCGGCTGCGTAGGCAAGCTGTCTCATGGCGATAACCTCTCCAGACTTATTCCAGTGATAATGGAAGTGCGATGCGTGGCGGGCAAGTCCGCTGCCGTCGCACCCCCCAGGCCGTTTCACTTACTTCGCAGTCTGCGGGCCCAGAGCCTCTTGCGGGCTGTCGCCGGCCGATCGTGAGAAAGCACGTCCAAAGCGATTGCATGTCGTGCGAGTCCTTCGTAGTGTATCGACAGCTTGACAGCAATATGTAAATTCAAGCTGACACATCGGAACGCGAAGGGGATTGGAATGCCAGAGACCCCGCTTCTCGACGGCGTCACCTCGCCCGCCGATCTACGCCGCCTGTCCCATCACCAGCTGCGGCAGCTCGCCGACGAGCTCCGGGCCGAGACGATCGACGCCGTCTCCGTCACCGGCGGGCATCTCGGAGCGGGGCTGGGCGTGGTCGAGCTCACGGTCGCGCTGCATCACCTCTTCGACACGCCACGCGACACCCTGATCTGGGACGTCGGGCACCAGGCCTATCCGCATAAGATCCTGACCGGCCGACGCGACCGAATCCGGACGCTGCGGCAGGGTGGCGGCCTGTCCGGCTTCACCAAACGCGAGGAAAGCGAGTTCGATCCCTTCGGTGCCGCCCACACCTCGACCTCGATCTCGGCAGGGCTGGGTTTCGCCGTCGCCCGTGACCTCAAGGGCGAGGACGGGCATGTCGTGGCCGTGATCGGCGACGGGGCGATGTCGGCCGGCATGGCCTATGAGGCGATGAACAATGCCGGCGCGCTCGGCAAGCGGCTGATCGTCATCCTCAACGACAACGACATGTCGATCGCCCCGCCGGTGGGGGCGCTCTCCGCGCATCTGGCCAAGCTGCTCTCGGGGAAGACCTATCTCTCGCTGCGCGACCAGGGCCGACAGCTCACCCGCCGGCTGGGCCGCGGGCTCGATTCCAAGATCACCCGCGCCGTCGAGCATGCGCGCGGCTATCTCACCGGCGGGACGCTGTTCGACCAGCTGGGGTTCTACTATGTCGGACCGATCGACGGGCACCATCTCGACCAGCTGGTGCCGGGGTTGCGCAATGTCCGCGATGCGCAGAACGGGCCGATCCTCGTCCATGTCGGGACGCAGAAGGGCAAGGGCTACGCGCCGGCCGAGGCGACGGCGGACAAGTACCATGCCGTGGTCAAGTTCGATGTCGCCAGTGGCGTGCAGGAGAAGACCGTCTCGAGCGCGCCCGCCTACACCAAGGTGTTCTCGCAGGCGCTGCTGCGCGAGGCGGCGCGCGACGAGCGGATCGTCGCGATCACCGCGGCGATGCCCTCGGGCACCGGACTCGATGCCTTCGCCAAGGCCCATCCTTCCCGCTTCTTCGATGTCGGCATCGCCGAGCAGCACGCGGTCACCTTCGCTGCCGGGCTCGCCTGCCAGGGGCTCAAGCCGGTCTGCGCGATCTACTCGACCTTCCTGCAGCGGGCCTATGACCAGATCGTCCACGATGTCGCGCTGCAGAAGCTGCCCGTGTGCTTCGCGATCGACCGGGCCGGCCTCGTCGGGGCCGATGGCGCGACCCATGCGGGGGCTTTCGACACCGCCTATCTCGGTT
>NCCO01000040.1:0-27976 GCA_002279705.1 Allobosea sp. 12-68-7
GTTCGAGCGCACCGCCGATATCGGCTTCCTCGCTGCCGACACCGACATCCGCGAGATGCTGGAGGCGCCGGTTTCGCCCGAGGCGCGGGCGGCCATCGAGGCGCGTTTCCGCGACTATGTCGCGAAGTACTCGGTCTACTCCGACATTGTGCTGGTCGACCGCGAGGGCGCGATCCGCGCCCGCCTGGCGTCCCATCCGGCGCAGGAGGCCCGCCACCCGATCGTCACGGAGGCGCTGACCTCGACCGGCGCCTATGTCGAGCATTACGGCCTCGTCGACTTCGTCGCCGACGAGAAGGCCCTGGTCTATGCCTGGCGCGTCGAGGATGCGGCCAAGCGCCCGCTCGGCGTGCTCGTCCTCGTCTTCCGGCTCGCCGACGAGATGGAGGGCATCTTCCGCAAGCTCCTGCCCGAGCATGACTGGACGGTGCTGGCCTGCGTCTCGCCCGACGGCGAGGTGATCGCCGGCTCCTGCCCGATCCAGCTGCCGGCCGGCCTCAGGCTCTCCCCCTCCGCGCTCCACGGGCGCGACCCGGTGATCCGCCTCGGCGGCCGGCAATATCTCGCCATGGCCTGCGGCACGGCGGGCTATCAGGGCTATAGGGGGCCGGGCTGGCTCGGCCTCGGGCTGATCCCGCTGGAGGCGGCGTTCGACCAGGACGATGGCGAACTCGGCAAGGGCATCGGCGAGGATCTGCTCGCGGCGGTCACCAGCCGGGCCGGGCTGTTTTCGGACGAGTTGCGCCATGTCTCGCGCCAGGCGGCGGCGATCCAGGGCGATCTCAACCGCTCGGTCTGGAACGGCTCGATCCGGCAGGCTGGCTCGACCGCCGCCAACGCCGCCTTCTCGAAAATCCTGCTCTGGGAGATCTCCAGCGCGGGGCGCAAGACGCAGGCCGTCTGCGACGCCTCGATCGGTGATCTCCACCGCACCGTCGTCGCCGCGATCATGAAGAAGTGCCGCTCGCGGGCCGCCTTCGCCATCGACGTGATGGACCGCAATCTCTACGAGCGCGCCAATGACTGCCGCTGGTGGGCGCTGAATGCGAGCTTCGCCCGGGTCCTGGCGGCGCCTTCGCCGGAGGGCCGCCGGCTCTGCGGCGAGATCCTCGCCACCATCAACGCGCTCTATACCGTCTACAGCAACCTCATCCTGTTCGACACGCAGGGCGTCGTCGTCGCCGTGTCGCAGCCGTCGCAGGCGCATCTCGTCGGGCAGAAGCTCGAGGCCGAATGGGCGGCCCGCACGCTCGCCCTGCGCACGGGGCAGCACTATGCCGTGTCGGCCTTCGAGCCGACGCCGCTCTACGGCGAGGCCGCGACGCTGATCTACACCGCTGCGGTCCAGAGCCCGGTCGGGGGCAGGGCGCTCGGCGGCATCGCGATCGTCTTCGACTCGACTCCCCAATTCGCGGCGATCCTCGCCGATTCGCTCCTGACCGACGAGGAGGGCGCGGCCCTGCCGGGGTCCTTTGCGCTGCTGGTGGGCGGCGATGGCCGGATCATCTCCTCCAGCGATCCGCGTTTCCCGGTGGGCGCGCAAAGCCCGCTGCCGATTGATGCCGCCACGCTCGAACGCGATGGCGATCTCGCCGGCATCCGCAGCTTCGAAGGCAAGCACATGGCGGTCGGCGCCGCGCTGTCGAAGGGCTATCGCGAATACAAGACCAGCGACGGTCACCGTGCCGATGTCGTCGCGCTCTGCGCGGTCCCGCTCGGCGAGGTCGCGGCGGACAGCGCGGACCGCCCGGCAGCGGGCGCCGCTTCGGTGGCGCTCGCGGCCCACAAGCCGGCCGACGGCGTCGAGGCCTTCGAGGTCGCGACCTTCCATATCGGACGGCACTGGCTCGGCGTCCCGGCCCGCGACATCATCGAGGCGGTCGATATCGCCGGCCTAAAGCCCTCGGCCAAGAAGGCGGGAGACGGCCTGCTCGCCGGCTACAAGCTGCATGAGGGCCAGCCGGTGCCCGTGCTGCGCCTCGCCCGGCTGCTCGGCATTCCCGACGCCTCCTCCGACGAGCAGCAGATCGTCATCGTGCGCGCGGCCGGCCGCACGCTCGGGCTCATTGTCGACGCGCTCGGCCTCATCCCCGAGATCGCGGCCTCGGAACTGCAGCCGCTGCGCGACCTGACCTCGAAGACCGACGTCCCCGCGCTCGGCGTCGTCTTACCCGCGCACCCCCCGCGCTTGCCAGCCCCATCCTTTTCTGTCATACGCGCGGCCTTCGATCGCCCGGCTGATAAGGGCTGCCGTGGCGGTCGATCTTTGCTTCCAGCAAGCAAACATGAAGCGGCGCCGTTTGCGCGCTCGCGACCTATGAGGAGCGAAAATGCCCAAGATCAAGACGAAATCGGCCGCCAAGAAGCGGTTCAAGATCACCGGAACCGGCAAGGTTATGTACGCCCAGGCCGGCAAGCGTCACGGGATGATCAAGCGGACCAACAAGCAGCTCCGCAATCACCGCGGCACCACCGTCCTCTTCGAGGGCGATGCAGCCAACGTGAAGAAATATTTCCTCCCCAACGGCTGACGCCCCCTAACCTTTCCGGAGATCGAACATGGCTCGCGTGAAACGGGGCGTAACGTCCCATGCCAAGCACAAGAAGACACTCAAGGCCGCCAAGGGCTTCTATGGCCGCCGCAAGAACACGATCCGCGCCGCCAAGGCGGCCGTCGATCGCTCGATGCAGTACGCCTATCGCGACCGCAAGAACAAGAAGCGCTCGTTCCGCGCGCTCTGGATCCAGCGCCTGAACGCCTCCGTGCGTGAGCACGGCCTGGTCTATTCGGTGTTCATCAACGGCCTGCACAAGGCCGGCATCGAGCTCGACCGCAAGACCCTCTCGGCGATGGCCATCGACGACGCCGCCTCCTTCACGGCGGTGGTCGAGGCGGTCAAGGCGGCGCTCGCCGCCGAGCCGCAGGCCCAGGCTGCCTGAGCTTTCGAGCTGCGACGAGATATGGAAAGGGCCGGCAGCGATGCCGGCCTTTTTCTGTTGGCCGGTGCCGTCATGCTCGGGTCTTCGCCCGAGCATGACGTGGATGCTCTAAGTCTGCACGCGATCCTGCGTCGCCGGCCGCCAGTTGTCGCCCGCGCGTTCGACGATGCGGGCATAGGTTTCCTCCGGCGTATCCGCATAGGCAAACAGCTTGAGGTCCTGCGCCCGGATCAGCCCGGCCTTCGCCATCACCTCGAGGTTCAGCAGCGCCTGCCAGTAGGCGCGGTCGTAGAGCACGATCGGGACGGGGCGCATCTTGCCGGTCTGCACCAGCGTCAGGATCTCGAAGAACTCGTCGAGCGTGCCGAAGCCGCCGGGGAAGACCACCAGTGCGGCTGCCCGCATCGCCAGATGCATCTTGCGCATCGCGAAATAATGGAAGCGGAAGGTCAAATCCGGCGTCGACCAGGCATTGGGCTCCTGCTCGTGCGGGAGCGTGATGTTGAAGCCGATCGAGAGCGCGCCGGCCTCCGTCGCGCCGCGATTGGCGGCCTCCATGATGCCCGGCCCGCCGCCGGTGGCGATGACGTGGTCGCGGCCGAGATCGCCCGGCGCCAGCGCGCCGCCGCGCTCCGAGGCGAGCCTGGCGAAGGCGCGCGCCGCCTCGTACCAGGGCTCCCCCTCCCGCACCCGCGCCGAGCCGAAGACGACGATCGTCGAGAGGATGCCGCGGGCGCGCAAATGGTCCTCGGCCTTCTGGTATTCGAGCATGAAGCGGGCACCGCGCGTCGAATCGCCGAGGATGAAGTCGGGGTCGAGCGCCGCCAGGCGGTAGGAGGGCGAGGTCCTCTGGGCCGTGCCGTCGGGCTTGGCTGTCGTGTCAGGCATGTCTTGCGAATCCGGTGCGGCTCTCCCAGCCTTACGCCAGATAGCCCCGCAAGATGGCCACCACGCGATCCGCGCCGGTCTTGTGCGGCAGCAGCGTCAGGAAGCGCCCCTTACGATCCATCAGATAGGTCAGCGAGCCATGGTCCACGCTATGCTCGCCCGGGCCGTGATGCGGCAGCGTCAGTTTGCGGCGATGCACCTTGTAGGCCTTCGCCACCGCCGCGATCTGCGCCTCGCTGCCGGTCAGCCCGATCAGGCGGGGATGGAAAGCCCCGACATAAGCCGCCAGCACTGCTGGCGTGTCATGGGCGGGATCGACCGTGACGAAGAGCGGCGCGACGCGCTCCGCCAGCGGGCCGAGCCCGTCGAGCGCCTGCGCGATCGTCGGCAGGTCGATCGGGCAGGTGTCGGTGCAGCGCGTGAAGCCGAAATAGACCAGCATGAAGCGGCCGCGATAGTCGCCGTCGCTGACGGCCTTGCCGCTGTGATCCACCAACACAAACGGCCCGCCGAAGCGTCCCGCCAGCGGATCGGGCCGCGAGGAGGGCGCGGCATGGCCCGAATGCCCCTGACCGGCATGGCCGTGAAGCTGCGCCTGCGCCGGCAGGCTCCAGCCGGCGGCGAGCCCGGCCAGCAGTGCGCGTCGTGTCGGCAGGCCCTGCATCCCCGCGTTCAGGGCTTCGGCTGGGGCAAAAGCCCCTTGATGCCGAGCGGGCCGGTCTCGGCGATGATCGCATTCGATTCCGGATCGGCGCGCCACCATTCCGGCGCGGCGCTATTGCGGGCCTCCCATTGCGTCTTGAAGCGCTCGGTCGGCGTGAAGGGGGCCGTGCTGCCGGCCTCGCGGACGCCCTGTGCAAAGAACAGGGTGATCGCGGGGTTCTCGATCAAGAGCCCGTCGGCCTCGACCTCGCGGCCGCAGAAGCCGGCGAGATCGGGCGCAGCCCCGGCGAAATCGACCTGACCCTTGCCGACCAACCGGAAGCGGCCATCGGCCTCGAGGATGCCGAGCTGGCGCTTGCCGGCGCCGCAATCGGGCGCGCAGACGCCCTTGAGATGGCAGAGCGCCTCGATGACGCGGCCCTTCAGCACGACCGGCTTTTCATGCGGGATGCCCCAGGGCTCGGCGGCCTGGGCGAAACCCATGACAGCGGAAAACGCTGTCAGCCCGGCAAGAGCCAAGAGTGCTGCTGCCACCCTTGAGATCGTCATCCCGGGCGACCGCAGGGAGACCCGGGATCCATGCCGGAACGGTTCAGGCATGGATCCCGGATCTCCGCTTCGCTGCGTCCGGGATGACGGCGTATCAATCGGTATGGTGGTGGAATGCACGCCGACGATCCGTCTCATCGCCTCAGTTCCCGAACGGCTGGATGCCGTGCTCGTCATGGGTCAGGTTGATCACGCCCTTGTCGTCGGCGATCTTGTCGACCAGCAGGTATTTCACCCCGTCGCGTTCCAGCAATTCGCCGTCCACGCTGACCTCATGCGCCATCAGCCTCGCGATGCGCGGATTGGCGACGCTGTCGCTGTCGTCCCCGATGCGGAGAACCAAATAAAGCGCGCCCTGCGCATCGCGGATCGCGACGGGAATGCCGCCGAGCGCGCACCAGACGGCGCATTGGTGATGGGCGCTGCCCTTGGCGAACATCAGCCCGCTGACCGTGCACCAGCTGTCGGCGATCTCGCCGGTAACCGTGACGCGCGCCCCATCCTGGGCCAGGGCCGGCCCGGCAAGGCCGATCGCCAGCAGCACAGCGGCGATCGTGGCGCGCAGCGGGCGCCACGGGGCCAGGCTCGGGCGTGTTTTTGACAGGCCTGTCATGAAGCGGTGCCCATCATCGTCAACCCCCCCGGTTTTGCACGCGCCGGCCTGCTTTGCCGGCGTGATTGCCTCTAGCATCGAGGCTGGCGACACCCTAGAAGATGCCTCGCAAACGGACCAGAGCAGGCATGAACGAGATCGATCACTTGGGCGCGAGCCTTCTTGCCGAGATTGCCGAAGCGCAGGACGAAGCCGCGCTGGAGCAGGTCAGGATCGGCGCGCTCGGCAAGGCCGGCTCGATCTCGGCGCTGCTGAAGACGTTGGGCGCGATGACGCCCGACGAGCGCAAGGAGAAGGGGCCGCTGATCAACGGCCTGCGCGACCAGGTCCAGACGGCGCTGTCCGCCCGCAAGGAGGCGCTGGCCGAGGCCGCGCTCGAGGCCAGGCTGTCCGCCGAGACGATCGATGTCTCCCTGCCGGTGCGCGAGGGGCCCGAAGCCCGCGGCCGCATCCACCCGATCAGCCAAGTCATCGACGAGATCACCGCGATTTTCGGCGACATGGGCTTCTCGATTGCCGAGGGGCCCGATGTCGAGACCGACGACCTCAACTTCACCAGGCTGAACTTCCCCGTCGGCCACCCGGCCCGGGAGATGCACGACACCTTCTTCTTCGCGCCCGATGCGAATGGCGAGCGCAAGCTGCTGCGCACTCACACCTCGCCGGTCCAGGTTCGCACCATGCTGGCCCAGCAGCCGCCGATCCGCGTGATCTGCCCGGGCCGCACCTACCGGATGGATTCGGACCAGACGCACACGCCGATGTTCCACCAGGTCGAGGGGCTGGTGATCGACAAGAAGGCCCATATGGGCCACCTCAAATGGATCCTCGAGGAGTTCTGCAAGGCGTTCTTCGAGATCGACACGGTCAAGATGCGCTTCCGGCCGTCCTTCTTTCCTTTCACCGAGCCCTCGGTCGAGGTCGACATCCAGTGCTCGCGCAAGGGCGGCGAGATCCGCTTCGGCGAGGGCGAGGACTGGCTCGAGATCCTCGGCTGCGGCATGGTCCACCCGAACGTGCTGCGCAATTGCGGGCTCGATCCGGACATCTACCAGGGCTTCGCCTGGGGCATGGGCATCGATCGCATCGCCATGCTGAAATACGGCATGCCGGACCTGCGCCCCTTCTTCGAGGCGGATGTGCGCTGGCTCAGCCATTACGGCTTCCGCCCGCTCGACCTGCCGACACTGACCGGCGGTCTCTCCGCGTGAGCGCCGCCGCCAACCGGAGGGCGATGTCATGACGGCCGCGGGATGGGCGGGCCTGTTCGCCGCGCTGCTCGTCGCGACGAACCTGCTCTGCCAGGCGATCGCCTATGTGCGCCTGCGCCGGCGCGACCGGCAGACGGCCCTGCTCGCGGCGCGGCCGCCGGTGACGATCGTCCGCCCCCTGCGCGGCATCGAGGCCTTCAGCCGCGAGACGGCGATCTCCGGGCTCGAGCTGGATTATCCCGACTACGTCACGATCTTCGCCGTCGCCGATGCGGACGACCCGATCGTGCCGATGGTGGAGGAGCTGATCGCCCGCTATGGGGCGGATCGCGTGAAGCTCATGACCGGCGACGTGCCGGTCAGTGCCAATCCCAAGCTCAACAACTGCGTCAAGGGCTGGGAGGCGGCACAGACCGACTGGGTCATCCTCGCCGATTCCAACGTGCTGATGCCCAGGGACTACGTCCAGCGCATGCTCGCCTCCTGGGGGGAGAAGACCGGGCTGGTCTGCTCGACGCCGGTGGGCTCGCGTCCCTCCGGCTTCTGGTCCGAGCTGGAATGCGCCTTCCTCAACACCTTCCAGGCGCGCTGGCAGTTTGCCGGCGAGGCCTGCGGCTTCGGCTTCGCCCAGGGCAAGTCGATGCTCTGGAACAAGCCCTTCCTCGATGCCCGCGGCGGCATCGCCGTTCTCGGCGAGGAGATCGCCGAGGATGCGGCGGCGACGAAGCTCGTGCGCCGCGCCGGCAAGCATGTCCATCTCGTCGGCCAGCCCTTCGAGCAGCCTTTAGGGCAGCGCAGCCTGCATGACGTCGTCCAGCGCCAGTTCCGCTGGGCGCGGCTGCGGCGCGTCACCTTCCTGCCGTTCTTCCTGCCCGAAATCCTCTCCGGCCCGCTGCTGGCGGTGCTGGCGGCGGCCATCGCGCTGCCGTCCTTCGGCCTGTCCGCCTGGCTCGCCCCGCTCCTTGTGCTGCTGCCCTGGTACGCGGCCGAGCTGGCGTTCGCGCGCGGCGTCGGCTGGTACGGCTCCTGGCGCATGCCGCTGGCGCTGCTGATCCGCGACATCGTCTTTCCCGGCGTCTGGGCCTATGCCTTCGTCGCCCGCGAGGTGAGCTGGCGCGGCAACGCGATGAAGATCAAGACGGACGGGGAGGACGAGCTGAACGCCGCGCCGGCCCCGATGTCCCATGAAATGACGAGAAGTGACGGACGCTCATGAAGTTCACCCTGTCCTGGTTGAAGGATCATCTCGACACGACCGAGCCGGTCGAGGTCATCACTGAGGCCCTGACCCGCGTCGGGCTCGAGGTCGAGGGCATCGAGGACAAGGCCAAGGCGCTCGCCGCCTTCACCGTGGCCTGTGTGATCGACGCCAAGCAGCATCCCAATGCCGACCGGCTGCGCGTCTGCCTGGTCGACACCGGCGCCGGCGAACCGGTGCAGGTCGTCTGCGGCGCGCCCAATGCCCGCACCGGCATGAAGAGCGTCTTCTCCCCGCCCGGCACCTATATTCCCGGCAAGGACATCACGCTCGGCAAGGGCGTGATCCGCGGCGTCGAATCCAACGGCATGCTCTGCTCGGCCGCCGAGCTGCAGCTCTCCGAGGATCATGACGGCATCATCGACCTGCCGGCCGACGCTCCCGTCGGTCAGTCCTATGCCGCCTATGCCGGCCTCAGCGATCCGGTCATCGAGATCGCCGTGACGCCCAACCGGGCCGACGCGCTCGGCGTCGCCGGCATCGCGCGCGATCTCGCCGCCGCCGGCCTCGGCAAGACGACGACGCCGTCGGGCGCGCCCGTGCGTGGCAGCTTCCCCTGCCCGGTCGATGTGAAGCTCGAACTCGCGGCCGAGGACAAGGCGCTCTGCCCGGCCTTCGGCCTGCGGCTGGTGCGGGGCGTGAAGAACGGCCCTTCGCCGGAATGGCTGCAGTCAAGGCTGCGCGCCGTGGGCCTCAGGCCCATCAACGCGCTGGTCGACGTCACCAACTTCATGACGCTCGACCGCAACCGCCCGCTGCACGTCTTCGACGCGGCCAAGGTCAAGGGTGACCTCGTCGTGCGCCGCGCCCGCGACGGCGAGACCATCGTCGCGCTCGACGGCAAGACCTACACGCTGACCTCCGAGCAGGTCGTCATCGCCGACGCGGCGGGCGTCGAGTCGATCGCCGGCATCATGGGCGGCGAGGCCTCCGGCTGCGACGAGGGCACCACCGACGTGCTCGTCGAGAGCGCGCTGTGGGACCCGCTCAATATCGCCCGTTCGGGCCGCGCACTCGGCATCACCTCGGATGCGCGCTACCGCTTCGAGCGCGGCGTCGATCCCGATTTCTGCCGGCCGGGGCTGGATCTCGCCACGGCGATGATCGTCGAGCTCTGCGGTGGCGAGCCCTCCGAGATGGTCTTCGCGGGCGAACTGCCCGAGAGCGCCCATGCGATCGACTTCCCCTGGTCCGAGGTCAAGCGCCTGACCGGGCTCGACCTGCCGGTGGTCGAGATGAAGCTCGCCTTGACCTCGCTGGGCTTCCACGTCTCGGGCCCGGGCGAGCGGGTCAAGGTCGCCGCCCCCTCCTGGCGGGCCGATGTCGGCGGCAAGGCCGATCTCGTCGAGGAGATCCTGCGCATCGCCGGGCTCGACCGCGTCGTCTCGACGCCGCTGCCGCGCATCGCCGGCGAGGTGATCAAGCCCGTCCTCACCGTGCTCCAGAAGCGCACCCGCCAGGCCAAGCGCCTGCTCGCCAGCCGCGGCATGGTCGAGGCCGTGACCTGGTCCTTCATCGACCACGAGGCGGCCAAGCTCTTCGGCGGCGGCTCCCGCCAACTGGTGCTTGCCAACCCGATCGCGGCCGATCTCTCCGACATGCGGCCCTCGCTGCTGCCGGGCCTGATCCGCGCTGCCCAGGTCAATGCCGATCGCGGCCATGGCGACGTCGCGCTCTTCGAGGTCGGCCAGATCTTCCAGAACGATCTGCCCGAAGGCCAGCTCATGGCCGCGACCGGTCTGCGCCGGGGCACGGCGAAGCTCGAGGGTGCCGGTCGCCACTGGGACGGTACGGCCAAGCCGGTCGATGCCTTCGACGCCAAGGCCGACGTCATGGCGCTGCTGGCCGGGCTCGGCGTCCCGACCGGCGGGCTGCAGGTGGTGGCCGGCGGCCCGGCCTGGGCCCATCCCGGCCGTTCGGCGACGCTGCGCTTCGGCCCCAAGGGCGTGATCGGCGCTTTCGGCGAGGTCCATCCGCGCATCCTCAGGGCACTCGACGTCAAGGGCCCGCTGGTCGCCTTCGAGATCCATCTCGATGCCCTGCCGCTGTCGAAATACAAGCCGACCAAGGTCAAGCCGAAGCTCGCTCTCTCCGGCTTCCAGCCGGTGACGCGCGACTTCGCCTTCATCGTCGACCAGGCGACCGCCGCCGGCGAGATGGTCAAGTCCGCCCAGAATGCCGACCGCGCCCTGATCTCGGATGTCTCGGTCTTCGACCTCTATGAGGGCCGGGGCGTCGAGCCCGGCAAGAAGTCGGTCGCGCTCGCGGTCACGCTCCAGCCGGTCGAGAAGACGCTGACCGAGGCCGAGATCGAGGCCGTCGGCGCCAAGATCGTGGCCGAGATGGCCAAGCGCTACGGCGCGGCGCTGCGGGGGTAGGGCGCTTCGGCGCTCAACTGGTCTGGCGCGACAGCGCCGTTTCCCTCCCCCCGCTTGCGGTGGGGAGGGTTAGGGTGGGGGGCCGAAAAGCCAGAGCCCCGTCCTTCATCGTCTCGGCGAGCGGCACTGCCCCCCACCCCGGCCCTCCCCACCGCAAGCGGGGGGAGGGGGAGCGTTCAGGTGCCGGCGCCGGTCTTGCCGCGTGGCAGAGGCCGCCAAGTCTCTTGGTCTGCCGGCAAATCGGCGGCCGACCAACTGTATCGGCCGTCGTTGCGATAGGCGAAGCTGTAGCTCTGCCGGAGCTGCAGCAACCATTGTTCGTCGAGTGCTTCGCCCTCATAGGGCCATGTCTCCAGCAAGGCGCCGAGGTCGAAGGCAAAGCTGGATGTTCCCTTGATCGGATCGACGCGAACAGACCGCAGGCGCTGGCCATCGAGTTCTGCTGCCGCAGCTTCGATCTTTTCGTCTTCTGATTCCGAATGCGCGATTTCGCTGCCCCTTGCCGAACAACGCCAGTTGCAGCAGTAAATCCACAGGTGCCATTCGCCGATTGGTCTGACGGTGCGCCGGCGCCACGACGCCATGATCTTTCCGCTCGCCGTTGTCGTCGGCGCAATCGGCTCGCGCACCTCAAGCGCAGGGTCACCGAATTCGAACGTCAGGAAGCTGCCTCGGCCTTTCCGGACGTTCCAGCACGGCAGCCCCAACAGCGGCGCGAAGACGCTGCCGATCGGATCGGTCTCATCGAGCATGGTCGTTTGATTGTCCATCGAGGTCTGCGAACTCCCCTATTCCAGATCACCGCGTTATTGATCCTGATTATGCAATAATCGACCAACGCAATTGCGCCGGAATGGGCGTACGCGCTTGAGACCGCACACTCCGACGTGGCGCCCATGCCCCTCACCGATCTCCCCGTCACCGACAGCCTCTTCCCCGGCTTCCGGCTGCTCGACGTCACCACCTCGGGCGCGCGCATCCGGGTGCGGACGGGCGGGCAGGGGCCGGCGCTGCTGCTGCTGCACGGCTATCCCCAGACGCATGTGCTCTGGCACAAGCTGGCGGAGCGGCTGAAGGACCGCTTCACCCTCGTCTGCGCCGATCTGCGCGGCTATGGCGACAGCGACAAGCCGCTGACAGACCCCGAGCACTTCCCCTATTCGAAGCGCGCCATGGCGCTCGACATGGCGCAGGTGATGACGCAGCTCGGCCATGAGCTTTTCATGGTCGGCGCGCATGACCGCGGCGCGCGTGTCGCCCATCGGCTGGCGCTCGATCACCCCGAGCGCGTGACGAAACTCGCCACGCTCGACATCGCGCCGACGCGCGAGATGTATGAAGGCACTACCGACGCCTTCGCCCGCGCCTATTGGCACTGGTTCTTCCTGATCCTGCCGGCGCCCTTCCCGGAGCGCATGATCGGGGCCGATCCGGAAGCCTATTGGCGCAAGAAATGCGGCTCCGGCGCGGCCGGGTTGAAGCCCTTCGCCCCGGAGGCTTTGGCTGAGTATCTGCGCTGCTTTTCCGATCCGCGGACCATCCATGGCTCTTGCGAGGACTACCGCGCCGCCGCCACCATCGACATCCGCCATGACGACGAGGATGGTGGCCGCAAGCTGACGCAGCCGCTGCTGGCGCTGTGGGGCGAGAACGGCATCATCGGCAAGTGCTTCGATCCGCTGGCGCTCTGGCGCCTGCGCGCGGAGAACGTCCAGGGCCAGGGCCTGCCCGGCGGGCATTATCTGGCCGAGGAGATTCCCGATCTCGTCGCCGCGCAATTCATCGCCTTCTTCGGAGACAATTCATGAGCCGCACCAACCGCGTCTACCGCATCGCCGCCATCGCCGGGGACGGCATCGGCAAGGAGGTGATGCCCGAGGGCCTGCGCATCCTCGAGGCGGCCTCAAAGAAATACGGCTTCGAGCTGCGGCTGGACGAGTTCGATTTCTCCTCCTGCGACTACTACGCCAAGCACGGCAAGATGCTCCCCGACGACTGGAAGGACCAGATCGGCGGCCATGACGCGATCTTCTTCGGCGCCGTCGGCATGCCCGCCCAGGTGCCCGACCACATCTCGCTCTGGGGCTCGCTGCTGCTGTTCCGGCGCGAATTCGACCAGTACGTCAACCTCCGGCCGGTCCGGCTGATGCCCGGCGTGCCCGGCCCGCTCGTCGGCCGCAAGCCCGGCGACATCGACTTCTTCGTCGTCCGCGAGAACACGGAAGGCGAGTACTCCTCCGTCGGCGGCCGCATGTATGCCGGCACCGAGCGCGAGATCGTCATGCAGGAGACGGTGATGAGCCGCGTCGGCGTCGACCGCGTGCTGAAATACGCCTTCGAGCTGGCCATGCGCCGTCCGCGCAGGAAGCTGACCTCGGCGACCAAGTCGAACGGCATCGCCATCACCATGCCCTATTGGGACGAGCGGGTGAAGGAAATGGCGAAGAAGTACCCCGATGTGAGCGTCGACCAGTACCATATCGACATCCTGACCGCGCATTTCGTGTTGAATCCGGACCGGTTCGACGTCGTCGTCGCCTCCAACCTGTTCGGCGACATCCTCTCCGACCTCGGCCCCGCCTGCACCGGCACGATCGGCATCGCGCCCTCGGGCAACATCAACCCGACCGGCGACTATCCCTCCCTGTTCGAGCCGGTCCATGGCTCGGCGCCCGACATTGCCGGCCAGGGCATCGCCAACCCGATCGGCCAGATCTGGTCGGCGGCGATGATGCTCGACCATCTCGGCGAGACGGAAGCCGCCAAGGGCATCGAGGCCGCCATCGAGCGGGCGCTGGGCGATGCCCGCACCCGCACGCGCGATCTCGGCGGCTCGCTGGGCACGGAAGCCGCCGGCAAGGCGGTCGAGCAGGCGCTGGGCTGACCGACCGGGAACCTCGCGCGCCGCCCGCCGTTGGGAGCGAGGCGGCGCACAGCCGACGATTTAGCTGCCCTCTGGCCGCTCGGGCCACTTGCGTTGAGCGGCCCGTGAGGTCACAGGAAGGCGCATTGCCCCGATCGATGAGGAATTGACTGACCAATGGATTTTTCATCCTCCACATTCTGGGTCTCGCTGCTGCAGATCATCTGGATCGACCTGCTGCTGTCGGGCGACAACGCGGTTGTCATCGCGCTCGCCTGCCGCTCGCTGCCCGAGAAGCAGCGCAAGGTCGGCATCTGGCTCGGGGCCTCCGCAGCGATCGGCCTGCGCATCATTTTCGCGCTCGTCGTCACCTATCTGCTGCTGGTGCCCTATCTGAAGATCATCGGCGGCCTGCTGCTGTTCTGGATCGCGGTCAAGCTCGCGCTCGGCGAGGATGAGAGCCATGCCGAGATCGACGGCGGCACCACGCTCTGGCAGGCGGTGCGCACCATCGCCATCGCCGATGCGGTGATGAGCCTCGACAACGTGATCGCGATCGCCGCCGCCTCGCGCGGACACCCCGAGCTCTTCATCTTCGGCCTGCTGCTCTCGATCCCGCTGATCATCATGGGCGCGCAGTTCCTCACCACGATCATCACCCGCTACCCGATCCTGATCTGGATCGGTGCGGCCCTGCTGGGCTGGATCGCGGCCGAGATGATCCTGGGCGACATCGCCGTGCTGCGCTGGCTCGAGGTCAACATGCCGACCTGGATCAAGCCGGTCCCCACCGATGTCAGCGCCATCGGCATCGCCCCGGCGAACCTGCCGCACTACGTCACCTCGGTGATCGGCGCCGCGCTCGTCTGCGCCATCGCCTATGTGCTGAAACAGCGGCGCGGCGGGCACGCGGCCGAGGGCTGAGCCGCCCTCCACGTCACCCGATGATCACGATCGCGGCGGCCAGGATCTCGTGGCCGCCGTCTTCGATGGTGCGGCAGACACCGCTCGCGCCCGCGGATTCGGCCCCGTCACGCACCGTCAGCTGCCCCTCCGGCGAGAGCGAGACAGCGAAGCTCTCGGGCGCGCGCGCGAAGCCCGTGCCCAGCGCCTTCACATAAGCCTCCTTGGCGCTCCACAGCCGCGCGAAGGCCAGCGCGCGGCTCTCCGGCGGCTGGGCGAGCAGCCAGGCCAATTCATCGGGGTGCAGGACGCCGATGGGCGGGGGGGCGCTGCCGTCCACGGCCTCGACATCGACGCCGACCGGCCGGCGGGCGAGCGCCACCGCGACGACGCCGCCCCGTGTCGCCAGCGAGAGATGCAGCCCGCTCCCGCGCGGATGCGCGACCAGGGGCCGCCCGCGCCCGTCATGGCCGATCGCGATCGCCTCCCGCGGCAGGCCGAGTTGCCGCGCCAGGATGCGGGCCCCCATGCCCCGACGCAGCGCCGAGCGTTCGGGCAGCGTCGCCGGCCGCTCCGGCGTCGCCACCAGCCAGGCGGCCGGGAGGTCGGCGGCGATGTCGTCGGGAGAGGACAGCCAGATCATGGCGGCAGGATAGGCCACGGTGGGGGCGCTCGCCATCGCCGCGGCGCCGCCCTGTGCCAGGCTCATGTGGCCAACCCGCCCGGCGGCGTTGACCTGCGGGCCGCTTCGGCCTTGGAAGGAGCGTCCGTCGCCCGCTCTCGGCGAGGCGGCGCAAGTGCGGCCCGCGACAGGCCCGCGCACAGGGAGAGAACGGGTTCATGGAGGAATCTCCGGCACAGACGAGCGCGGCCGGCATGCGCCTTGGCATGCGCAAGGTCATGGTGCTGGTGCCCGGCGTCGTCGTCTTCGCGGTCGCTTTCGGCGCGGCGGCCTCGGCCAAGGGTCTGAGCCTCGTCGAGACGCTGCTGATGAGCGCGCTGGTCTATGGCGGCATCTCGCAGCTCGTCGCGATGGAACTCTGGCGGCCGGAATGGAGCTGGGGCGCCATCGTCGGGCTCGCCGTCGTCACCGCCACGGTCAACTCCCGGATGATCCTGCAGGGCGCCTCGCTGCAGCCCTGGTTCGCGCCCTATCCGAAGGCGCTGAACGCGCTCCACCTGTTCTTCTTCACCGATGCCAACTGGGTCATCGGCACGCGCTACCGGGCCGAGGGCGGGCGCGATCTCGGCGTCCTGATCGGCGCCGGCCTGCTGCTCTGGGTGGTCTGGATCCTGTTCACGGGGCTTGGCTACTGGCTCGGCGCGCTGGTCTCCGATCCGCGCGCCTTCGGCATCGACCTCGTCATGCCGATCTTCTTCGCGGCGATGATCGTGCCGCTCTGGCGCGGCCGTCGCGCCGCCGTGCCTTGGGTCGCCGCGGGCCTCGCCGCGCTGCTGACGGCCAAGCTGGTCGAGGGCTACGCCTTCATCATCGTCGGCTCCCTGACGGGCGCGATCGTCGGAGCGTTCAGCGATGACGCTGCCTGATCTCGGCTCCGCGAATCTGGGCACCTGGGGCGCCGTCATCGCGATCCTCGCCATGGCGGTCGCGACCTATCTCTGCCGCATCGCCGGCGTGGTGCTGATGGGCTTCATCCCGCTGACACCGCATGTCCGCCGCGGGCTGGCGGCCCTCCCGGGCTCGATCATCGCCGCCACCGTCCTGCCCCTGATCGAGCGGCTCGGGCTGGCGGCCGGCATCGCGCTGCTGGCCGCGATGGGCAGCATGATCCTGCGACGCAACGAACTGCTCGCGCTCGTCGTCGGCATGAGCGTGATCGCGGGCCTGCGCGCGCTGGGGTTCTGATCCATCACCGCGACCGATCGCTTCCATCACATCCCGTCATCGGGTTGTGCGGGGCTGCATGTTGACGAGGGAAGGTCGGCGGCAGACGGTGCGCGCATCGTCGATCGTGACACACGGGAGCGCCTGATGGCCTGGTATTCGCAGACTTGGACCTGGTTCGAGGGAGAGTGGCACGAGGGCAACCCGCCGATCATGGGGCCACGCAGCCATGCGACCTGGCAGGGCTCCTCGGTCTTCGACGGCGCGCGCTGGTTCGACGGCCTCGCCCCTGATCTCGCGCTCCACGCCGCGCGCGTGAACCGCTCCGCGATCGCGCTCGGCCTCAAGCCGACCGAGAACGCCGAGACGATCGTCGCCAAGGCGCATGAGGGCGTCAGGAAGTTCAAGGGCGACGTCGCCCTCTACATCAAGCCGATGTACTGGGCCGAGGCCGACGGCATCTCGACCATCATCCCGGACGAGGAGTCGACGCGCTTCTGCCTCTGCCTGTTCGAGGCGCCGATGGGCCTGCCGCCCAACGGCCTCTCGGTGACGCAGGGCGTGTTCCGGCGTCCCACGATCGAGACCGCCCCGACCGACGCCAAGGCCGGCTGCCTCTATCCCAACAACGCCCGCACGCTGCGCGCCGCCAAGGCCGCCGGCTTCGACAACGCGCTGGTCCTCGACATGCTCGGCAATGTCGCGGAGACCGCGACCTCCAACATCTTCCTCGCCAAGGACGGCGTGGTGAAGACGCCCGTCCCCAACGGCACCTTCCTGAACGGCATCACCCGCCAGCGCGTCATCGGCCTGCTGCGGCAGGACGGTGTCACGGTCGAGGAGACCAGCCTGCGCTATAGCGATTTCGAGCAGGCCGACGAGATCTTCTCCTCGGGCAACTACTCGAAGGTCGTGCCGGTCGGCCGCATCGACAACCGCCAGCTCCAGCCCGGCCCATTCTTCCGCAAGGCCCGCGAGCTCTACATGGACTTCGCCAGCAGCAAGTCCGCCTGAGCATGGCGCGTCTCGTCACCAGGCTGACGCGGCAACTTGGCATCGAGCACCCGGTGCTGTCGGCGCCGATGGCGCTGGCGGCGGGCGGCGCGCTCGCCGCCGCCGTCACCCGCGCCGGGGGCTTAGGGTTGATCGGCGGCGGCTATGGCGACGGCGACTGGCTCGAGCGGGAGTTCGCCCAGGCCGGCAACACCCGCACCGGCTGCGGCTTCATCACCTGGTCGCTGGCCAAGCAGCCGCATCTGCTGACGGCCGCGCTGGCGCATCGCCCTGCCGCGCTGATGCTCTCCTTCGGCGATCCCGCGCCCTTCGCCGCGGAGATCGCGGCGGCCGAAATCCCGCTGATCTGCCAGTGCCAGTCGCTCGACCATGTCCGCCAGGCGCTCGATGCCGGAGCTGCGATCATCATCGCGCAGGGCGGCGAGGCCGGCGGCCATGGCCATCGCCGCGCGACCTTTCCGTTCGTGCCCGAGGTTGCCGACCTGCTGGCGCGCGCGAGCCCCGACACGCTGCTGCTCGCGGCGGGCGGCATCGCCGACGGGCGCGGCCTTGCGGCCTCGCTGATGCTGGGCGCCGATGGCGTGCTGGTCGGTACCCGCTTCTGGGCGAGCCGCGAGGCGCTGGTCCATGTAAGGCAGCAGGAGGCGGCCCTGGCGGCCACCGGCGACGGCACGGTGCGCACCTCGCTGCCCGACATCGCCCGCCGGCTCGACTGGCCGAAACCCTTCGACATCCGCGTCGCCGCCAATGCCTTCACCGCGCGCTGGGCCGGCCGCGACGAGGCGCTGAAGGCAGCGATCGAGCAGGAGGCGCCGGCCTATCGTGACGCCTTCGCGGCCGGCGATCCCGACAATGTCGCCGTCATCGTCGGCGAGGCGGTGGGTCTGGTCGCCGACGTGCCGGGGGCCGGCGAGATCGTGACGCGCATGGTCGACGAGGCGGCGACGCTGCTGGGCGAGCGGGCGCGGAGCTTTCTGGGCTGAGCGCGCGCGGCGCCGCCACCCGCGAGCCCTCATCCTGAGGAGCCGCGAAGCGGCGTCTCGAAGGATGGTCCAGGTGGTTCGGGAGCCTCCTGAAGCATCCTTCGAGACGCGGGCCTACAGCCCGCTCCTCAGGATGAGGGCTGAGGGACCCGACGGACCCACATCACCGCAACAGCCGGACCGTCCCCGACGCCTTGAGCCCGACGGCGAGCACCGCCGCATAGAGCAGGGCGGCGAGCACGCTGACGGTTGCCACCGCGACGAGCCGGGGTTCGTGGGGGAAGCCGGCCGTCGCCGCGAGCAGGGCAGGGGCCGCAAGGCGTGCCGCGACGCCGGCGACGAGCGCCGCTGCGAGCGTGACCGAAACCAGCACCCCGAGCCGCGGATCCGGCTTCGCCCAGCCGCGCCGGAGGCCGAGCACGAACAGCGTCGCGACATTGATCCAGGCGCCGGCTGCGGTCGCCAACGCGAGCCCGGCCGCGCCGAAATCGCGCCACAACAAGAGCTTGAGCGCGACATTCGCGCCGATGGCGGCGAGCGAAACGAACATCGGCGTCGTCGTGTCGCCGCGCGCCTGGAAGGTCGAGACCTGGGTGCGGATCAGCACGATCGCCGGCAGCCCCACCGCATAGGCCAGCAGCACCGCCCCCGCCGCCTGGCTCGCTGCCGCATCAAAACGCCCGCGCTCGAACAGCGCCGAGACGATCAGTTCGGGGATGGCGAGGAAGGCCGCCGCGAAGGGCGCCGCCGCCACCACCGTCAACGCGATCGCCCGGTTCTGCGCACGGTCGGAGCCAGCCTCGTCGCCGGCCGCGATCAGGCGGCTCATCGTCGGCAAGAGCACGGTGCCGACACCGATCGCGATCACGCCGATCGGGAGCTGATAGAGCCGCTCGGCATAGTACAGCGCGGCATAGGCGCCGGCCGGCAGCAGCGAGGCGATGATCGTATCGGCGAAGAGCGCGATCTGCACCCCGGCCGAGCCGATCACGGCGGGCCCGAACGCCTTGAGGAAGCTCTTCACATCGGCATCCAGCCGCGGCCGGGTCAGGGCGGCCGCAACGCCGGCGCGGCGTGCGGCAAAGGCCAGCAGCAGCCATTCCAGCACGCCGGCCGCCGCCATGCCCCAGGCCGCGGCATAGGCGGCGTTGGGAAACAGGAAGGCGACGGCGAGTGCCGCGACCAGGCAGAGATTCATCAGGACCGGGGCCGCGGCGGCGGCCGCATAGCGGTCGACCGCGTTGAGATTGGCCGAGAGCAGCGTCACCAGCGTGATGAAGAGCAGGTAGGGAAAGGTGATCCGCGTCAGCGAAACCGCGAGATCGAACCGCTGCGGATCATTCGCGAAGCCCGGCGCCAGCAGCCGGACGATCTCGGGCATGAAGGGCAGGGCGATCGCCAGCAGGACGAGCTGGACGATCAGGTTCAGGCTGAAGACGCGGTTGGAGAACAGTGCCGCGGCCGCCTCGCCGCCCTGCTCGCGGATGCGCGCATAGGTCGGGATATAGGCCTGGTTGACCGCGCCCTCGCCGAAGATCGCGCGGAAATGGTTGGGCAGCCGCAGCGCCACGGAAAAGGCGTCCATCAGCGCGCCGGCGCCGAGCACGGCGGCCAGCACGATGTCGCGCAGGAAGCCGGTGATCCGGGAGAGCAGGGTGAAGCCGCCGACGGAGAGGATCTTCTTGAACATCGCGGCTCCGGGGCTGTCGCAGGCTGCAGCCCTCATCCTGGGAGCCGCATAGCGGCGTCTCGAAGGATGGTCCAGTGCGGCAGCACTGGCTCACCGTCATTGCGAGCGCAGCGAAGCAATCCAGAACGGCGTACTCGACGTGCGCTTCACCTCCGCGAAGATGCGCCCGACATATTCGCCGATCATGCCCAGCGAGACGAGCTGGATACCGGAAAAGAACATGATCGAGACGATCAGCGAGGGGAAGCCGGGCAGGTCGGTGCCGAAGAACAGCGTGCGCAGGACGAAGAACAGCGCCGTCATCGCCGCCATCACGGCGATGACGACGCCGGCCCAGGTCGCGATCTTGAGCGGCACGGTCGAGAAGGACGACAGCCCGTCGAAGGCGAAGGAGAACAGCTTGCGGTAGCGGAATTTCGAGACGCCGTGCTCGCGCTCGGCGACGTCGAAGGAGATCCCGGTCGAGCGGAAGCCGACCCAGGCGTACAAGCCCTTCGAGAAGCGCGCCCGCTCCGGCAGCGCCCGCAGCGCATCGACCACCTTGCGGTCGAGCAGGCGGAAATCGCCGGCGCCTTCCGGCAGCTCGGTTTCGCCGAAGCGGGCGAAGAGCCGGTAGAAGGCCTTGGCGAAATTGCGCTTCAGCCTGGTTTCGCCGTCGCGGTCCGAGCGCTGGCCATAGACGTTGAGATAGCCCTCGCGCCACTTCTCCAGGAAGAGCAGGATCGTCTCGGGCGGATGCTGCAGATCGGCATCCATGATCACCACCGCGTCGCCCGAGGCATGGTCGAGCCCCGCCGCGATGGCGATCTCCTTGCCGAAATTGCGGCTGAACGAGACCGCGCTGACGCGCCGGTCCTGTGCCGCCAGCAGCCGCAGCACCGCCAGCGTGCCGTCCCGGCTGCCATCGTCGATGCAGACCAGCTCCCAGGAGGTCACGGCGCCGTCGAGCACCTGTTTCAGTCGCTCGAGCAACAGCGGCAGATTCTCGGCCTCGTTGTGGACGGGAACGACGATCGAGAGCTCCGGCCGGCTGGAGTGGCCGCGCGGTGCGGGCGAAGCGGAAGGGGGCTGCATCTCGGACACGCGGTTGACCTCTCGGCGGCTTCGCCGGCGCGGTCCCTTCGATGCCGGACGATGCCGGGATGACGGGGCCTGTGCGGAACCGTAAAGCTTGCGGGCGCTCTTAGCGCAAGGCGCCTGAACAGAGGACAACAAACCGGCATGGCGAGCGGATTTGTTTTATGCGCCGACGATTTCGCGCTGACCGACGGGGTCAGCCGCTCGATCCTGGCGCTGCTCGAAGCCGGCAGGCTTTCGGCGGCGGGCGCGATGACCAACCGCCCGCATTGGCGCGGCTTCGCTGCGGCGTTCGGCGCGCTCGCCGACAGGGCTGATCTCGGCCTGCATCTCAACCTGACCTGCGCCGCCCCGCTCGGCGCGATGCCGCGGCTGGCGCCGGGCGGCGAATTGCCGGCGCTGCGCGATCTCGCACGGGCCGCCGCCACCTCGCCGACGGTCCGGCACGAGATCGCCGCGGAGATCGCCCGGCAGCTCGACGCCTTCGAGGACGGGCTCGGCCGCCCGCCGGACTTCATCGACGGGCACCAGCATGTCCATGTGCTGCCGGGCGTGCGCCGCGCGCTGCTCGATGCCGTGTCGAAGCGCTATCCGAAGGGCACTCTCTATCTGCGCGATCCGCACGACTCGCCGGTCGCCATCCGCGCCCGCGGTGTCGCCGTCGGCAAGGCCCTGACCATCTCCGCCCTGGCGCTGGGGTTCCGGCATGCGGCCCTGCGGCGCGGCTTCTCCGTTAATCGCGGATTCTCCGGCGTCGCTCCCTTCGATCCGGCACGGGACTTCGCAGCCGACTTGCAGCGTTTCCTGCTGCGGCCCGGCCCCGCGCATCTGGTGATGTGCCATCCGGGCTTCATCGACGACGGGTTGGCCCGCCTCGATCCGGTCGTGGCGACGCGGCCGGTCGAGCATGCGGCGCTGATGGCCTTCAAGCCGCAGGGACTGACGATGGTCCGCTTCGCCGGCCTCGCCTGAGCGGCTGCGCAAGCCATTCCTTAACCAAACCGTCGCTACACTCCAGTTGGGTTGTCTCGGTGGCCTTTGCAGCCAGGCGAGACGCATGCGGGGACTGTGCCGGCCATGATGTCGTTCAAGCGAGCGGGGACCACCGAAACCGCCGCGCAGACACCCGCCCCGGCCCGTCGCTGGGGCCGTTCGCTCAGCAGCCAGATCGCCGCCGCGGCGGTGGCGATCGTTGCCGTCGCGATCACCTTCGTGGTCATCGCCGTATCGCAATACAACGACGCCAAGAACCGGGCTGATCTGGATCAAAAGATCACGGCGTTCAGCAAAATGGTCGCCAGTACGTCGTTGCCTCTGATTTTGGCGCGGGATACGACGGCCTTGAGCTACATGCTGCAGTCGCTGCGCAGCGACCCGGATTTCGATGCGGGTTTCGTCGCCGACGAAGTCATCGCCATGGGAAGCGCCGGCCGCACGGAAGAGGCCCGTCTGTCGCTTTCGCCGAATCGGCTCGCCGAGATCATCGGCCGCGAACCCTGGGACATCATGAGCGAGCAGGCGTCGTTCAGGCTCGAAGACAGCGCCTTCATCACGCAGATCGACGTCGTCAGGGTCGGCAACCAACAGAAGCCGATCGGCTATGTCGCGCTGCGCTTCGACAAGTCGCGCCTGCTCGCGCGGGTCCAATTCGAGCACACCGCCACCATTGGCTTCGGCGTCCTGATCCTGCTCGTGCTCGGGCCGCTGCTCTGGGTCTCGCTGTCGCGGACGATGAAGCCGCTCAAGAGCATGACCCGGGCGATCGTCAGTATCTCGGATGGCGAACTCGACACGCCGATCGACGCGATCACGCGCCGCGACGAGATCGGTGCCATCGCCCATGCGCTCGGTGTGCTCAAGCTGCGACTGGCGGAGCGGGCGGCCCTGCAGGAGAAGCAGCATGTCAGCGAGGCCGAGCACCGGCTGCACCAGCAGCGCGTCGACGAGGCGATCGGGCTGTTCCGCGGCGAGGTCGGCGTCGCGCTCGAAGCCTTCAAGAGCAATGCTGACCGCATGAGCGAGGCCTCCGATGGTCTCGCCCGTGTCGCCGCCGAATCCTCCGGACGGGCTGCGCGCGCCGCCCGTAACGCCCATGACGCCTCGGGCAATGTCGAGAACGCCGCCCAGGCGGCCGAGGAGATGGGCGCCGCCATTCGCGAGGTCGAGTTCCAGATCCGGCGCGTGCGGACCGAGATCGTCGAGGCGGCCTCGATCTCGCGCGAGACCGCCGGTTCGGTGCGCGCGCTCGACGAAACCGCGCGCGCCATCGGCGAGGTCGTCAACCTGATCCGCGACATCGCCGCCCAGACCAACCTGCTCGCCCTCAATGCCACCATCGAGGCGGCGCGTGCGGGCGAGGCGGGGCGCGGCTTCGCCGTCGTCGCCTCGGAGGTGAAGAGCCTGGCATCCCAGACCGCCGACGCGACCGATCGCATCGTCGCGCAGGTGGGGGCCATCCAGAGCGCCACCGGCCAGGTGGTCGGATCGATCCAGACCATCGCCGACCGCATGAATGCGATCGAGAACTTCGCCAATTCGGTCGCGGTCTCGATCGAACAGCAGGCGATCGCAACCGGCGAAATCGCCTCGGGCGTGGCGATGGCGAGTTCGTCCGCGCTCTCGGTCTCGAGCGACCTCAGCGTCCTCGCCGATTCCGTCGAGGAGACCGGGCGCTCGGCCGAGGAGGTGCGCGGCGCCGCCGGTGAGGTCGCCGCCCAGGCGCTGCGGCTGCGCACGACGGTCGACCAGTTCCTGCAGAGCGTCGCCGCCTGAGCGTCGCCGAAGCGTTTCCGATCGTCTCTGCGGACAAAAAAACGGGGCCGCAAGGCCCCGTTCGTCCGTGATGCGGTCGAATCGCGCTCAGGCCTTGGCGGCGGCGTCGTACATCTCGATGGGGCTGGCGCCGTTGACCAGCGGGCTCTCGCCATTGGGTGTCTTGGAGACGGCGATCTTGCCGCCCTTGACCTCGAGCCAGGCCCAGCCCGAGCCGAACTGGCCGACGCCGGCGGCGACGAAGTCTTCCTTCATCTTCTCGACCGAGCCGAAGGAGTCGATGATTGCCTTCTCCAGCGCGCCGGGGATCGCACCACCGCCATTGGGCTTCATCCACTTCCAGAAGTGGAGGTGGTTGTAGTGCTGGCCGGCATTATTGAACACGGCCGCGTTCTTGCCGTGCGAGGCCTTGACGATCTCCTCGAGCGACTTGCCCTCGAATTCCGTGCCCTTGATCGCGTTGTTGCCGTTGTTGACATAGGCGAGGTGGTGCTTGTCGTGGTGGAACTCCAGCGTTTCCTTCGACATGAAGGGCTGCAGCGCATCATGGGCGTAGGGCAGGTCGGGAAGGGTGAAGGTCATGAGGGCCTCTCCGTGGCTGGCAAATCGCGTGGACTGAGAATGGCTTGCCGCCAGGCGGCCTGGGCAGGGTGGTCCCCGGTGGGGGCGCCCGCCATTCGCCTCGTTAGTTAAGCCTCCGCCGCCTCCCCGGCAACCGCCGCCCCGCGGAAGCAGCCCGCCGTGCCCTGCGCCTTTGCGCCTCACTCCCGCCTGAATCGGCGCGCTTAGCGAAGACCGGAATTGAAACGCTCTCTTATTCAATACGTTACATGATGGCAGCATCGGCCGGTCGCTGAACGACCGGATCAACGAATTGCCGGAATTGCTTTCGGGCATTGGGCCGAGGACGCGTCTTTGATCATTCTCTTCATCCTGCTGGGGCTCGGCTTCATTGGCGGCGGCGCGGTCGCGATCGTCGATGGCCTGCCCTACATGGTCCTCGAGCGTGGCTTCACCCAGGTCATCATCGGCACGGTGGTGGCCGTGGCGGGCGTGATCCTGCTCGCTCTCGCCTGGGTTCTCGTCGAGATGCGGCGCCTGAAGGGCAGCCTCGCCAATGCCGCGATGGCGATGTCGCTGGCCTCGATGGCGGGTGGGGCAACGGCGGCGCCGGACCATGCCACCGCAAAGCCGCAGGCCGCGGCCGACGGGATAGGGCGGGCGGTGCCGGGACTGGCGGCCGCCGGATCCCTGGCGGCGGCCGGCATCGCGGAGGCACGGCCTGCCGCTGCCGAATCGCCAGAGACGCCGCCGGACGAGCCGGCGCATCCCGATCTCTTCAGCGCCGAACTGTCCAGGGTGTTCGACGAGCCGACACCGGCCTCTCCCGATGACGCCGACACGGCCCAGGGACGACTCGACGCGCTGCCGACCCTCGACCCGTTCCGCGCGATGGGGCAGCGCGCCGCTGCCGAATCCGAACGCCCGGTGGTGATGACCGAGTCGGCGCCCGCGGTCGTCCTCCCGCCCCATCCGGAACTCGCCTTCGAGGCCGAGATGCCCGGCGAGGCCGAGCTGGTTCCCGGGAGTGAAAACGCCGCCGAGGTGCAGACGCCGAGCGCGTTGGAGCCGGAGCCGAGTGCCACGGACTTGCCTGCATCCGATTTGCCGCCTCCGCCTCCGCCTCTGGCCTCCGACATCGACGATCCGCTGACCCCCGACGCCCCCACCGTCGGGCTGCCTGACGTGCGCGACGACGAGTTCGACCGGCTGCGCGAGAGCCTCGCCGATCTGGGGCTCGGGACGCGTCCCCTGGGCGGGCGGATCGAGCCCTCCTTGGAGGGCTCCGACGGGCCGGCCGTGGTCCGGCAGGACGAGATCGACGCTGCGTCGAGCTGGATGGAGCCGGCGCTCGGCCGCCGGGTGAATTGGTCCGAGCCGCCGGAGGCCCCCGCGCTTCCGCCCGAGCGCAAGGCCGCACCGGCCGACCTGTCCGAGCCATCCTGGCCGGTGCTCGATTCCGCGGATCGTTCCGTGCCGGCCTGGCCGCCGCAGACGCGCACCGCGCCGGAGCCGCGCCTCGAGGACGCGGAGGCGCCGCCCGCCGAACCGGTGGCCCCCGAGCCGACCCAGCCTGCGGAGCCGGAGCCCGCGGAGCTGCCGCCCGCAGCCTCCGACGAAGGCATCGTCGGGGCCTATCAGGTCGGCGAGGCGCATTTCACCATCTATGCCGACGGCTCGATCCAGGCCCGCACGCCCGATGGCGATTACAGCTTCGCCTCGATGGACGAACTCAAGATCTATCTCGCCAGCGAGAAGACCCGCCTCGGCGGCTGACCGCGACCGCCTCCGGTCTCAGGCGTCGGCACCGGCCTGCGGCCAGCCTTCGCCGACGGCCCGGATCGCGAAGGCATAGGCCAGCGCGGTCTCCTTGAGCGAGTCGAAGCGCCCCGCCGAACCGCCATGTCCGGCGTCCATGTTGGTGTGCAGCAGCACCGGCCCGCCGCCGGTCATCGTCGCGCGCAGCCGGGCGACCCATTTCGCCGGCTCCCAATAGGTCACGCGCGGATCGGTCAGGCCCCCCATCGCCAGGATCGGCGGATAGGCCTGGGCCTTGATGTTGTCATAGGGCGAATAGCTGCGGATCGTCTGGAAGGCGGCGATGTCGCGGATCGGATCGCCCCATTCGGGCCATTCCGGCGGCGTCAGCGGCAGCGTGTCGTCGAGGATCGTGTTCAGCACGTCGACGAAGGGCACCTCGGCGATGATGCCGGCGAAGAGGCGAGGGGCCATGTTGGCGACCGCCCCCATCAACATGCCGCCCGCGCTGCCGCCCTCGGCGACGATGCGGCCGCGCGCGGTGAAGCCGCCATCCGCCAGCGCCTCGGCCGCCGCGATGAAATCGGTGAAGGTGTTGGTCTTCTTCTCGCGCTTGCCGTCGAGATACCAGCGCCGGCCCTTGTCGGTGCCGCCCCTGACATGGGCGATGGCATAGACGAAACCGCGATCGACGAGGCTCAGCGGTCGCGTCCGGAACGAGGCCGACATCGCCGAGCCATAGGAGCCGTAGCCATAGAGCAGGCAGGGTGCCGAACCGTCGAGCGGCGTGTCGGCGCGATGCAGGATCGAGACGGGCACCTCCTCGCCATCCTTCGCCCTGGCGAAGATGCGCCGCACCCGGTAGTCGGCCGGATCATGGCCGGAGGGAACCTCCTGCCGCTTCAGCAGAACGCGCACGCCGCTGGCCATGTCGTAGTCATAGGTTTCGGCCGGGCGCGCCATCGAGGCATAGATGAAGCGCAGCGTCTCGGTCTCGAACTCGTAGCCGGCGTCGAGCCCCAGCCCATAGGCCTCCTCGTCGAAGGCGATGCTGCTCTCGGCCCCCGTGGCCATGTCGCGGATGACGATGCGCGGCAGCCCGTTCTCGCGCTCCAGCCGGATCAGCCGGCCCCGCAGGCACAGATGGCTCAGGATCAGGCAGCCCGGCCGATGCGCAACGAGATCGCGCCAGTTCCCGGGGCTCGGATCGGCCACCGGCGCGGTCACGATCTTGAAGTCCTCAGCGCCGTCGGCGTTGGTGCGGATGAGCAGCGCGTCGCCGAGATGGTCGACGTCGTATTCGCGGCCGACCGCCCGGGCCGCGATCGGCACCGGCACGGCGTCGGGCACGGCCAGGTCGAGCAGCCGGATCTCCGAGGTCTCGTGATCGTTGATCGAGATCAGCAGGAAGCGGCCGGACTGGGTCTCGTCGATGTCGACGAACATCCCGGCATCGCTCTCCTCGTGCAGCAGCGTGTCGTGGTCGGCGCTCTCGCCCAGGCGGTGGCGCAGCACCCGGGACGGGCGGTGATCGGCATCGACCCCGACATAGAAGAAGGCGCGGCTGTCGGCCGCCCAGACGACCTCTCCGGTCGTGTCGGGCACGACGTCGGGCAGGTCCTCTCCGGTGGCGAGGTCGCGCACGCGGATCCTGTGCAGCTCGGAGCCCGCCTCGTCCGCACTCCAGGCGAGGAGGCCGTGGTCGGGACTGTGCGCGGCGTCACCGAGATCGAAGAAGTCCTTGCCGTCCGCGAGCTTGTCGGCGTCGAGCATGATCGTCTCGCGGCCCTTGCCCGAGCGCGGCTTGCGGCAGATCAGGGGATGCTCGCCGCCCCTCCGGTAGCGCGAATAGTAGAGATACGGCCCGTCGGGCTGCGGCACGCTGCTGTCGTCTTCCTTCAGGCGCCCGCGCATCTCCTTGACCAACTCGCGCTGCAGCATGCGCGTCGGCGCCATCAGCGCCTTGGAGTAGGCGTTCTCCGCTTCGAGATGCCGGCGGATATCGGCCG
>NCCO01000040.1:27986-43488 GCA_002279705.1 Allobosea sp. 12-68-7
ATATCGGCCGGAAGCGCCTGGGGGTCGCGCAGCACCTCTTTCCAGTTGGGCGCCCGCAGCCAGTCGTAATCGTCCTGCAGGGCGACGTTGTGAACATGCGTCGTCTTGGTCCGCACGTCGGCGCGCGGCGCGCTGACCCGTCTGGTGGCACTGCTTCTGGAGCCGGGGCGGGAGTTCGAGCGCATCGACGACGGTTCCTTCAGGCGGAGTCTCCGACAGGTAGAGAGCGGCCGTGCGACTGGCAAGATCATGGCGGAGCGGCAGATGCGCCACCCGCAGCGGCGCCGATACCATGATCATCTGGCCAGCCGGCAATATTTGGAATGGGTAAATCGTATTCGCGGCCCTCCGATCGCTTGCGGGTGGATAGGCCATCGACTACAGGGAGCGTAACGGTCTGCTGCGGTCACGTCTGAGTCGTGAGTGTTCGGGTGCTCTTGGTCGGGATCGCACAAGGCGTTCACAGCAGTAATGCCGTCCACAAACGTATCATCTCGCCGACTGTATCAGGGAGTGGCGCCGCCATGGCAGACAACGAAGGATCGGATTACATCGAGCTGACGGCGGATATCGTCTCGGCCTATGTTTCGAACAACTCTGTTCCGGCGTCGGATCTGCCTGCGCTGATCAACGATGTTCACGCTGCCCTGAGCCGTGTCGTCAGCGGTGTCGCCCCCGTGGTGCCGGCCGAGGCGCCCCGCCCGGCGATTCCGGTCAAGAAGTCGATCACGGCCGATTACCTGATCTGCCTCGAGGACGGAAAGAAGTTCAAGTCGCTCAAGCGCCATCTGCGCACGCAGTACAACATGTCGCCCGAGCAGTACCGCGAGAAGTGGGGCCTGCCGCCGGACTACCCGATGGTGGCGCCGAACTATGCCGAAGCCCGCTCGCAGCTCGCCAAGAAGATGGGCCTGGGCCAGCAGCGTCGCAAGCGCCGCTGAGGCGCGCCCTCCGGAAGGTGCCTCGTGAGGTTTTCGAGAAGCCGCCGGTTCGCCGGCGGCTTTTTTCGTGTCCGGTCCCGGCTCCGGGGATAGCGTGCCCTTCGCTGCGAAGACGCTTGTCATAGGAATAAATTCATGTATTGCTGATCGTCATCGCCGGCCCCAGGCTGGTTTCATACAGAGAACAAACAATGAACACGACGAGAGCTGACAGGAGTGATCCGCTGCGCCAGGCCGCCTGCGCGCGCCTGGCCGAGGTGGCGGTGGCCGCGACCGCCCATCTCTCAGCCGAGTTCCTGCGTACCCCCGGGAGGGGGCACCCTCGTGCGGCGCTGGCCCGCCAGACGGCGATGTACCTCGCCCATGTCGCCTTCGGACTGACCCTGAGCCGGGTCGGCATCTGCTTCGGCCGGGACCGGACGACGGTGCGCCATGCCTGTGCACGGATCGAGGACCGCCGCGACGACCCCACCGAGGAGTTCGCCCTCTCGGCGCTCGAGGCCGGGCTGCTGGCGCTGACGGGCGCGCTGGGGGCCATGCCGACAGAGGAGGTTCGCTCGTGACGGAGCCGGAGACCAAGGAGGGCATCGAGGCAGCCGCGGTCCGGCTGCACCGGCATCTGGCCCAGCCGGGCGCCTTCGCCCGGCTCTCGCCGCTCGGCTGCGGGCGGATCGGCCTCTACCGCGGCGGCGGGGGCGCGACGCTCGGGGCCGGGTTCGTCCCGAAGGAGGCGGCCGATGCCCTCGCCGCGCAAGGCCATGCGGTCTGGACCGGGCAGGGGGAGGGGAGACGCCTGCATGCGCTGCAAGGGGCGCCCGCGGATCGCCCCGCCATCGTCCCGGCCGTGATCGAACGCGACGGCCGCTCCGAGACCGTGATGCTGGACACGCGCGAAAGCCCGCTGTTGTGGCTGCATCGCCGGCCGGGCCGGGACGGCAAGCCGCAGATCTCGGACGAGGAATTCGCTGCCGGCGAGCGCTTCCGGGCCGACTGGACGCTCGCGCGCCTGACGCCGCGCACCACCATGAGCTGGGATGCGTCGCGGGCGCCCGACGCTCGCGGCGCCGCAAGTCGCGGGCCGGCGGCGGCCTCCGATTCCGCGCTGGCGGCGCGTCAGCGCGTCCGCCTGGCCTGCGACCGGCTGGGGCCGCAACTCTCGGGGCTGGTGATCGACGTCTGCGGCTTCCTCAAGGGGCTGGACGCGGTCGAGCGCGAGCGCGGCTGGCCGGCCCGCTCGGCCAAGGTGGTGCTGCGCCTCGCGCTGGAGGCCCTGGTCGCACATTACGGCCTCGGGGCGACGCGCGGGCCGGCGCGGACCCGGCCATCCGTCTGGCGGGGCGAGGGCGCACGGCCCGCCATCATGCCCGGCCGGGCCGGCTGAGGCCGGGCAGGTCAGCCGGTCGCGGCCCGGTGCGCATCGGATTTGATCCGCTCGATCATCGAGCGGACGCCGTTCGAGCGCTGCGGCGTCAGATGCGCCGCCAGCCCCAGCTTCTCAAAGGTGGCGAAGGCATCGGTCGCGATGATCTCGGCGGCGGTGCGGCCGGAATAGATCGCCAGCGTCAGCGCCACCAGGCCGCGGACGATATGGGCGTCGCTGTCGCCGCGGAAAGACAGCCGCGTCTGCGGGCCCGGTCCCGCTTCGGCCCGCGAGTCCAGCCAGACCTGGCTGGCACAGCCGCGCACCTTGTTAGCCTCGCTGTGAGCCTCCTCCGGGAGGGGATCGAGGCCCTTACCGAGTTCGATCAGGTAGCGATAGCGGTCGTCCCACTCCTCGAGCAGGTCGAAATTGGCAACGATCTCATCCAGGCTGGCGCTCATGGCCTCTCTTCGGCGTGTCGCGCGACGCCGTCAAGCGCGCCGCGGCCGCCGGCCTTGCGGCGTGTCAGCGCGTCGTGTGCGAGGCTCGCGGCTCCCGGCCCATTGCGGCGGCGGCCGCCATCTCGATCAGGCGCTGGCGCGTTTCGGGGTCGAGCCCGGCGAAGATCTGGGCCGCTTCCCGCGCCGCGGTGAGGCTCGACATCGCGGCGGGCGCATCGACGCGGGGCAGGCTGGCTGCAACCCTGCGCGCCGTCGCGGCGGCGTCATACTCCTGCGAACGTTCGCCGTGAACGGGCGAGTTCAGCGCGATCACGCCGATCACCGCCAGACTGCGCAGGATGTAGGCCATCGGAACCCCGTCTCGACAGAGGCTCGCCCGAGCCTCAACCCATTCGGAGCATAGCGCGGGGTCCGGAAAAATCGCGTCATTCGCGACGGTCAAAGGCCGCGGGCGATCTTCAGCTTCCGTTCACCCTGCCGACAAACAACGGAACTGTCGCGCTGCCGTAACGTTGGGCAGGTCAAGAGATTGAAAAGACGAGAGAATGCCGACCTTTCGGGGGGCTGCGCAGGAGGCGGTGCGGCTTGGCTTTAAGGCCCGCTTAAACCGCGCTGCCGACAGTGGCCGCAAGCGAGCGAACCGCTCGCGGCGATCAGGCGTTGCGTTCCCCATGAAGTTGCAGGCGGTCAGGACACAGGTGGCGGCGATGGTGCACGCATCCGTGCTGCCCCATTCGCTGGAGCGCATGCGGCATGAGCGCTTCATCCTGACGCGCCTGCTCGTCGGCGCCGTCGCGCTCGGCCTGACGCCGGCCTATCTCGCCTGGCGCGGCACGCTCGGCATGCTGGAGACTGCGATCCTCGTGGCGGCGGCCCTGCCGCTGCTGGCGGTCGTCACCCTCTCGCGGACCGGCCGGCTCGACATCGCCCATTGCATCTCGGCGGCGGCGCTGGCGCTCTTCATCGCCGCGCTCGCCGGAATGACCGGAGGCGCCGCGTCTCCGCTCCTGCTCTGGCTTGCCGCCGTTCCGGCGGAAGCGATGTTCTTCGGTGCGCGCCGCTATGTCGCGCGGGCCGGCGGCATCGCCGCGGTGGCCCTGATCGGCGTCGTACTGCTCGACCAGGCCGGCATCTTCGCCGGACAGGCCGAATGGTCGCGCGAGATGATGCCGGTTCTGGTCATGCTCGCCATCCTGCAGGCGATGGCGGTCGCCGTCGGCTTCCTGCTGCGGCGGCGCGAGGAGCTGCGCGAGCACCGGGCAGCCGACCAGCGGGCCCAGCTCCTGCTCGACCATGTCGGCGACCTCGTCACCTGGCACGATGCGAATGGTGCCGTCGTCTTCGCCAGTGCGGCGGCCCGCAGCCTCGCCGGAGCCGAGCCGCGCGACCTGCATGGGCGCGGCCTGTTCGAGCGCGTCCATGTCGCGGACCGCCCGCTCTTCCTGAAGGCGCTCAGTGACGCCGCCCATGGCAGCGGTTCCGCCACGGCCTGTTTCCGCACGCTGTTCATGCCGCAGGACGGCGAGCGCCAGCATCCGGTCTCGCGCTGGCTCGAGATGCAGGCCTGCCGCATCGACACCGCCGCGCCCGGCGACAGCGCCGCCGTGGTCTGCGTGACGCGCGACATCACCGCCCGTCGCGTCCACGAAGAAGAGCAGGCCCGCGACCATGCCGAGGCCGTCAAGGCCAGCGACGTCAAGGGCCGCTTCCTGGCCACCGTCAGCCACGAGCTGCGCACGCCCCTCAACGCGATCATCGGCTTTTCCGAGATGCTGACCCATGAGGGCCAGCCCTGGCTCGATGCCGAGAAGCGGCTCGATTACGCGCGGATCATCCACAGCTCGGGCCACCACCTGCTCGACGTCGTCAACACGCTGCTCGACATCTCCAAGATCGAGAGCGGGACGATGACGATCGACCAGGAACCGCTCGACCTGACCGAGATGACGCGCGACTGCCTGGCGCTGATGACGCTGCGGGCGCAGGCCGGCGGCATCGACCTCGAGCGGGTCGCCGGGCCCGATCTGCCGCTGGTGCAGGGCGACCGCCGCGCCCTCAAGCAGGTCGTGATCAATCTGCTCTCCAACGCGATCAAGTTCACCCCGGCCGGCGGCCGCGTCGTGCTCGCGGTGGTGCGGGACGGCGATGTCGTCGACCTCTCCGTGTCGGACACGGGCATCGGCATCTCCGCCCAGGACCTGCCGCGCTTGGGCGATCCCTTCTTCCAGGCCAAGGGCTCTTATGACCGCGCCTATGAGGGCACGGGCCTCGGCCTCTCCGTCGTGCGCGGGCTGGTCGGCCTCCATGGCGGGCGGCTCACCATCGAGAGCGCGCCGGGCGTCGGCACGCGGGTCTCCGTGCGCCTGCCGGTCGGCGGCGTCGCCGACGCCTCGCAGCCTGTCCGGATCGCGACCTTCGCCCGCGCCCCGCGCCGGGGCCTCGAGAGCAAGACACCTTTCCGTCTGACCGCCTGACAGCAGAGCCAGCCGCATGTCCACGATCGCCGCCCGCGCCCACTCCAGCGCCTCGCTCTCCGCTCCCGTTCGGCGAGCGGCGCCCTCGGCACCCCCTGCGCGCCGCAAGGCCGGCTGGCTCGGCCGTGTCGGCCGGCTGGCACTGCGTCGCCCCGGCCGCGCTGTGATGTTCCTGCTCTTCGCCGGCGTGGCCGCGATGATCCTGGCCAACGCCCTGCTGCTGCAGCAGGCGCGGCATCCCGCGCCGATGGTCTCCGCGCCATCGGGTTCGCCGGTGCCCCGCCAGGCGATGCGCTCGGAGACGCCGGCCACCGCGGTCCAGGCTCAGCCGGCTGCGACTCCCACCGCGGGCGTGGTGGCGCCGATCCCGCCGACGCGGCCGGTCGATCTGTCGCAGTCGCCGCGCGAGGCCGGCGCTCGCCCGCCGGCGGCCGTGACCAATGTGGCGCGCACGGCGCCTGCGCCCACGCCCGCTCCGGCCGCCCGCGCCAGCGCACCCGCCCCGCGCGATCCGATTGCCGATCTGATCAACGGCGCCGATATCCGCCCGCCGGCCGAGGTGCGCGGTGTCGCGCAGGCCCGCTCCTCGAACCCGCGCCGCAGCGCCGAGAACTGACGGGCGCGGAGGACACGCGGCCGATGGCGCGCCTGACCAGCGATTTCTGGGTTTCGGCCTATCTGCGCCAGGCCGCGCATGACGGGCTCGTCGCGGTGCTGCGGCGACGCGGCGCGGCCGAGGCCGGCGCGATCTTCGTCAAGCTCGATCGGCTCGACCGAACCGCCGCGCTCTACGGCCCGGCGCCGCAGTCCCTTGCCGAGGATGACGGTATCCGCCGCTTCCAGCTCGTCCTCGACTCCGATCCCGGCAGCGTCGAGGACAGGGTCGCGCGCGAATTGCGCTTCGATTCGGATCTCTGGCTGGTCGAGATCGAGAACCGGGCGGGTGACCCGAGGCTCGATCTGGTCGGGGGCTGATCGCGGCCGCCGCCGGAGAACCGGTGGCGAGGGGACTCTCAGCGGCGCTCGCGCTTGAGGCCGATCTTGCGGAGGATCTCGCTGGCGCTGCCCGCCGGCTCCTGCCGGGCGGTCCCGGGCCGCTGCGGCGTGCCGCTGGCAGCCATCGCCGGCTGATGCTGCCCCTTGCGGGCCAGCGGCGGCGTGGCGATGCCGCCGACCTGCGCGACCAGCCGCAGCGCCACGGCCGGCCGGACGCTGCGCATCAGCGCGACCACCGCGAAGATGCGCTCGACCGAATGCGCCGCCTCGTCGCCCAGGCGGATCAGGAACCGTGTCGCATCCTCGACGCTGGCGCCGGCTGCGGTCAGGGCCAGCGCCGCGAGATCGCGCGAGGTGTCGGCCGCCATCGCCTCGGCCAGCATCGCCCCGCCTCCGAGTTGCCCGGAAACCGCCTGAAACGCACTCGCCGGGTCATCCGCCGCCATGGCGAGCCAGCCGGCGAAGAGCTCGCCCGAGACGGCCGGACGCCGCTCGGAGGGCGTCAGTGTCTCGAGCGCCCCCAGCGAGTCGAGGATCGCCAGCCGCCGCTCGGGACCGGCCACGAGGAACAGGGGCGCGATGTCGACGCTCGACACGTCGCGCCGCGCCAGGAGTGGCTGGGCATAGCCGGCGTCGCGCCGCGCCCGCGCGACCAGCAGATCGAGCGCGACACGCGGCAGCGCCACCGCGCCATTCGTCATCAGCGCGAAGTCGATCGCCCGGTCCTCGCGCTCGACCAGGATCAGCACGGCGGTGGCCGTCACGTCGCTGCGCTCCGCCAGCGCCGAGGCCAGCCGGCCGTCGGGCTGCGCTGCGACATCTTCCATCTCGGCCGGTCCGAGCTGCAGGCCGTGCCGGATTAGGGCGGCGAGTACGGCACCGCCACGCTCGCGCAGGGCTGCCAGGGCCGGCGCCGGCGCGTGCGGCCAGGCCGCGATTTTGCGGGCGAGGATGACGGCGGTGGCCTCGTCCACGCCCGGCATCAGCGTGGCGGCCATCTCCCCGAACGCGGCGAGATCGTCCGGGGCGGGCTGGGGCGTCGACATCAGCAGATCCGCCTTCACCCGCAGCGAGACCTGGGTGAGATCGAGCCCGCCATCGCGCGCGAGGCGGGCGAGCTGGGCGATTTCGGCGGAAATGCGCGACGGCATGGGCTTCTCGACTGTGATTCTGGGCTCGAAGCGACAGTAATCCCCGAGCCTTTAAGAGGGCGTTAACCATGTCCGGGCCTGATGTGAACCGGAGAGCGATCTCCCGCGACCCACATCCAAGGCGCCAAGGCATGGAGGCGCATCATGGCCGTCGTCATCTCCCTCGCGTCCCGGCTGCGGACGCCATCGTCGCAAGCCCGGACCGCGCGTCCGGAGACCGCGGCGATCCTGTTTTTCACCGGCGTCCGCTACGAGCGTGAGGCCGAGCCCGTTGCCGCCGATCCGGTGGTGCGGCGCCGCTCGCGCGCGCCGGCTCCAAATGCCGACCGTCCGAAGCGGCCGAAGAAGGCGACCAGCGCCCGGCAGCCGGCGTGACGCAGCTCGCGCGTCTTGCAGGTGGCCCCGCCGCGCGGGCCGCGGTCCTGTCTCTGCTGCTCGCCACGGGCGCGTGCACCGGCGATCTCGGCCGCCCGCGACAGGACATCTTCAGCCAGGTGCTGGCGCCGCAGGCCGGCTTCTGGTCGGCGACGGCGCGGGGCGAGGCCGCCTCGCATTTCCGTTTCACCGACGATGAGGAGCAATTGCGCGACCGCGCCTGGCGCTTGGTCATGCCGAGCCATGAGAAGAGCATCTTCCAGCGCCGCGTCTCCGACCTCGCCCATGCGCGCATCCTGCCGGCGCAGATGCAATCCAGCGCGAAGTCCGACTATTTCAACGCCCTGACCGGCGGCTCCTTCGCCTCGCAGGCCTCGCGCTATGCCCGCCTCGCCGAGGACGCCAATGCCGACCGCCTCCTGATCGGGCCGTTCCGCGCCAACGCCATGCGCGTCGTGGCGGCGGACCGCGTGAGGATGCGGACGGCCGAGAGCTCGCCCGAAGTCGCGCCCTCGCAGATCGATCCGGCCCAGGCCCGCGTCGTCGAGAACGAGGGGCTGATCCTCTGGGTCTGCGAGCGCGTCGGCTTCCGCATCGAGAGCTATCGCTACGCGCTCGCCAATCTCGTGGTCGAGATGCCGTCGCGGGAGGCGATCCGGGCCGAACGGGCCATCATGGCGCTGGAGGCCGAGGCCGGCCCGCTCTGCAAGATGCCGCTGATCGGCGTCTTCGGGGGCGAGGGACGCGCGCCCGCCGGCGAGGGCGACAAGGCGCCGGTCGTTTACAAGGGCTGACGGTCAGTCCGCCATGCCGCAGGCGACCCCACTCGCCAGGGCCTCGGCATCGGCCCGGTCCGACGGAAGGCGCGCCAGCACGCGCACGACGATGAGCCCTCGCTCGCTGTCCGAGACGACCCGCAATTCGCGCGCGGCTTCGCCCTCTTCGTCGCGCGCGTCGCGGTCGTCGCGCTGCTCCTCCGTCATCACCACGAACTCGACGACACCGCGCACGGCGGCGCGGTCGGTGATCGCATAGACGACCCCGCCGCCCTGGCGATGCAGCGTCAGGCCGAGCGGCAGCGTGCCGACGCGGGCGACGACCCGCATCGGACCGGCGCGGAGATCATAGCTGCAGATGGCGGTGACGGTCGCCGGATCGGCCTCGCGCGGCAGCGGCAGACCGCGCGGATCGCTGGCGATCAGCTCGGCCTGCCCGCCCGAGCCGAGCGTGCCATAGGCATGGGCGGCATCGCTGGCCGAGAGGGCCGGGATCAGCAGGATGGTCACGATATGGACGATGCCGGCGAGCACGAGCCCGGCGGCGGTCGCCAGCAGCAGGCTGCGCAGCGAGGCGCCGAGACGCGCCGCCAGCGGGATCCGTCCGGCGGCGGGGGCCGTCCGCGGCTCCAGCGTCGGGTCGGCGGCGCTCATGGGCAGTCGATCCGGGCGATCCGCGGCAGGCTTTCCGCCCGCGTCTCGCCGGCTTGGGTGGCGATCGGCGTATCGTAGAGCCGCAGGCGGAACTGGAAGCGCCCGCTCGCCGGGAGTGGAAGCCAGTCGCCGGCCTGGGGCCAGGAGGCCGCCGCGATGCGCAAGCCGCCGTCTTCTCCGAGCACCACCTCGGCGTCGGTAAAGCCGCTGCGGTCGAGCGGCAGGCGGAAGGCGCGCCCGTCGGCATCCGTGACGCTCAGCGTCCAGCCGCGCGTCGTCGGGATCTGGCCGGTGAGCCGATAGCGGCAGCGCCCGTCGAGCCCGCGGCCGTCATCGTCCCGCTCGGCGATCAGCTCGAGCCCCTCGCCCGCGCCCAGCGGCAGATGCACACCGCGGGCGAGATAGGCGCGCAGATAGGGGTCGATGTCGCGGCTGCCGCTCCGGGGCCAGGCCGCCCAGGGGCCGATCTCGACCATGCCGAGCAGAGGCCGCCCGGCCACGGCGAAATGGGCCGAGGCCAGTCCCAGCCCGGCGCCGAGCGCGATCACATAGGCCAGATGGACGACTCGCAATGCCCTGCCTTCGGAAGCGACCGTCCGCGGGGGACGGCGCGCGAGTTGAACCAGCCGGCACCGGCCCGTCAACCGGACGTCGGCCGCGGTCAACGGATGGCGCTGTTGCCGCCCGACGCGGACACGTCGCGGATGCCGACCTGCAGGGGGGTGGTGGCGCGGCGGGCGGGCTCGATCGTCTTGAACATCGCGCCCACCGCCGACAGCACCTCGAAGGACTGCCGCGGCATGTGGCCGGCACCCGGCCCCGAACCGGCCGCGGTGGCGGCCGCGGGGACCTGCGCCTTCGCGACCGTCGCGGCCTTGGGGTCCGGCGGCGCCACACCCGGAATCGGCTTCAGCTCGAGCCCCCGATGGGCGAACTGCATGATCTCCTTGAAGGTCATGGCCGGCAGCGAGCCGCCGGTCATGTTCGCGGTTTCCGACGAATCGTCGTTGCCGTACCAGACCGCGCCGACGAGGTTGCCGGAGTAGCCGACATACCAGGCGTCCTTGTAGCCGTTGGTCGTGCCGGTCTTGCCGGCGGTGACGACACCCTCCAGCGCGGCGCGCCGGCCCGTCCCCTCGGTCGGCACCTTCGACAGCATGAAGTTCATGTCCTGCGCCACCTGCGTGCTCAGCACGCGGGCCGCTTCCGGCTCGTCGCGGTCATGCCGGTAGATAACGTCGCCATGCGAGTTGCGGATCTCGATCGCCGCATAGGGCCGTGCGCGCTGGCCGCCATTGGCGAAGACGGCATAGCCCGCGGCCATGTCGAGGACCGTGACCTCGGCCGCGCCGATCGGCAGCGACACGGTGTCGGTCAGGGGCGAGTTGAGGCCCATCGCACGGCTGGTCTCGATGATCTTCAGCCGCCCGATCCGGGCCGCGCGCGCGACATGCGTCTCGCCGGTGGCCTGGCCGAGCGCGATCGACATCTGCACGGGGATCGTGTTGATCGACTTCGCCAGCGCGACCGTCAGCGGCATCGAACCCGCGAAGGAGCGCCCGTAATTGTTGGGGCACCAGTTGCCGATGCAGACCGGCCGGTCGCTGACGACCGTGTTCGGCTTGTAGAGCCCCGCCTGCATCGCCGCTGCGTAGACGAAGGGCTTGAAGGACGAGCCGGGCTGCCGCAGGCTCGCGGTCGCGCGGTTGAACTGGCTGGCGCCATAATCGCGTCCGCCGACCAGCGCCCGCACCGCGCCGTCGGTCTCGAGCACCGCCGTTGCCGCCTGCTTGGCGCGGTAGCCTGGCCCATATTGGCGCAGAATTGACTCGATCGCCTCGTCGGCCCGCTCCTGAATGGCCGGATCATGCGGTGTCTTCACCGTCAGCACCCGATCGGGGCCGATCTTGCCGTCGTCGGCGAGGCGGCGGATCTCGTCGAAGGCCCAGTCCAGGTAATAGTCGGGGCTGGTGTCCCGGCGCCGGTCGACCGGCGTGGCGGGATTGCGCTTGGCGCTGTCGACCTGGCCCGCCGTCATGAAACCGGCATCGACCATGGCGTTGAGCACGTCATTGGCGCGGGCGCGCGCCGCCGGCAGGTTGACGTGGGGGGCGTATTTGGTCGGCGCCTTGAACAGCCCGGCCAGCATCGCCGCCTCGGCCAGCGTGACGTCGCGCACCGACTTGCCGAAATAGTACTCGGCCGCCGCCGCCACCCCGAAGGTGCCGCCGCCCATATAGGCGCGGTCGAGATAGAGCTTCAGGATCTCGTTCTTGGTCAGCCGCTGCTCGAGCCAGATCGCCAGAAAGGCTTCCTTGATCTTGCGGTCGAGCGAGCGCTCGTTGGTCAGGAAGAGGTTCTTGGCGAGCTGCTGCGTCAGCGAGGAACCGCCCTGGACGACGCCGGAGGCGCGCGCATTGACGGTCACGGCGCGCAGCGTGCCGATCAGGTCGATGCCGAAATGGTCGTAGAAGCGGCGGTCTTCCGTCGCCAGAACCGCCTTGAGCAGATGGTCCGGCATCTCTTCCAGTTTCAGCGAGTCGTCGTGCCGCGCGCCGCGATGGCCGATCTCGGTGCCGTAGCGGTCGAGGAAGGTGACGGCGAAGACCTGGTGCTTCAGCGCCTCCTCGCGTCCCTCGTGGAAGGCGGGGATCGCCAGCGCCAGCATGACCAGCGAGCCGGCGATGCCGACATTCAGCCCCTCGCTGGCGAACTCGGCGGCGAGCCTCTGCCCGCCGGTGACGGTCAGCCGGTCCATGAAGCTGCGGATGCGCTCGTAGAGCTCGCCGGCACGGCGCGCGGCACCCCACAGGCCGGCATCGACCCATGAGTCGACCGCCAGCGCGAAGCGCTTCAGTCGGGTCGTCCAGCCTGTCTTCCTGAACTCCATCGCCGTCCTGGCATCCCGATGAGAGCCGTCGTCCCGATGAGGGACGACATGGTCCTGCCGCGCCCACGCCAGCCCGCCACCGTCATCCGGCGGGCTGCACAGTACATATCGTCTCTTTGCGCAGCTGAAAGAGGCCCGCCGCGTTTTGGCCGGCACAGCAGATTCCTTGCCACGGCGCCTGTTCCGTTTCGGCACGCAGCCCGGATACGAGCGAGGGCCGGCGACGGATGCGTCGCCGCCCGCGCTTCCATCCCGGCCGGCCCCATCGCATAAGGCAGCATGGTCGACGATCCGAACCCCGACGCGCCGTTCTGGCGCACCACCCCGCTCGAGGCGATGAACCGCGAGCAGTGGGAATCGCTCTGCGACGGCTGCGGCCGCTGCTGCCTGGTCAAGCTCCAGGACGAGGACACCGATGCCATCCTGGCCACGGATATCGGCTGCCGCCTCTTCGATGCCGACACCTGCCGCTGCAAGGACTACGTCAATCGCTCGACGAAAGTGCTCGACTGCGTGACGCTGACGCCGCATGACGTCCGCACGCTGCCCTGGCTGCCGCCGACCTGCGCCTATCGGCTGGTGGCCGAGGGGCGCGACCTGCCCTGGTGGCACCCGCTGGTCTCGGGCGATCCCGAGACGGTGGTCGAGGCCGGTGTCGCGGTCCGCGGCCGGGTCTATGCGAGCGAGGACGACGTGCCCGACGAGGACGTGCCGGACCGGATCGTCACCTGGCCGCTGCGCTGGCCCAAGAAGGCGACGGCGCGGCGGCCGTGAAGGACCGCTCGTGGCCAGCTTTCGGACCTGTTTTCAGGATTGTGCTTGATCGCTCCGGATTGACGCCGCCCGGCAGCGGCGGGCGCATCTTATCGCGACGCCTGGAACAGCCCCACGCCTGCCAGCGCCGCGACCAGAACGGCGGCGACCAGGAGCCGCGGGTTGATCCTGAACAGCGCGGCCGCCGCAATCACCAATCCGATGCCGCCGCAAATCACCAGCGCGCCCTCGCCCCGGGTTCGCTGGCGCTCGACCCACAGCGAACCGGACCAATTCTGAGTTCCCGCCAGATAGGCCACAACGCCGACCAGCATCACGCCAATGCCGATGGCGAGCATCGTTCCGCTGCTGATGCGGTTCTTGCCCGATGAGCCGATGGGATCGTTTTGGGTCATGTGGATGCCTTCCGGCGACAATACTGTCCCCACCAGCGATGCTGGACAAGCTCGCCGTTTGCGCGGTACGCCCCCGTCTCGCTTGCGCCGCTTTCGATGGCCGCCGCGACCTCACCGGAGAAGCTGTAACGCTGGAAAGAGTCCGCCGCGCGCCGTGGTCGAGAAGCGTCTGAGCGCTGCCGGCGCAGTCGCGCGGCGGCGGGTCTGCATTGATTGTTCCTGCACTTTTCGGCATGACCGGCCCGCGCGCCCTCTTGGCCGCGCGGAAGCGAAACCATTCGACGGGCGGCGCGTTCGTCTGCCCGGTTCAATTGGGAAGAGGCTGTTGTGATGGCTGGCGGGAAATGGGTCTACACCTTCGGCGACGGTAAGGCCGAGGGTGAGGCGGGCATGAAGAACCTGCTCGGCGGCAAGGGCGCGAACCTCGCCGAGATGAGCAATCTGGGCCTGCCCGTGCCACCCGGCTTCACCATCACCACCGAGGTCTGCACCTGGTATTACGACAACGGCAAGCAGTTCCCGCCGGAGCTGGAGGCGCAGGCCCAGGCCGCGCTCGCCGAGATGGGCCGCCTGACCGGCAAGACCTTCGGTGACCCGGCCAATCCGCTGCTCGTTTCGGTCCGTTCCGGCGCCCGCGCCTCGATGCCGGGCATGATGGACACCGTCCTCAATCTCGGCCTGAACGCCCAGGCCTCGGGGGATGCCCGCTTCGCCTGGGACAGCTACCGCCGCTTCATCACGATGTATTCCAACGTCGTGCTCGACGTCGACCACGGCCATTTCGAGGAAGCACTCGAGGACTACAAGGAGCGCAAGGGCCTCCATCTCGACACCGATCTCGGCGCTGACGACTGGAAGGTCCTCGTCGGCAAGTACAAGGAGATCGTGAAGAAGGCGCTCGGCAGCGACTTCCCGCAGGAGCCGCGGGCCCAGCTCTGGGGCGCGGTCGGCGCCGTCTTCTCCTCCTGGATGAATGCACGCGCGATCAAGTATCGCGAGCTCAACAACATCCCCGCCGCCTGGGGCACGGCGGTCAACGTCCAGTCGATGGTCTTCGGCAACATGGGCGACACCTCGGCCACCGGCGTCGCCTTCACCCGCAATCCCTCGACCGGCGAGAACGCGCTCTATGGCGAGTTCCTGATCAACGCGCAGGGCGAGGACGTCGTCGCCGGCATCCGCACACCGCAGGACATCACCGAGGCCGCCCGCAAGGAGGCCGGTTCCGACAAGCCCTCGATGGAAAGGGCGATGCCGGAGGCCTATGCCGAGCTCTGCCGGATCTACGGCATCCTCGAGCAGCACTACCGCGACATGCAGGACATGGAGTTCACCATCCAGGAGGGCAAGCTCTGGATGCTGCAGACCCGGTCGGGCAAGCGCACCGCCAAGGCGGCGCTGCGGATCGCGGTCGAACTCGCCCAGGAGGGCCTGATCACGCAGGAGGAGGCGGTCGGCCGCGTCGAGCCCGGTGCGCTCGACCAGCTCCTGCATCCGATGATCGACCCCAAGGCCGAGCGCCGCGTCCTGACGACGGGCCTGCCGGCCTCGCCCGGCGCCGCCGCCGGCGAGATCGTCTTCAACTCGGACGAGGCCGAGAACGCCCGCAAGGCCGGCCGCAAGGTCATCCTCGTGCGCGTCGAGACCTCGCCGGAGGACATTCACGGCATGCATGCCGCCGAAGGCATCCTGACCACGCGCGGCGGCATGACCTCGCATGCGGCGGTGGTGGCGCGCGGCATGGGCAAGCCCTGTGTCTCGGGCGCCGGGCAGATCCGCGTCGACTATGCCAAGGGCACGCTGACCGTCGGCCAGACCGTGCTGAAGGCCGGCGACGTCCTCACCATCGACGGCGGCAACGGCCAGGTGCTGCTGGGCGAGGTCAAGATGCAGAAGCCGGAGCTCTCCGGCGAGTTCGCGACGCTGATGGGCTGGGCCGACGCCGTCCGCCGCCTCAAGGTGCGCGCCAATGCCGAAACGCCGGACGACGCCCGCACCGCCCGCGAATTCGGCGCCGAGGGCATTGGCCTCTGCCGCACCGAGCACATGTTCTTCGAGGCGGACCGCATCCAGTCGGTCCGCGAGATGATCCTCGCCGCCGACGACAAGGGCCGCCGCGCTGCGCTCGCCAAGCTCCTGCCGATGCAGCGCCAGGACTTCGTCCAGCTCTTCACCATCATGAGCGGACTGCCGGTGACGATCCGCCTGCTCGATCCGCCGCTGCACGAATTCCTGCCGCATGGCGAGGCCGAGAT
>NCCO01000040.1:43535-50269 GCA_002279705.1 Allobosea sp. 12-68-7
TTGGGCGTCACGCCCGAGGCGCTGAAGCACCGCGCCGCCGAGCTGCACGAGTTCAACCCGATGCTCGGCTTCCGTGGCGTGCGCCTCGCGATCGCCTATCCCGAGATCGCCGAGATGCAGGCCCGTGCCATCTTCGAGGCGGCCGTCATCGCCGCCCGCGAGACCGGCAAGGCCGTGATCCCGGAGGTCATGGTGCCGCTCGTCATGGGCGTCGCCGAACTCGATCTCGTCAAGGCGCGCATCGACGCCATGGCCAAGGCGGTCATCGCCGAGAGCCAGGTCGAGTTGACCTATCAGGTCGGCACCATGATCGAGTTGCCGCGCGCGGCGCTGCGCGCCGAGGAGATCGCCAAGAGCGCCGAGTTCTTCTCCTTCGGCACCAACGACCTGACCCAGACCACGCTCGGCATCTCGCGCGACGACGCCGCCTCCTTCCTGGGCGCCTACACCGCCAAGGGCATCCTCGCCGCCGATCCCTTCGTCACCATCGACCAGGATGGCGTCGGCGAACTGGTCAGGCTGGCCGCCGAGCGCGGCCGCAAGGCCCGGCCCGACATCAAGCTCGGCATCTGCGGCGAGCATGGCGGCGATCCGGCCTCGATCGGCTTCTGCGAGAGCGTCGGCCTCGACTACGTCTCCTGCTCGCCCTTCCGCGTGCCGATCGCGCGGCTGGCCGCCGCCCAGGCGGCGCTCGGCGCGGTGCGGGCGAAGGAAGGCTGAGCCGCCCGCAATCGACGCGGCTCAGGCCGCCAGGTCGTAGGGTGCGATCAGAGCTTCGGCAGGGATGCCCCAATCCCTGCTGAGCTTGAACACCATCTCCATCGTCAGCGGGCGCTTGCGGTTGAGCACCTCGGACGCGCGCGACTTGGAGCCGAAGAGGGTCGCGAGATCGCTCTGGCGCAGACCGCGCAGCGCCATCCACGCCCGGATCGTCTCGACGGGATCGGGCGCCTCGATCGGATGGTGCTCGTCCTCATAGACCTTGATCAGCGCGGCGAGGACGTCGAACCGGTCGGCCTCGGGCGAGCCGGGCGCGGGCTGCCGCTCGAAAGAGGGCTCGATCTCCGCGAGCGCCCAGTCGTAATCCGCCTCGGTGCGGATCGCCCTGATCTCCATCTGCACCACACCGTCTCCGCGTCGATTCGGTCGTCATCCTTGTGGGTCCCGACGAATTTGATCAGCACCCTCTGATAGGCGCAGGCGACATGGACGATCAGCCGGTACCTGTTGCCGGCGATGTCGAAGATGACCCGGTTGTCACCGACGAAATCGACGGTTCCTCCGAACTGCGCCTTGATGTCGGCGGGGCTCGACCATGTCGCCCTGTGGGCGATCGCATACCAGACCCGCAGCGGCATTTCGGCACGAGGCTCGCGCTGCCAGAACTCCCTCAGCGTGCGGCGCGCGATCACCTGCATCGGCGGATGGTGGCCTGTTCCCATTTCGGGAACAGGCTCCGAGGCCCTCGCCGATCCCGCTCGCTGGACCCGCGTTGCCTTTTGTGCTAGGGCTCCCCATGTAAGACGAGATGCGGCCGGGTTCTGGCCATCCTCCGCGCGGTTTTTCCGGTCGGCGGGCACGATTCAGATCCACCACACATCGACTACGAGACCATGGCAGGCGTCCGCGCGCCCAGCCGTGTCTTTCCGATATACGCGGATCTGAAACGTAAGGACGACCAATATGAACAAGGGCACCGTCAAGTGGTTCAACGCCACCAAGGGCTACGGTTTCATCACCCCTGAGAACGGCGGGCAGGACGTGTTCGTCCATATCTCCGCCGTCGAGCGCGCCGGTCTGCGCGAGCTGGTCGAAGGCCAGGTCGTGTCGTTCGAGCTCGTCGCCGATCGCAAGACCGGCAAGTCCTCGGCCGGCAACCTCGCCGTCGCCTGAGGCAACCCGACCATCCAGGCCGGCCCCGCGCCGGCCTGGATCACGCACGACACCTTCCGGCGCTGTGGCTTAGCGGTTCGCCGGCGGGACAGATTCAATGTTCAAAGGCCGGGCGCAATCCGGCGGCACAGCCGAGACCCACATGTGCCCCTTGCGTCGCGGCGTCCGGAAAGACCTGTTTTGACCCAATTTACCGACCTCGGCCTGGCCGAGCAGCTTCTCAAGGCGCTCGCTTCCGAAGGTTACACCACGCCGACGCCGATCCAGGCGCAGGCGATCCCCCACATCCTCCAGGGCCGCGACCTCCTCGGCGCCGCCCAGACCGGAACCGGCAAGACCGCAGCCTTCTCCCTGCCGCTGATCCACCGGCTGCTCAGCCAGCCGCGCCGCATGGAAACCCGCCAGGTGCGCGCGCTGATCCTCTCGCCGACGCGCGAGCTCGCCGCCCAGATCGAGACCTCGATCCGCGCCTACGCCCAGTTCACCACCGTCAAGTCGGCGGTCGTCTTCGGCGGCGTGCCGGTCGGCAAGCAGATCCGCGCGCTCGGCCAGCATGTCGACATCCTCGTGGCCACGCCGGGCCGCCTGCTCGACCTCGTCGACCAGCGCGCCGTCTCGCTGCGCGAGATCGAGTATCTCGTCCTCGACGAGGCCGACCAGATGCTCGACCTCGGCTTCGTCCATGCGCTGCGCCGGATCGCCACGCTGATCCCGAAGAAGCGCCAGACCCTGCTGTTCTCGGCGACGATGCCCAAGCCGATCCGCGAGATCGCCTCGGCCTATCTGAGCGATCCCGTCGAGGTCTCGGTCGCGCCGGTGGCGACGACCGCCGAGAAGATCGACCAGCGCGTCATCTTCACCACGCCGGGCGAGAAGCCGGCCCTGCTGGCGAAGACGCTGAGCGTGCCGGAGATGGAGCGCGCCATCGTCTTCACCCGCACCAAGCACGGCGCCGACAAGGTCGTCCGCCAGCTCGAGGTCTCCGGCATCAAGTCCGCCGCGATCCACGGCAACAAGAGCCAGGGCCAGCGCGAGCGGGCGCTCGGCGCCTTCCGCGACGGCGAGCTGCGCATCCTCGTCGCCACCGACATCGCCGCTCGCGGCATCGATGTCGACGGCATCAGCCATGTCGTGCAGTTCGACCTGCCCAACGTCGCCGAGACCTATGTCCACCGCATCGGCCGCACCGCGCGCGCCGGCGCCTCGGGCATGGCGATCGCCTTCTGCACGCCCGAAGAGCGCGGCGACCTCGCTGCGATCGAGAAGCTCACCCGCATCGCCATCACGCCCATGGGCGAGGTGCCGTATTGGGACGGCCGCACCCCCAAGAAGCCGCCCCAGAACCAGGGTCGCGGCGGACGCGGACAGCAGGGTGGCGGCGGTCGCGACCAGGGTCGTCCGCAAGGGGAACGGCAAGGCGAGCGCTCGGGCCGGCCGCAGTCGGCGAAGCCGGCGCATGGCGGTCCGCGGTCCGACGCGCCTCGTGGCGAGCGGCCGCAGCGCACGGACGCCCAGGCTCCGCGAAAAGACACCGGTTCCGCCAAGGAAGGGCTTGGCGGCGTCGCGTTCTTGCAGCAAAGAACACAGCAACCACGCACCAACGGCGCCCGGCGGCGCGCGAACTGACGCGCGACGAGCCAGAACCGGGACGGGCCGGCCTCGAGGGGCCGGTCCGTTCCCTGCGCCAACGGGCACACGAAGGACGACAGAATGGCTAAAGAAGAACTGCTCGAATTCGACGGAACGGTGGTCGAAGTGCTGCCGGACGGCAATTACCGGGTGAAGCTCGACAATGACCACGTCATCCTGGCCTATGCCGCCGGGAAGATGAAGAAGAACCGCATCCGCACCATCGCCGGCGACCGTGTGGTCGTCGAGATGTCGCCTTACGATCTCGATCGCGGCCGCATCAACTTCCGCCAGAAGACCGCCGGCCCCGCGCCCAGCGGACCCCCGCGCAACCAGAACTTCCGCCGGCGCTGAGCCGCTTCATGCGGTTCTCGCGCGTTGAGTTCGTTTTCGTCGCCTTCGGCGCCGCGCTCGGCGCCCTCGTTGCTCTGGTCTTCAAGGCTGGCTGGCTCGCGCCCTCCGCCAGTTTCCCGCCCTTCATCCTCGTTCTGCTCGGGCTCGGCCTGACCGAGATCGTCGCCGGGCTCGCGCTCGGCCGCTCCCCGGGCGCGCTCGTGGCGATGCCCGCCCGCCTGCTGGCCTTCTTCGTCGGCGTCGGCGTGCTCGCGCTGCTGATGGGCGGGCTGGGGTAGGGCGCCTCGCGACGGCTGCGGCACGTATTGCTGCCCGGCATCTTCACCACCCCGTCATCCTGGGCGGCCGCAGGCCGACCGGGATCCATCATAGGGCAGAACGGCGCCTTGTGATGGATCCCGGCCTGCGCCGCTTCGCGGCTTGTCCAGGATGGCGGGGAGGGTGTGTCGTCGGAAACAGGTAGCCCATAAAAAAACCCCGGCCGAAGCCGGGGTTTGAGTGGTCTTTTCCGTAGTCAAAGGCAGTCAGTACACAAACGTCTCAAGTCGAAATTCAGTAGCCGGCCCTCTGCCAGTGCTGCGAGCCCGGGCTCACCAGCACCTTGCGATGGCGGGTCTCATAGACGGCCGGCACGGTCTCGTGCAGGACCTGCGTCGGCCGCACCATCACCTTGCGCTGGCGCTGGGTGTAGACCGGCGGAACCGTCTCGTATTCGACGCGGGCCGGCGAAACCTCGACGGTGCGCTGGCGGAAGCCGTATTGCGGCTTGTCATAGACCCAGCAGCCGGTGGTGCGGCCATGGGCGTCTGTGGTGACCTCCCAGCGCTTGCCGCCAGGCGAAATCAGGACCTTCTCCTGGACCGACGAATACTGGGCGGGGACATGATGCGGGATCTGCCGCGCCGGATGGATCATCACCTTCTCGGTGACGTAGTCGTATGCGGCCGGCACGATGCGGCGATAGGTCTTCGCGGGGCGCACGACCTGCGTCTCGGCGATCGTGCCATAGACCGGCGGCGTCTCGACCAGATTGTAGCAGGCCGCGCCCTGGCAGGGGGCCGGGCGGCAGGAGGAGCCGAAGCAGCCGCCGGCCTGGGCAGCGCTGGCACCGAGCAGCAGCGCCGCCGAAACGGCGGACGCCGTGAAAGCCGAAACGGTGAGAGCCTTGTGCGCCATGTCCGACAACCTGTCCCCGACCTCGCGGCGTCTGGCGCCGCTTCGTGAGGCGGAGAAAGCCGCGAAACAGTGATGAACGCAAGGTAAACGCCAAAACAAGGTAAAATTAACCAAGTCTCGGCGCCGCCGCATGTTCATGCAGATTGCAGTCGCGTGAAGCAAAAGCCGTGCATTTGAGCGGATTTTCGCGGGAATCTGCGCGGGATGGCTGCCTGCGCCCCTGAAGTGCAGGGCTCGTGCGAAGGCGGCGACCGGGGAAGCCCTGTGCGGAGGGCACCCTGGACGCTGACCCACAGGCCACACGCCCAGCGCGTGCCGCCGAGACGCTGCGCTTGGACCCGCAGCACGGCGCTGAGGACGCGGAGCGGTTCTCGCCCGACGGATCAGTTGTTGAAATAGCCTTCCAGCAGCGAGATCTGCTCGCCATAACGCCGCCGCAGGCAGGCCCTGTCCTCGCCGCAGGCATCGCGGCGGCTGACCCAGCGGCTCTGCTCCCGGCGGATTTCGGCGCCTCGGCCGCTGTCGGCGACGGCACGGCGATAGGCGACGCTGACGACTCCGTCGAGGCGCGACAGTTCGGCGCTGTCGCAGACGGTCTCCTGCGCCAGATTGGCGGGGTTCACGCACCAGGCCGGTTTGCTGCCGGGATCGATGTCGCCCGGACCGGAGCCGGGACGAGGCTGTGACTGCGCGGCCCTGACCAACGGGCATTCGATCGTCTCGGAATAGGGCTTGTTCAGCGAGGCGTGGTCCTGGCTCGCATTGAAGGTGATGTTGTACTCGTTCTCCGCGCCGCCGGCATAGGTCCTCTCGCCGTTTCGGTGCAGCGTCAGCCGCAATGTGCGGGTGCGCCCGTCGATCGCGTTGGCCGAGATCGTCCGCTGGTCGAGGACCGTCACCCTGATCGTGAAAGGGCGAACCCCGTCATCGCAGCGAAAGCTCCGCGTGCTCTGCGCATCGGCGGGGGTGGCGAGCGCCGCCAGAACGAGACCGGCGAGGGCGCAGGTGTTCATCCGAAAAGACATCGTTGTTCGCGCCTCACTGGTACGACCAACGCTACGTCAGCCGGCTATTCTATTTGAATTGACTTTGAAGAACGTGCCGTGATCCCGGCCCCCCGTCAAGCGGCGGCCCGCCGCAGGAGGGCGGGTGGACGGGCGCCGGCTCGCTGCCGCTGCTGCGCCGCTTCCTGCGATCGGCGAAGGGCGTGCCCACGAGCCATGAGCCTCTGACGCCAGGCTCCGCGGTGATCACGACAGGGGGGCGCAGATCGGGTGCCCGCCGATGGTCCATCGACGGGTGGCGCCGCCCTCACGTCTGCCCGGGCCGCAGTTTGTAGAAGATGTGCTGGCCGATCGTGTCCATCTTCTTGAGCTTCTTGGCCCAGTAGGGGCGGACATATTGGGCGTGGTAGTGGGTCGAGGCGCCCACCTCCGGGAGATAGGTCGTGCCCTCATAGACCTCGCGGGCGATGCGGACCGCGTCGCGCCAGGGGCCGGGCTCGGTGATGCGCAGGGACTTGCCCTCGCAGGTGAAGGTGAACTGGCAGGCGAGATAGCGGTGGCTGTTCTGGTAGACCACGCCGCAGACGCTGTCGGGGTAGAGCGTGCTCTTGACGCGGTTGAGCACGACCTGCGCCACCGCGGCGCGGCCTTCGTCGGATTCCGAGCGCGCCTCGAAAT
>NCCO01000244.1 GCA_002279705.1 Allobosea sp. 12-68-7
AAGAGGTTCGACACGCAGCCCCTATGGGTGAGCTGCGCACCTTTCGGAAAGCCGGTCGTGCCCGATGTGTAAAAGATGCAGGCATCTGAATCAGGGTCCACCGCAACGTCCGGCAGTGCGCCGCCATGTGACGCGACCGTCGCCCAGTCGATCATGCCCGCTGGCATGTCCGGAATGCGCACGCCAACCAGTTGCATGCCCTTGGCCATGTCAGGCTTTTCCTGAACGCGCGCCAGGCGTTCGGCGTCCAGGAACAGCACCTTGGGCGCCGAGTCGGAGAGGCCATAGGCCATCGAGAGGATCGGGATCTTGTCGATATGGGCGCGCGGGATCGCGGCCAGCGTCGCGCCGGTCGACCAGGGCGAATAGACGACCGTGTTCTTCGCCTTCGCCTGCTCGTAGCACTCGATCGACTTCTTGGTGTCGTAGCCGGTCTCGCACTCCTCATAGACGATCTTGACGCCGTTCACGCCGCCGTCGCGCTCGTTGATCATCGTCATGTAGTCGCGCATGCCGTCGCCGATCGGGATGCCGGAGCCGGCGAAGGGCCCGGTGCGATAGGCGTTGTTGGAGACGTAGATCGTGTCCTGCGCGGCGGCAGGGGCCGCAAAGCCGGCCGCGGCCAGCAAGGCGCCGAGCGCGGCGCCCTTCATCAGATGCTGTGTCTTCATCGGTCGTCCTCCGTTCGTTTCCCTCCGGCGGTGGTGTCGAGACCCCGCCGGTCGTCTTTGCGCCCGCATCCTTGAAGGCCGATGCGGGTCGTCGTCCGGTCCGCCCCCTTTAGTAGGGGAACGGCCATGTCCGCAGTTTCTGCTTCCCGATCTGCCAGAGCCGCGCCAGGCCATGCGGCTCGACGATCAGGAAGACGATGATCAGCCCGCCGATCAGCATGAAGGTGACGTGCTCGGCGGTGGCGCCGGCCATCGGCACGCCCAGTGCCGGCAGGCCGAACTTCATCGCGGTGGGCAGGATCGAGAGGAAGGCGGCGCCGAAGAAGGAGCCGATCAGCGAGCCCAGCCCGCCGATGATGACCATGAACAGGATGTTGAAGGAGAGTCGGATCGAGAACGCATCGGCCGCTTCGCCGCCACCATACCAGAGGAAGATCATCATCGCCCCGGCAACGCCGGCATAGAAGGACGAGACCGCGAAGGCGAGCAGCTTGGCGTTGAGCAACTTGATGCCCATCAGCTCGGCGGCGATGTCCATGTCGCGCACCGCCATCCAGGAGCGCCCGATCTTGCCGTGGACCAGGTTGGAGGCGAACCAGGTCAGGACCACGACGAGGCCGAGGCAAACGAAATAGCGCGTCTCCGGCGCGGCCAGCGCGCCGGTGACCGGCACGCCGAAGACCAGGCGCTGCGGCACCTCGATCGCGCCCGAGGCGTTGTAGTTGTAGAGCCAGGGCACCCGCACGAAGGCCCACTGCAGGAAGAACTGCGCCGCCAGCGTCGCCACCGCGAGGTAGAAGCCCTTGATCCGCAGCGAAGGCAGGCCGAACAGCACGCCGATTGCCGCCGAGAACAGCCCAGAGGCCAGGATCAGGACGATGATGTTCACGTCGGGAAAAACGGTCGTCAGCTTGTAGCAGGCATAGGCGCCCACCCCCATGAAGGCGGCCGTGCCGAGCGAGATCAGCCCGGTATAGCCGGTGAGGATGTTCAGCCCGATCGCCGCCATCGAGAAGACGAGGAAGGGGATCATCACCGAGGTGATGAAGAAGTCGTCCCCGAAATAGGGGATCACGACGAAGGCGATGGCGAGAATGATCGCCAGACCGATCCGGTCCTGCCGGATCGGGAACACGGCCATGTCGGCGGCGTAGGTGGATTTGAACTGGCCGGCCTCGCGATAAAACATGTCCCGGCCCTCAAATCCGTTCGATGATCTTGTCGCCGAACAGGCCCTGCGGCCGGAACAGCAGGAAGCCCAGCGCGATGAAATAAGCGAGCCAGCTCTCGATGCCGCCGCCGATCAGCGGCCCCCAGTAGAACTCGCCCATCTTCTCGCCGATGCCGATGATCAGCCCGCCGATGATCGCCCCGGGGATCGAGGTGAAGCCGCCGAGGATCAGCACGGGGAGCGCCTTCAGCGCCACGATCTCGAGCGCGAAGGACACGTCCGAGCGCGCCCCCCACATGATGCCGGTGATCAGCGCGACGATGCCGGCCGTGAACCAGACGATGACCCAGATCTGGTTCAGCGAAATGCCGACCGAGAGCGCCGCCTTGTGGCTGTCGGCGACGGCCCGCAGCGCCCGCCCGATGCGGGTGTACTGGAAGAACAGCGCCAGCACCGCGATCATCACCGAGGCGATGATGGCGGCGGCGATGTCGATCTTCTGCAGCGACACGAAACCGCCGAGGATCTTGAGATCGACCGCCCCCTTGGGCAGATAGAGCTGCTCGGTGATCATCTGCTTGGGGTTGCCGCCGAAGACCGACTCGCCGAGCCCGATCAGGAAATAGGTGATCCCGAACGTCGCCATGAACAGGATAATGTCGGGCTGGTTCACCAGCGGCCGCAACACCACGCGCTCGATCGCCACCGCCAGCACGAACATCACGCCCAGCGTCAGGATCACCGCCAGGAAGGCCGGCACGCCCATCTCGTAGAGCCCGACCAGCGTCAGCGCCGAGAACACCACCATGATGCCCTGGGCGAAGTTGAACACGCCGGACGCCTTGAAGATCAGCACGAAGCCGAGCGCGATCAGCGCATACAGCACACCCGAGACCAGGCCTTCCCAGATCGTCTGGACCAGCAGGTCAGGCGCCGACGCCATCTGCGCGAAGGGATCGATGACGATCTTGTAGAGCGTGCCGGAGCCATCGAGGCGCGCGCCGACGAGCGCGGTCACGACGATGGCGGCCAGGATCAGGGCGGCCTTGACCCAGCCATTGGCGAGAAGGTTCGGCGCGGGCCGTGCGGCGACGTCGCTCATGGCTGATTGTCCTGGTTGCGGAAGGTCTGCCTGCCGTCATTGCGAGGAGGCGCAGCCGACGAAGCAATCCAGCGACGCCGCGAAGCGCTGGATTGCTTCGCTGCGCTCGCAATGACGGGGAAGCGCTGATGCGTGATCGTCATCCGTGCGCCACTCCCAGATAGGCATCGATCACCTTCTGGTCGGCCTTGACCTCGGCCGGCGTGCCGTCGGCGATCTTGCGGCCGTATTCGAGCACGACGACGCGGTCGGAGAGGTCCATGACCACGCCCATATCGTGCTCGATCAAGGCGATGGTGGTGCCGAACTGCTGGTTCACGTCGAGGATGAAGCGGCACATGTCCTCCTTCTCCTCGAGGTTCATGCCGGCCATCGGCTCGTCGAGCAGCAGCAGCTCCGGCTCCATCGCCAGCGCCCGGCCGAGCTCGACGCGCTTCTGCAGGCCATAGGGCAGCTTGCCGACCGGCAGCTTGCGGATGTGCTCGATCTGCAGGAAGTCGATGATGTCCTCGACGACCTTGCGATGCTCGATCTCTTCGGTCATCGCCGGCCCGTGGCGCAGCACCTGCCAGAAGAAGCCGCGATTCATCTTCAACGTGCGGCCGGTCATGATGTTGTCGAGCGTCGACATGCCCTTGAACAGGGCGACGTTCTGGAAGGTGCGGGCGATGCCGGCGGCAGCGGCGCGATGCGGCCGCATCTTGTCGCGGCGCTCGCCCTTGAAGGTGATCTGCCCTTCCTGCGGCTGGTAGAACCCGTTGATGCAGTTGAGCATCGAGGTCTTGCCGGCGCCGTTGGGGCCGATGATGGCACGCACCTCGCCCTTGCGGATGTCGAAGGAGACATCCGTGATCGCCTTCACCCCGCCGAAGCGCAGCGACACGTTCTCCACCGAGAGCAGAACCTCGCGCACCGGCGCACCCGTCATGGTCATCGGCTCCGCATTCATGCCGCAGCCCTCGCCGGTGCCGGCCGCTCGGCGGCGGTCGAGGG
>NCCO01000041.1:0-16928 GCA_002279705.1 Allobosea sp. 12-68-7
TCGGCAGGCAGGAAGGCGCGAAAGTCGCCACCGGCGGTGCCCGGCATGGCCACGCTGCGCGACCTGTGCTCCTACATGGACACCGTGTCGAAGCCGATCGTCGCGGCCGGAGCGGCGCTGTCGGAGGGGCCGCTCAAAACTCGGCCCAGCCCTTGTCATGCGCGCTCATATCGGGCTTGCGCGCCGGGGCGCCGCCGCCGGCTGCGGCAGCGACGGGCCGGGCCACAGGCCGTGAAACCGGGGGCGCGGTCTTGCGCGTTGCGGGCGCGGCCGCAGCCTGCATCGTACGCGCCATCGCCTTGAGCCCCGCGACATCGCCGCCGAGCTGGAAGCGCGCGACCAGCGCGGCCAGGCGGTCGGCCTCCTGCGAGAGCGAATGCGCGGCGGCGGTCGACTGCTCGGCCATGGCGGCGTTCTGCTGGGTCGACTGATCCATCTCGCCGACTGCGGTGTTGACCTCCTGCAGGCCCGAGGCCTGTTCCTGCGCGGCGCTCGCGATCTCGGAGACGAGGCCCGTCGCGCGGGTGATCTCCTGCGCCATGCGCTGCAGCGCGCTGCCGGTCTGGCCGACCAGGGCGACGCCCTTCTCGACCTCGCTGTTGGAGGCGGCGATCAGCTCCTTGATCTCCTTGGCGGCTTCCGCCGAGCGCTGGGCGAGCGCCCGCACCTCGGAGGCGACGACCGCGAAGCCCTTGCCGGCGTCACCGGCGCGCGCCGCCTCGACGCTGGCGTTCAGCGCCAGCAGATTGGTCTGGAAGGCGATCTCGTCGATCACGCCGACGATCTGCGAGATCTCCTCGGCGGATTTCTCGATGCCGCCCATCGCCACCACGGCGTCGCGCACGATCGCGGTCGACTGCTCGGCCTCGGCCTTGACCTGCGTCGTCGCCTGGTTGGCCTGGCGCGCGCTCTCGGCCGTCTGCCGCACGGTGGCGGTCAGCTCGTCGAGCGCGGTCGCGGTCTCCTCGACGGAGGCCGCCTGCTGCTCGGTGCGCCCGGCGAGGTCGTCGGCCGCCTGGCTGATCTCGATCGATCCGGCCTTCATGCTCTCGGTGTTGGTCGCGATCTGCCGCATCGTCTCCTGCAGCTTGCCGATCGCGGCGTTGAAATCATCGCGCAGCTTGGCGTAGTCGGAGCCGAAATTCTCGTCGATGCGATAGGTCAGGTCGCCCTCGGCCAGATGCTCGAGGCCGGCGCCGAGCGCTGCGACGACGCCCTCCTGCGTCCGGGAGATCTCGGCCCGCTCGGCCTCGCTGCGCCGGCGCTGGCCGTCGGCCGCATCGCGATGAGCGGCAGCCTCCTGCTCGACGCGCGCCTTGTCGGCCTCGATGGCATCCTTGGCGACCGCGGCGTCGCGGAAGATCACGAGGGCACGCGCCATCGAGCCGATCTCGTCGGGTCGGTCCTGATGGGCGATGGCGGTCTGGAGATTGCCGGCGGCGAGCGCGTTCATCGTGCCCGACAGCGAGGACAGCATGCTGTTGGCGCGGCGGCTCAGGACGATCACCAATCCGAGCATGAGCAGGCCGAGTGGCACCAGCACCTTGGCGACGTCGCCGATCATCCGCGCGAAAGCGGCATCGACATCATGGACGTGAAGACCGGTGCCGATCAGCCACTGCCATTTGGGCACCGTCATGACATAGGAGATCTTGAGGGACGCTTCCTTGTCACCCGGCTTGGTCCAGTCGTAGTCGATGTAGCCGGCGCCCTTGTCCCGGGCCAGCTTGATCATGTCCTGGATGAAGAATCGCCCCCTGGCGTCCTTCAGCGGGGTCATGTCGGTCGTCTCGATCTTCTTGTTGATATGCGAGACGCTGATACCGTTGAAATCGATGATGAAATAGTAATTGCCCCCATCGAAGCGGGCATTGGCGATGGCATCGATGGCCATCTTCTTGGCGTCGGCCTCCTTCAGCTCGCCTTTTTCGACACGGGCGAGATAGCTGTTCAGGGTCGTCGTCGCCGCCTCGACAGCGTTCTTCACCTCAGTGCGCTTGAGGTCCATCATGTCGTCACGCGCCATGTAGAGCGCCAAGCCCGCACTGGCGACGGACATCACGACAGCGAGCCCTGCGATCAGCGCGAAGGAGCGGCTGATCGACACGGTGGCGAGCTTCTTTATCAGCGACATATGCGAACCCCTGCGTCACGAGATACGCAAGAGTCGCAAGAAATGGCTAATACACGCTTAACGTTAAGCGAGCCCGAGACCGGTTTCTTAACCTTGTCTCAGATCGCCGGGGCGAAATCCTCGCCCGTGCGGCGCAGGCTCTCGTCGGAGCGCTCGCGCCGCCGCACGCCGGGCCGCCGTCCCGAGCACAACGCCCGGGCCAGCCCGCGCAGCGGCGCCGTCAGTCGGTGTACATCCTCGACGCGGGCCATGACCGAACCCGCCGTCTTCAGCTCGCGGTCGAGCCGCGCCATGGTCCGCGACAGCTCCGGCTCGTCATCCTCCAGCCAGACCTCGCTGACCCGCGCCATCAGCAGAACGGCGCCCTGCACCCGCACCGTGCCCAGCGCATCCTCGGTGCGGATGCCGGCCGAGGCCAGCATGTAGCGCCAGGAATTGAGCGCCCCACGGTTGAGCGCGGCCATGGTCAGCGGGTCGCGCCGGATCACCGGGGCGATGCGACGAAGCCCCGCCTTGTAGGGCGCCAGCGCATCGAGCCGCCGCATCACCAGATCGAACAGGCGCTCGCGCACCGGCTCGGCGGCGAGGTCGTCGGAGGTTTCGGCGAGCACGGCCTCGTCGACGAGGCGGGTGAGGCCACCCAGCATGGCGAGCTTCGACGGGAACAGGCCTCTCAGCTTCGCGAGCGGCAACCCCGCCTCGGCCGCGATGTCGCCGAGCTCGATCTCGTCCCAGGGATGCGTGGACGCGAGGCGCATCAGCGCCTCGACGGCCTGCTTGCGCGGATCGACCGGCGGCTCGACCGGAGCGGCAGCGGATGTGGGGGGCAGCGGAGCGCGGGCCATGGCGGTTCTCCTTCGCGACGGTTGTGAGGAGAAGCTAGGCTGCGATCGCGACCGATGAAAGGCCGATCAGCCCGAAAGCTCCCCGGCGCGACGTTTGGCGGCAGCCACCGTCTCGACCACCAGAGGCTCCAGCGGGCCCATCAGCACCGACAATCCGGCCGCCGTCGTCCCCGCCGGCGAGGTCACGTTCTGCCGCAGCGTCGCCGGAGAGAGCGGCGACTGATGGAGCAGTTCGCCCGCCCCCTCGATCGTCGCCCGCGCCAGGCGCTCGGCGATGTCGGCAGGCAGCCCGGCCGCCGTGCCGGCCGCGGCGAGGCACTCGACCAGATGGAAGACATAGGCCGGCCCCGAGCCCGACACCGCCGTGACGGCGTCGATCAGCCCCTCGTCCTCGAGCCATTCCACCGTGCCGATGCTGCGCAGCAGGGCGTCCGCCATCGCGCGCTGCGCGCCGGTCACGCCGCGGCCTGCCGCCGCGCCCGTGGCGCCGCGCTGGACCGAGGCCGGCAGGTTGGGCATGGCGCGGATCATCGCGGTGGCGTTGGGCAGCCGCGCCGACAGATCCGACAGCGTCTTCCCGGCCAGGATCGAGATCAGCAGCGTCTCGGGGCGGATCAGCGCCTGCACGGCGGGGGCCGCCGTGTCGAGCATCTGCGGCTTGGTCGCCAGCACCAGCACCTCGACGCAGGTCAGCGAGGCCGGATCGGGATTGAGCGCCATGCCCTTCGCCGCGGCGAGGCCGACCAGTTCGTCGGAGGGGTGGGGGTCGAAGAGGCTGATGACGGCCGGATCCATGCCGATCCGTAGCCAGCCCTCGAGCATCGCGCCGCCCATCTTGCCGGCGCCGAGAAGAACGAGGGAGGTCGGCAGGGGGCTGGACATGGCGAATTCTCGCGGCTCGCGGCGATGGACGTCATTCTCGGGCTCGTCCCGAGATGCTCATGACCGAACGTCTCCGGTTGGAGATGGTCGGGTCAAGCCCGACCATCACGCGCAGTGTCCCGCCCGGGTCAAGCCCGGGCAGCACGAACCGCGAATCTCACGCCTCTCCGACGGTTTCCAGCATCGAGCCTTCGAGCCCTTCGCGGGCCGTCTTGCCGGCCCAGACGACGAACTGGAAGGCCTGGAAATAGCGCTCGCAGGCGTCGATCGCGGCCTTGATCAGCGCCGCCGCCTGCTCGTCCGTCGGCTCGGCCCCGCCCGAGAGCAGCAGGGCGTGGCGGTACATCACCACGTTCTCCGAGCTCCACAGGTCGAAATGGCCGAGCCAGAGCTGCTCGTTGACGAGGCTGACCAGCTGCAGCACCTCGCCGCGCCGCCGCTCCGGCACCTTCAGATCGAAGGCGCAGGCGACATGGATCGCCTCGACCTCCTCCAGCCAGGTGATCGCGACGTGATAGTCCGACCAGCCGCCGGTGACCGCGACCGACAGCTCGTCATCGCTGTCGCGGTCGAAGCTCCAGTTGTTGAGGGCTGCGAGCCGCTCGATCAGGTCGAGGGGATTGGAGGGCCGATCGAGTTCGCCGTCCAGTTCGAGATCCATCATGCCCTTGGGTCCAACTGCCGGACGCCGCGGAGGGCGCGGTCCGGCGCGTTCGAGAACGGGAACACGGCGACGGGAAAACGGAGGGAACGCAACCCACAAGCGCTGCGCCGGCGGGAGACCGGGTGCAACGCTTCGTCCAACCCAGCCTAACCGGCTGGACTGACGAATCAATTTCTCCACCGACGTTAGCGCAGGGCGTGTGACACTCCCAACACGATGTGACGCTCGGCGGATTCGGGGGCGAGGCTCAATCCCCCTGGCAACCTGTCCACAGCACATGGCTGTGGATGCCGGCGCTTCCCGCGCGGCGTCCGACCGGATGCGGGGCAGCGCGACCGGTCAGGCTCGCGCCCGGACCCGCCGTCGGGAACGTGGGTCAGGCCTTGGCGTCGGACGCCGGCCTGGCCGCGGCCTCGAGCGCGGCGAGTCGGGCCGCGAGCCGGTCGTTCTCCTCGCGGGCAAGGACGGCCATCTCGCGCACCGCCTCGAACTCCTCGCGCGTCACCACGTCGAGGTCGCGCAGCAGGCGCTCGATCTGCGTCTTCACGACGGTCTCGACCTCGCGGCGCATGCCCTGAGCGGCACCAGCGGCATCAGTGGCCAGGCGGGCGATGTCGTCGAGGATGCGGCTGCTGGTGGTGACCATGGGGACTCTCCGGACAAAGGCCCGTCGGGGCCGCCTTCATCGTTATATGGGGGAGGACGGGGCCTCCCGCAATCGGACGGAGCGCCACGGGCCGGCCGCCCCGATCGGCCCGTCTGGACCTGAGCGGCACATCGGCCTAGAAAGACCGCACAGGGACTGCAAAACACTCCAACCCGTCAGCGACCAAAGACAAGCGGGAGGCGTCATGACCATTCGTTTCAGCGGCCCCGTCCTCGGGGCGGCCGCAGCGCTCGCGCTCGCGGGCTGCCAGGAAACCACCACCGCCGCGCGCCCCCGGGTGGACGCACCGGGCGTTCCGGTCTCGGTGCAGAGCATTTCCGGCGCGCCCGATTCGGTGACGACGCGCTTCGCCGGCCTGCTCGGCGAGGCTGCCGCCGAGCGGCGCATGGAGATCGTGCCCGGCGACAAGCCGGCCCGATTCCGCGTCCGCGGCTATCTCACCGCCCAGCCGACAGAGGACGGGCAGACCGCGCTCGCTTTCGTCTGGGACGTCTATGACGAGAGCAAGAAGCGCGCGCAGCGGGTTCAGGGCGAAAGCCTCGGTCGCCGGGGCGGCGGGGCCGATCCCTGGTCGGGCATCGACCAGACCGTCGTCGCCAAGGCCGCGGCCGAATCGATGGATGCGATCGCGAGTTTTCTGGTGACGACGCCAGCCGTTGGAGCCGTTCTGCCGGCCGACAAGGCCAAGGCTGCCGAGGCCAGGGGCGCCGCCGCCGGCAACGCGGCCAAGACGGCGGGCACCGCCACGAGCGGCCGCAGGCTCTGACCAAATCTGTCCGGGCAGGGCCGCGGGCCCACCCCGTCTCCGTCGATTTGGCAACCATTGCACACGGCTTTCGCAGTGCAGCGGTCGACTCACCGTCACACCGCTGTTAAGAGCGCTGCCACCAGGGCCGGCCGTGCGCCGGCCATCCAGCCCCGTTCCAATGGTGCGCCACGGCATGCCCTCTTCTTTCAAAGTCGTCGCCGGCAATTCCAACCGGCCGCTTGCGGAAGCCATCTGCGCCCATCTCGGCATCCCCCTCGCCAAGGCGTCGGTGCGTCGCTTCGCCGACATGGAGGTCTTCGTCGAAATCCAGGAGAATGTGCGCGGACAGGACGTCTTCATCATCCAGTCCACCTCTTTCCCGACCAACGACCACCTGATGGAGCTGCTGATCATCACGGACGCACTGCGCCGCTCCTCGGCGCGCCGCATCACGGCGGTGATCCCCTATTTCGGCTATGCCCGGCAGGACCGGCGCGCCTCGGGCCGCACGCCGATCTCGGCCAAGCTCGTCGCCAACCTGATCACCCATGCCGGCGTCGACCGCGTGCTGACGCTCGATCTCCATGCCGGGCAGATCCAGGGCTTCTTCGACATCCCGACCGACAATCTGTTCGGCGCCCCCCTGATGTCGCGCGACATCAAGGAGCGGCTCGACTACAAGAACGCCATGGTCGTCTCGCCGGACGTGGGCGGCGTCGTGCGCGCCCGTGCGCTGGCCAAGCGCATCGATGCGCCGCTCGCCATCGTCGACAAGCGCCGCGACCGGCCCGGCGAATCCGAGGTCATGAACATCATCGGCTCGGTCGAGGGCCGATCCTGCATCCTGCTCGACGACATCGTCGATTCCGGCGGCACGCTGGTGAACGCGGCCGAGGCGCTGCTCGACCAGGGCGCGCGCGAGGTCTACGCCTACATCACCCATGGCGTGCTCTCGGGCGGCGCCGTGGCGCGCATTGCCAATTCGAAGCTGAAGGAACTGGTGATCACCGATTCGATCATGCCGACCGAGGCGGTGAAGGTGGCGCGCAACATCCGCGTCCTCTCGATCGCCCAGCTGATGGGCGAGGCGATCGAGCGCACGGCGCAGGAAACCAGCGTCTCCAGCCTGTTCGACTGATGCCGGGGCGGCGCGCGTCATGACCTCCCGCGCCCTCGTCCTGTTCTCGGGCGGGCAGGACTCCACCGTCGCCCTCGCCTGGGCGCTCGAGCGCTTCGACGCGGTCGAGACCGTCGGCTTCGACTACGGCCAGCGCCACCGCGTCGAACTGGAATGCCGCACCGGGATCCGGGCAGCCCTGCCCTCACTCTCGCCGCTCTATGCGCAGCGCCTCGGCGCCGACCACAGGGTCGATCTGGCCGCGCTCGGCGCGATCTCCGAGACGGCGCTGACCCGCGATACCGAGATCGCCTTCGCCGAGACGGGGCTGCCGACCACCTTCGTCCCCGGCCGCAACCTGATCTTCCTGACCTTCGCGGCGGCGCTGGCCTATCGCCGGGGCGCCAAGCACATCGTGCTCGGCGTCTGCGAGACCGACTATTCCGGCTATCCCGATTGCCGCGACGACACGATCAAGGCGATGCAGGTCGCGCTCGGCCTCGGGCTCGACCGCCGGCTCGTGCTGCACACGCCGCTGATGTGGCGCGACAAGGCGCAGACCTTCGCGCTGGCGCGTGCGCTCGGCGGCGAGGCTCTGCTCGATCTGGTGGTCGAGCAGAGCCATAGCTGCTATCTCGGCGACCGTTCGACCCGGCACCCCTGGGGCTATGGCTGCGGCGGCTGCCCCGCCTGCGAGCTGCGGGCGAAAGGCTATGCCGCCTATCTGATTGCTCCCGACGACAGCGGACCTTCCCATGACTCTTGACCGTAAGCGCCGGATCGAAGGGCTCGTCGCCTTCGTCCTCTTCGCCCTGACCATTCCCGCCGCGAACTGGCTGATCGGCAATGCCGGCACCGTCTGCGTGCCCAATGGCCCCTGCCTCGTCCCGGTCTGGCCCGGCATCAAGGCCCCCAGCGGCGTGCTGATGATCGGGCTGGCGCTGGTGCTGCGCGACCTCGTCCAGCGCCGTCTGGGCACGGCCGCTGGCCTCGGCGCCATCGCGGTCGGCGCCGCGATCTCCGGCTTTGTCGCCCCGCCGGCGATCGTCGTCGCCTCGGTGGCAGCCTTCCTGCTCTCCGAACTCGCCGACTTCGCCGTCTACACGCCGCTGCAGAAGCGCCGCTTCGTCACGGCCGTGATCGCCTCTGGCCTCATCGGACTCGTCGTCGACAGCGTCGTCTTCCTGCAGCTCGCCTTCGGCAGCCTCGATTTCCTCAGCGGCCAGATCATCGGCAAGGCCTGGATGGTGCTGCTGGCCCTGCCGCTGCTGCATCTGCTGCGCCGGCGCGACGAGCGGCTGGGACTCGTCCCCGCCTGATGTTCGGCGCGGCCGCGCGCCCCGAAACCTGGGCCCGGAAGCGTGTAAAGAGGCAATTTTGCAAGATCGTGGCCGGGTCCGAACAATTTGAGCCAACGCCGCAACGCCGACTTCATGGCGAGGTGCGATAGCTGCCGCATCGTTACATGGGGCCGGCAATGCAACAGGACCGTTCATCAGAACGTCTGCAAGCGCTGCAGAACGAGATCCTGGTGTGCATCGCCGGCGGCGAGGCGCTCTGCACCATCATGGAACGCTTGTGCCTGCGCGCCGAAGCGATCGCGCCGGGCGTCATCTGCTCCGTGTTGACGCTGGACGAGGAGCGGCGCCTCGTCTCGCTGGCCACCCCGTCCCTCCCGGCCTCCTACGCGGCCGCGGTGACGGGTGTCGCGGTCGGCCCGCGTGTCGGCTCCTGCGGCACCGCGATCCACCGGGGCGAGCCCGTCTGCGTCACAGACATCGCGAACGACCCGCTCTGGCAGGGTTTCGAGGATCTCGTGCTGCCGCTCGGTCTGCGGGCCTGCTGGTCCAGCCCCATCAAGGCCCGCGACGGGCGCGTCGTCGGCAGCTTCGCCTTCTATTACGACCGGCCGCGCGGCCCCGACGTGCTGGAGCGCCAGATCGTCGAGACCTGCGTCCATCTCTGCGCGATCGCGATCGAGCACGAGGAGGTTCGCTCCCGCAATCATCGGCTGGCCTATTACGACACGCTGACGACGCTCCCGAACCGGGCGAGCTTCAACGAGGCGATCACGCGCCTGACTGCCGCGACGCCGCTCGATTTCGGCCTGATGCTGATCGACATCGATCACCTGAAAGCCGTCAACGACACGATGGGCCATGCCGCGGGCGACGCTCTCATCGCGACGGTCGGCAGCCGGATTCAGTCCGTGGCGGGCGAAGCCGTGGCCTATCGAATCGGCGGCGACGAGTTCGCTGTGATCCTGCCGCGAGGCGCGACCGCGGTGCAGATGCGCGCCACCGCCTCCGCCATCCTCGCCGCGATGGCTGCCCCGCTCGATCACGACGGGCACGGCATCATGCCGAGCGTCACCATCGGCGCCGCCCTGGCGGGCGAGGATGGCGAGGATGGCGTCACGCTGCGCCAGAACGCGGATTTTGCACTCTACCACGCCAAGGAGACGCGCCGTGGCGGCTATGTCCGCTTCAAGGACGGGCTGCGCACCTCGATGACGCGGCGCCTGCAGATTAAGCGCGACGTCGATATCGCCCTGACCGAGGGCCGGATCATTCCCTATTACCAGCCGGTCCTGCGGATCGACACCGACGAGATCGTCGGTCTGGAGGCGCTCGCCCGCATGCGCATGCCGGATGGGCGCGTCGCCTCCGCCGTCGAATTCCAGGAGGCGATGGCCGACCCCAAGGTGGCCCACCGCATCACCGGGCAGATGCTGAACGCCGTGGCGGCCGACATGGCCGCCTGGCAGAGCGCCGGCATCCCGGTCCAGCATGTCGGCATGAACGTGACCTCCGCCGACTTCCAGAAGGGCGATCTCGTCCAGCGCATCGTCCGGGCCATGGAGCGCACCGGCGTGTCGCCCCGGCACCTGGTGGTGGAGATCACCGAGCAGGTCTTCATGGGCCGGAGCAAGGACAGCGTCGCCCGCACGATCGCCGCGCTGCGCGAGCGCGGCATCTGCGTGGCGCTCGATGATTTCGGCACGGGCTTCGCCTCACTCACCCATCTGCTCGATTTCCCCGTCGACATCATCAAGATCGACCGCTCCTTCATCGCCGCCGCCCAGACCAGCACGAAGAGCAGCGTCATCGTCGAGGCGATGGTCGGCATCGCCCACCGACTCGGCATGCGGATCATCACCGAGGGCATCGAGACGCAGGCCCAGGCCGAATGGCTCCAATCCATGGGCTGCCGGCTCGGCCAGGGCTTCCTCTATGCCCAGGCCCTGCCGGCTGGCATCGTCGGCGAGCTGCTGCAGCGCTTCGGCGCCAAGCCGGACCGGGCCGCGCGACCGCTGCGGGGCGTCACCGCCTCCGCCGCCTGACGCATCGCGGACTTGAGATCGCGGTTCTTTTCGCTTATGAGCCTGCCAGCGCCCGACTGACACCCTTGGAGGCACGGGCGCCGAACCGCAAAGAGGCCGCCTGCTGGCGGCCTTGTCTTTTCAAGCAAGGATTCAAAACCATGACCGCCGTGAAGCAAATCCAGGCTTCGGCGCGCGCACAGGTCGGCAAGGGGGCCGCCCGTGCAGTTCGTCGTCAAGGCCAGACACCCGCCGTCATCTATGGCGGGGGCGCCGCTCCCGAAGCCATCGCGCTCGACGCCAACAAGACCCGCCTCCTGATCTATGGCGGCCACTTCCTGACCACGCTGTTCGACATCAGCGTCGACGGCAAGACGCAGCGCGTGATCCCGCGCGACTACCAGCTCGACCCGGTCAAGGACTTCCCGATCCATGTCGACTTCCTGCGCGTCGCCGCGGGCCAGACGGTGACGGTCGAGGTTCCGATCCATGTCGTCGGCCAGGAGTCGAGCCCCGGCGTGAAGAGCGGCGGCCTGGTGCAGATCGTCGAGCACTCGCTCGAGATCACCGTCGAGCCCGAGCTCATCCCGGAGGCCTTCGAGGTCTCGGTGGCCGGTCTCCAGATCGGCGACGCCCTCGAGGCCAGCGTGATCAAGCTTCCGAAGGGCGCCAAGCTCTCGGTCGGCTCGGACGCGACCATCGTCACCATCGTTCCGCCGATGGCGGAGGAGGCTGGCGACGTCGAGGCTCCGGCCGCCGAAGCCAAGAAGGCCTGAACCGGCTTCCCAGTCGGCATCTCGCCACGAACGACCATGCGAACGGCCGGGGCTTCCCGGCCGTTTTGCCGTGAGGGACGACGATCGTCATGCTGATCTTCGCAGGGCTCGGAAATCCCGGCACGCGCTATGCCGGCAACCGGCACAATATCGGCTTCATGGCGCTCGAGGCGATCGCGCGCACGCATCGCGCCTCGCCCTGGCGCGGCCGCTTCCAGGCCGAGGCCTGCGAGGCGACGATCGGGACCGAGAAGGTCGTCCTGCTCAAGCCCCAGACCTACATGAACGAATCCGGCCGCGCGATCGGCGAGGCCGCACGCTTCTTCAAGGTCGCCCCCGCCGACGTCATCGTCTTCCATGACGAACTCGACCTCGCCCCCGCCAAGCTGCGCGTGAAGCTCGGCGGCGGCAATGCCGGCCATAACGGCCTGCGCTCGACCACCGCCGCGATCGGCAACGACTACCGCCGGGTCCGCATGGGCATCGGCCATCCCGGGCTGAAGGAGCTCGTGCACGCCTATGTGCTGAACGATTTCGGCAAGGCGGAGGGGCCCTGGGTCGAGGATCTCTGCACAGCCTGCGCCGACAACGCCGAGCTGCTGGCGAAGCACGACGACGCCGGCTTCCAGAACAAGGTGCACCTCTTCATGGAGGCGCGCGGCCACGGCACGGTGAAGCGCCTCGGTGAGAAGGCCGGCGAATGAGACAACTCAGTAGGGCAGCGTCGCGCCGCCCTTCGCGATCGTCACACGGCTGGCCGAATAGCCGCCATCGGCCTGCTTCATCGCCGACATCACCACCTGCGCGCCCGGCTTCAGCTCGCTCGCCTCGGCCGGCGCCGCCATGATGATGTTGGTCTCAGGCGATATCCGCACCCTTTGCTCGCCGCTCGGATAGGTCAGAAGGACGTTGACGCCATCGACGCGCGCCACGGCTTCAGCCACGACCGCATTGGTCATCGTCCCATCCGGCACGGCCAGCACGCCCCAAGGCCGATGCCCTTCTCCCGTGCCGCGCATCGATTCCGGAAAGATGAAGACCTGCGCTGCAAGCAGCGTCCCGCTTCGCTCCGGTATCGCTCCCACGCCGATGAAACAGCCTGTTTTGATGTCCGCCGTCGTCGCCTTGATCACGCCGCCGACCGAATAGCCGGGCGCCAGCGCGACCTTCGCCGCGGCGCCATCGACGGTCTTGATCGTGAGCGTGCTGCCCTCGGCGGTCTCGACCTCGCCGCGAATACGCGTCGTCGGCGACTGGGCGGAGGCGGCGACGGTGAGGCCGAAGAGGAGGCAGGCGGTCGTGAAAACGCGCATGGGGAGTGGTCCGTCACAGAGAAGCCGCAGCCATTCCTGCGCCTCGGAGAAAGAGGCAACCACGCACGTTCGCGTGAACGCAACCGGCCAGCCCATTTGACACGAAAACACGGAAACACGATATCTGCGCCAGAGGTGGTGCGATGAAGAATGTCACGATCACGATGCCCGAGCAGACGTTGAAAAAGGTTCGCATCGCGGCTGCGAGCTCTGGCAAAAGCGTATCGAGATATCTGACCGAACTCGTCGAGGAACGTGTCGGCCGTCCCGGCGACAAGCGCGCAGCATTGGCGGCCTTCTTGTCTGGCCCCCTGCTCGACCTGACGGATGAGAACGGCAACGCTCCGACCCGCGATCAGATTTATGACCGCTAGGGTCTTCGTCGATACGAACGTGCTGATCTACGCGCGCGACCTGAAGGCCAATAGCAAGCGGATCGCAGCCCTGGCCTGGTTGGAGGCCTTGGCGGACAACCAGAGCTTGACGGTGAACTTGCAGGTACTCAACGAGCTGGCGCGGTGGATGCTCAAGAATGATCCTCATCGCCCGCTCAACGCGCTCCGGCACGAAGTCGATTCGATGAAGGCCTATGGCGATGCCGCCGTGACCGCCCACGATACTGCTCTGGCTTGGGATGTTCGCAGCGCCCTCGGCTACCAGTGGTTCGACTGTCTGCTCATGGCGGCCGCGAGCAATGCGGGCTGTCGCTATTTCCTCAGCGAGGATATGAGCGACCGGGCGAGCTTCCGCGGGCTGACCATCATCAATCCGTTCCGCTGCACGCCAGCGGATCTTTTCTTGAAGAACTGAAAGACCACCATGGGTTTCAAATGCGGTATCGTCGGTCTGCCGAATGTCGGCAAGTCGACCCTCTTCAACGCGCTGACGCAGACGGCGGCCGCCCAGGCGGCGAACTACCCGTTCTGCACGATCGAGCCCAATGTCGGCGACGTCGCGGTGCCTGATCCCCGGCTGGAGAAGCTCGCCGCCATCGCGGGCTCCAAGGAGATCATCCCGACGCGGCTGACCTTCGTCGACATCGCCGGCCTCGTCCGGGGCGCCTCCAAGGGCGAAGGTCTCGGCAACCAGTTCCTTGCCAATATCCGCGAATGCGACGCCATCGCCCATGTCGTGCGCTGCTTCGAGGATGGCGACATCACCCATGTCGAGGGCAAGGTCGCGCCGATCAACGACATCGAGATCATCGAGACCGAGCTGATGCTGGCCGATCTCGAAAGCCTCGAGAAGCGCGTCCTGCCGCTCGAGAAGAAGGCCAAGACCGGCGACAAGGACGCCAAGGAACTCGCCGAGCTGATGAACCGCTGCCTCGTGCTCCTGCGCGAGGGCAAGCCCGCCCGCCTCGTCCAGGTCGCGGCCGACGAGCGCAAGGCCTTCGAGACGCTCGGCCTGCTCTCCTCCAAGCCCGTGCTCTATGTCTGCAATGTCGAGGAGGCGAGCGCCGACAAGGGCAATGCCTTCTCCGAATTGGTCAAAGCCCGGGCTGCGGAAGAGAACGCGGTCGCCGTCGTCGTCTCCGCCAAGATCGAGAGCGAGATCGCGGTGCTGCCGGCCGCCGACCAGAAGGACTATCTCGAGGCCGTCGGCCTGGAGGAGCCCGGCCTCAACCGCGTCATCCGCGCCGGCTACGCCCTGCTCCACCTCGTGACCTATTTCACGGTGGGGCCGAAGGAGGCGCGCGCCTGGACGATCGAGAAGGGCACCAAGGGGCCCGCCGCCGCCGGCGTGATCCACAGCGACTTCGAGAAGGGCTATATCCGCGCCGAAACGATCGCCTACGACGACTACATCGCCAACAAGGGCGAGAGCGGCGCGCGCGAGGCCGGGAAGTTCCGGCTCGAAGGCAAGGAGTATGTCGTCGCCGACGGCGACGTGCTGCATTTCCGCTTCGCCAACTGAGCGGGCCGCTCACGCGACAAGGCGAGGACAGAGATGCTGTATTTCGAGGACTTCATCCTCGGCGAGACGGTGCCGACCGGCAGCCTCGCCGTCTCGCAAGGCGACATCGTCGCCTTCGCCTCCCGCTTCGACGCGCAGGATTTCCACGTCGATGCCGAGAAGGCGAAGGGGAGCTTCGTCGGCACGCTGATCGCCTCGGGCTGGCACAGCTGCTCGCTGCTGATGCGATTGATGGCGCAGAGCTTCCTGCTCAACTCCTCAGGAATGGGCGCGCCCGGCATCGAGGAGGTGAAATGGCTGCGGCCGGTCCAGCCGGGCGACGTGCTGCACGGCCGCCGCACCGTCACCGAGATCAAGCCCTCGCGCTCGCGCCCGGAGATGGGCCTCGTCCGCTTCAAGCTCGAGCTGCTGAACCAGCGCGACGAGCCGGTGCTGGAGCAGGCCAACTGGATCATGTTCGGCCGGCGCGGCGTCGCCGCCCTGCAGCCCGCGGGCGACTGGCTGGCCCATCCGCCGCTCTATGTCCCGCCCCCCTCGCCCGCCCCGATCGAGCCACCGGCCGAGCCGACGCCCGCCGCGCGCTTCTTCGAAGACATCGCGATCGGCGACCGCGTCGAACTGGGCAGCACCGTCTTCACGGCTGACGAGATCATCGCCTTCGCGCGCGCCTTCGACCCCCAGCCCTTCCACATGGACGAGCAGGCGGCAGCAGCTTCCGCCTTCGGCCGGCTCGCCGCCTCGGGCTGGCACACGGCCTCGGTCTGGATGGCGACGATGGTCACCCATCGCCGCCGCCAGCTCGCCGCCTTCGGGGCCGGCCCCGCCCCGCGGCTGGGACCGTCACCCGGCTTCAAGAACCTGCGCTGGACGCGACCGGTCTTCGCCGGAGACCGCATCACCTACCATTCCGAAGTCACCGACAAGCGCGCCAGCGCCTCGCGGCCGCAATGGGGCCTGTTCTTCCACCGCAACACCGGCGTGAACCAGAACGGCGAGGAAGTCTTCAGCTTCGATGGCTGCGTCTTCGTCGAGCGCAAGCCGGGCTGAAGCCGCCGCCCTGCTTTCGCCGTCCACGCCCCGCGCGGCCGTGACGCTTCTGCGGGCAAGGCGCAACCTGTAGGGAGGGTGCGCAAGGGGGCCGCAGAGCCGCCGGCGAGACATCTCCGGGAGGAGCGCATCGTGGCGGCAGCCCGCATCTTCAGCACGGCCCAGATGGCGGCGCGCGCCCGCAAGCGCCTGCCGCGCGCGGTCTACGACTTCATCGAGGGCGGCGCCGGCGCCGAACAGGCTGTCACCCGCAACCGGGCGCGCTTCAGCGAGATCGCCCTGATGCCGCAGGCCCTGCGCGACTGCGCCGCCGCGCATACGCAGGTCACGCTCTTCGGCCGCCGCTATGCCGCCCCCTTCGGCGTCGCGCCCATGGGTTTCGCCGATCTCGTCTGCCCCGGCACCGACCGCGCGCTCGCCGCGGCGGCCAAGGCGCAGAACATCCCTTACGTGCTCTCGACCGCCGCCACGACCTCGATCGAGACCATCGCCGCCATCGCCCAGGACCATCTCTGGTTCCAGCTCTATCCGGGCGCCGACGAGACCATCGCCGCCGGGCTGATGCAGCGGGCGCTCGCGGCCGGCGTGACGACACTCGTCGTCACCATCGACATACCCGTGCCCGCGCGGCGCGTGCGCGACCTCACCAACGGGCTCGCCATCCCCCTGAAGCCCTCGCTCGCCACCATTCTGGACGTCGCGCGCCATCCCGGCTGGCTCTGGCGGGCGGCGCGGGGCGAACGGCCGGGCATGGCGAACTTCATCGAGAACAAGGGGTCGCTGAGCGGGCTCGCCCATGCCGAATTCGTCGCCCGCCAGCTCTCCTGCCCCGGCCTCGACTGGGCTCGCATCGAAGCGATCCGCAAGGCCTGGCCGCATCATCTCGTCATCAAGGGCATTCTCAACCCGCAGGACGCGGTACGGGCGGAGCGCCTCGGCGCCGACGGCGTCGTCGTCTCCAATCATGGCGGGCGCCAGCTCGATTCCGCGCCATCCTCGATCGAGGTGCTGCCGCGCATCCGCGAGGCCTGCGGCGACCGACTGGCCCTGATACTCGACAGCGGCGTGCGCACCGGCGACGACATCGCCCGCAGCCTCGCCTGTGGCGCCGATTTTGTCCTGCTCGGCCGACCCTTCCTCTTCGCCGTGGCGGCGCTCGGGCTGTCCGAAGGCCCGAGCGCGATCATCGACATCCTGCGGGCCGAACTTCTCAACACACTGATCCATCTCGGCTGCGCCGATCCCACGGAGCTCGGCAGCGACCATCTCTGGCCCAGGCAGGGAGCCAACCGATGACCATCGCGATCATGGGGGCCGGTGGCGTCGGCTGCTATTATGGGGCGGTGCTGGCGCGCGCCGGCCATGGCGTGACGCTGATCGCCCGGCCCCCGCATGTCCAGGCGATCGAGCGGCACGGCCTCGTCTTCGAGGCCAGGGGGACGACCGAGACGCTCAACGTCACCGCCACGACCGAGCCCTCCGGCGTCGCCGGCGCC
>NCCO01000041.1:16950-22460 GCA_002279705.1 Allobosea sp. 12-68-7
AAGAGGCCGGCCGCGCCATCGCGCCCCACCTCGCAGCCAACGCCACGATCCTGAGCCTGCAGAACGGCGTCGACAATGCGCCGCGACTGCAGGACGTGCTCGGCCGCCCGGTGATCCCGGCGGCGGTCTATGTCGCGGTCGAGATGCCCGGCCCCGGCCATGTCCGCCATCACGGGCGCGGCGAACTCGTCATCGGCCCCGGCGCGACCAGCGCCGCCATCGCCGCGAGCTTCGGCCAGGCCGGCATCCCCACCGAGGTCTCGGAGAACGTCATCGGCGCGCTCTGGACCAAGCTCGTCGTCAACTGCGCCTACAATGCCCTCTCCGCCATTCCCCAGCTTCCCTATGGCCGGATGATCGCGGTCGAGGGCGTGCGCGACAGCATGGCGGACATCGTCGCCGAATGCCGCGCGGTGGCGCAGGCCGCCGGCATCACCATCGGCCCCGAGATCCTCGACACCGTCCTGGCACTCGCCCCGGCCATGCCGGCACAATCCTCGTCGACGGCGCAGGACCTCGCCCGCGGCAAGCGCACCGAGATCGACCATCTCAACGGCTATGTCGTGCGGACCGGCGCGCGTCTGGGCGTCCCGACGCCCGCCAACCGCCTGCTGACGGTCATGGTCAAGCTGATGGAAGACAGCGCGGGCGCCTGAGCCGCCGGCCACTGCGCCGCCGGGCGGTCATGCGCGCGCGCTCGTTGTCGCAGGCGCCCGCACCATGCCAAGCTGCCGTTACGCCAGAGACGGCGCCAAAAGAAACCACCGGCAGGAAACGACACCCATGAAGCGCAGATTGTTCTTGAAGGGCGCCGGCCTCGGTGCCGCGGCCGGAATCGCGTCTCCGGCGATCGCCCAGAGCTCGCCCACCGTGACCTGGCGCCTGGCGTCGAGCTATCCGAAATCGCTCGAGACGCTCTACGGCGCCTGCACGCATCTGTCGGAAGCCGTCTCGGCCGTCACCGACGGCAAATTCAAGATCCAGGTCTTCGCAGCGGGCGAGATCGTGCCCGCTCTCCAGGTGGCCGACGCCGTGACCAACGGCACCGTCGAGATGGGCCATTCCGGCTCCTATTTCTACATCGGCAAGGACACCGCCTTTGCCTTCGGCACGGTCATTCCCTGGGGCCCCAACAGCCGCCAGATGCAGGCCTGGCTGTTCCATGCCGGCGGGCTCGAACTGCTCAACGAGTTCTACGCCAAGTTCAACATCTACAATCTGCCGGCCGGCAACACCGGCGCGCAGATGGGCGGCTGGTTCCGCAAAGAGATCAAGTCGGTGGCCGATCTCCAGGGCCTGAAGATGCGCGTCGGCGGGCTGGGCGGCAACGTCCTGCAGAAGATGGGCGTGGTGCCGCAGCAGCTCGGCGCCGGCGACATCTATCCGGCGCTGGAACGCGGCGTGCTCGACGCCGTCGAGTTCGTCGGTCCCTATGACGACGAGAAGCTCGGCTTCGCCCGCGTCGCGCCCTATTACTACTATCCCGGCTTCTGGGATGGCTGCGCGGAACTGAGCTTCTTCATCAATCTGGAGAAGTGGAACAGCCTGCCCCCAACCTATCAGCGGGTGCTCAAAACCTGCGCGATGGCCTCCGGCCACGACATGCAGGCGAAATACGACGCGCTCAACCCGCCAGCCCTGAAGCGGCTGATCGCCGGCGGCGCGCAGCTGCGCCCGCTGCCCAACGACATCCTCCGGCAAAGCTACAAGCACACCAAGGATCTCTACGCCGAGATGTCGGCCGCCAACCCGGCCTTCAAGAAGATCTACGACCACCTCTGGGCCTTCCAGCAGGACAGCACGCGCTTCTGGCAGATCTCCGACCTCTCCTTCGACCTGATGTCGGCGACGGCGCTGCAGCAGCGCTGGCAGGACGGCTGAAGCAGCCCGACACTCTCCAACCCTGTTCCGGAGACGCTCGTCACGGGCGCCTTCGAACAACGGTGGCTCCTTGGCAGGACGCACCAAACCGCCACGGGAGAGCGGCGCGGCCGTGGGCTCGGTCGACGACCGGTCGAACCGAATGGCCCTGACCCGGGGCTTGGCCTGAACGGGCTGGATATTGAACATTTTATCCAATTGACAGGGACAACCATTCGAGGCCTCATCCAGGCAGGCCCTCTAGGGCGCCGTTTGAGCTGGATATCCACTTGGTCGCGCCCCATTCCGTGCTCACGCGAAGGCCGCTGCTCCGCCAGACCGTCACCGGCGCGGCGGTCGCCGAGCTGCGCCGCCGCATCCTGTCGGGCGCCGTCGCCGCCGGCGAGGCGCTGCGGCAGGACGCGCTCGCCCGCGAATTCGGCATCAGCCGCATCCCGATCCGCGAAGCCTTTCACCAGCTCGCGGCGGAGGGCCTGGTCACGCTCCATCCGCATCGCGGCGCGGTGGTGACCGCGCTCTCGGGCTCGGACATCGCCGAACTCTTCGACCTGCGCGCCATGCTGGAGCCGGACCTGATCCGCCGGGCCGTGCCACGGCTCACCGCCACCGATTTCGAGAGCGCCGAGACGCTCCTGGACGATTATGCCGCGGCGATCGGCCGGGGCGACCTGGAGGCCTATGGCGAGCTCAACCGCGAATACCACCTCTCGCTCTACCGGGCATCGGGGCGCAGCCAGACGCTCGAGCTGGTCCGCGTCCTGCTCGCCAACACCGACCGCTACACCCGCGTCCAGCTCGCCATGTCCGAAGGCGCCACGACGCGCGCCAAGCGCGAGCACGCCGCCCTGCTCGATCTCTGCCGCGCCGGCGACGCCGAGGGCGCAGCGCGGCTGACCCTCGACCACGTCCTGGCCGTTCGCGAAGACCTGCTGCACCTGCTGGAGCCGGACGATGCCGACATCGCCCTGCCCCAGGCTCCGGCCGCCTGAGCGCGACCAACCTCATTCTCAAGACAGACCAGCAAGGACTACGGACCATGACCATCGGAGTGGGCGGATCGAGCTTCGAGGCGGAACTCGCCAAACTGAAACCGATGACGGACGGCATCGAGCCGATCGCCGTCGGCGAGTTCAAGCAGCGCATCGCCAAGGCCCAGACACTGATGCGCGAGCAGGGTCTCCAGGCGCTCTACCTCGATACCTCGACGAGCCTGGCTTATTTTACTGGTATCCAGCTCGGCCTGAGCGAGCGGCTGCATGGCGCGGTGATCCCTGTCGAGGGCGAGATCGCCTATCTCAGCCCCGCCTTCGAGGAGCCGAAGACGCGCGAATACATGAAGTTCGGCGACGATGTCCGCTGCTGGGAAGAGCATGAGGACCCGACCGAACTGGTGGTCGAGACCATCCGCAGCATGGGCTATGAGAGCGGCCAGGTCGGCCTCGACCCGCAGACCCCGTTCTTTATCGCCGACGGACTGCGCAAGGCGGGCAACCGCTTCACCTTCACGCAGGGCAGCTCGATCACCGCGACCTGCCGCCAGCTCAAATCGGCGGCCGAAGTCGCCCTGATCCAGCGCGCCATGGACATCACCATGGAGGTCCATCGCGCCGCCGCCCGCGCCCTGCAGGTCGGCGTGACGACGGCGCAGGTCAAGGATTTCCTCGGCCAGGCCCATCGCAAGCTCGGGATGAGCACCTCCTTCGGCGCCGCGCAGTTTGGCGAGGCGACAGCCTATCCGCATGGCGTGCCCCATGAGCAGACGCTGCAGGATGGCGACATGGTGCTCATCGACATGGGAACAAAGGTCGGTGGCTACTGCTCCGACATCACCCGGACCTATGTCTTCGGCGAACCGACGCAGCGCCAGCGCGACATCTGGAACCTCGAAAAGAAGGCGCAGCTCGCCGGCTTCGCCGCTGCCCAGCTCGGCGCTCCCTGCGAGAACGTCGATGTCGCCGCCCGCGGCGTGATCGAGGCCGCCGGCTACGGCCCCGGCTACAAGGTCCCCGGCCTGCCCCACCGCACCGGTCACGGGCTCGGCCTCGACATCCACGAGGAAGCTTACATGGTGAAGGGCAACAAGACGCCGCTCCAGGTCGGCATGTGCTTCTCCATCGAGCCAATGATGTGCATCTACGGCGAGTTCGGCGTCCGCCTCGAGGACATCGCCTACATGACGGAGGACGGCGCGCGCTGGTTCACCCAGCCCGCCCACACCGTCGACGACCCCTTCGCCTGCGAAGTCTAACCCCCGCCGGTCTCCGAAACCTGAACGACGCAAGAAACCGCCAAGGAAACGTTCAATGGCCTCAAACATCTTCTCCGGTACGATTCCCGCCCTGATGACGCCGTGCAAGGCGGACCGCAGCCCCGATTTCGACGCGCTCGTCCGCAAGGGTAAGGAGCTGATCGCCGCCGGCATGTCGGCGGTGGTCTATTGCGGCTCGATGGGCGACTGGCCGCTGCTGACCGACGAGCAGCGCATGGAAGGCGTCGCCCGCCTCTGCGCGGCCGGCGTGCCCGTCATCGTCGGCACCGGCGCGCAGAACACGCAGCGCGCCGCGGCCTTCGCCGCCCATGGCAAGCGCGTCGGCGCCAAGGGCCTGATGGTGATCCCGCGCGTGCTCTCGCGCGGCCCCTCGGCTTCGGCCCAGGCCGCGCATTTCGGCGCCATCCTTAAGGCGGCCGACGGCCTGCCGGCGGTGATCTACAACAGCCCCTATTACGGGTTCGAAACCCGCGCCGACCTGTTCTTCAAGCTGCGCGAGAGCCACCCCAACCTGATCGGCTTCAAGGAGTTCGGCGGCGCCAAGAGCCTGACCTACGCGGCCGAGAACATCACCGGGCAGTCGGAGGATATCACCCTGATGGTCGGCGTCGACACGCAGGTCTTCCACGGCTTCGTCAATTGCGGCGCCAGCGGCGCGATCACCGGCATCGGCAATGTGCTGCCCAAGCCGGTGCTGCACCTCGTCTCGCTCTGCGAGCAGGCCGCCACGGGCGATGTCACGGCCCGCGCCAAGGCGCTCGAACTGGACGGCGCGCTCGCCGTGCTGTCGAGCTTCGACGAGGGGCCGGACCTGGTGCTGTTCTACAAATACCTGATGGTGCTGGAGGGCAGCCCCGAATACGAGCTGCACTTCAACGCCTCCGACAGCCTGACCGAGGGCCAGAAGCACTACGCCCGCACCCAGCTCGCGCTGTTCAACAGCTGGTATGCGGCCTGGACGAAGGTCTGAGGCGCATCGCCGTTCGCACGGAACTGCGCCGTCGTCCCGGACAAGCCGCGAAGCGGCGCCGCTCCGGGATCCATCGTAGAGCTCCGGAGCCCTCCGATGGATCCCGGGGCAAGCCCGGGATGACGGACCCAGAAGTTCGGTCAGCCGACCTTGCCGTAGCCCGAGAATTTGGCGGTCACCCGCGCCATCTCCGCCTCGTCGAGGATGACGGGCGCCAGACCCGCGGCGAGGATATCGAGATACTGGCCTGCGAGGTTCTCGACCTCGGCCACGATCTGGTGCGCCCCGGCGAGCGAGGCTCCGAGCGCGATGACGCCGTGATTGGCGAGCAATACCGCCTTGCGCCCCTCCAGCGCCCGCACCGCGTTCTCCGCCAGTTCCGGCGTGCCG
>NCCO01000041.1:22500-27337 GCA_002279705.1 Allobosea sp. 12-68-7
GTGCCGAAGGTCGCATAATCGGCGCAGCGGATGTCGGCGCCGCCGCAGAGCGCGATCATGTAATGGAAGGCCGGGATGCCCCGGCGCGTGCAGGACAGGGCGGTGGCCCGCGGCGAGTGGGTATGGACGATCGCCTGCGCTTCGGGCCGCGCCCGGTAGATCGCGGCATGGAAGGGCCATTCCGAGGATGGCTTGCGCGCGCCGGAGAGAACCATGCCGTCGATCGAGAGTTCGATCAGATCCTCGGGGGTCGTCTGGGCATAGGGCAGGCCCGACGGCGTGATCAGGAAGCCGGCTTCCGTCCGCGCCGAGACATTGCCCGATTTCGACGGACAGAAGCCCGCGCGATCGATCGCCTGCGCCACAGTGACGATGCCGGCGCCGAGTTCGTCCCTGGTCATGATCTCGTCCTGCTCACGCGGGCGGCCGTCCGGCCCGTTCCGGAAACAGCCGCGCCAGCCCCTCCGCGCTCGCCTCGCAGACGCCGCGCTCGGTGATCAGCCCGGTCACGAGCCGGGCGGGGGTGACGTCAAAGGCGGGGTTCGCCGCAGGGCTGCCCGGCGCGACCACGCGGAACGAATGCACCTCGCCGTCCTCCGCCAGCCCGGAGAGATGCGTGACCTCCCGTGCCGCGCGTTCCTCGATCGGGATCTCGCGCAGCCCGTCCGACAGGCTCCAGTCGATGGTCGGCGACGGCAGCGCGACATAGAAGGGCACGCCGTTGTCATGCGCGGCCAGCGCCTTGAGATAGGTGCCGATCTTGTTGGCGACATCGCCGGTCGCCGTCGTCCGGTCGGTGCCGACGATGACCATGTCGACCTCGCCATGCTGCATCAGATGCCCGCCGGCATTGTCGGCGATCACGGTGTGGGGCACACCATGCGCGCCGAGTTCATAGGCCGTAAGCGCGGCGCCCTGGTTGCGCGGGCGCGTCTCGTCGACCCAGACATGGACGGCGATCCCGGCGTCATGGGCGAGATAGATCGGCGCCAGCGCCGTGCCCCAGTCGACGGTGGCGAGCCAGCCGGCGTTGCAATGCGTCAGGATGTTAATGGTCCGGCCCAAGGGGCGCTCGGCCGCGATCGCCCGGATCAACCCGAGCCCGTGCTCACCGATGGCGCGGCAGAGCGCGACGTCCTCGTCGCAGATCAGCGCCGCCTCGGAATAGGCCATCTCGACGCGCCGACCCGGGTCGAGCGGCGTCAGGACGCGGCGCATCCGCGCCAGCGCCCAGTGCAGGTTGACAGCCGTCGGCCGCGTCGCGCCCAGCAGCGTGAGCGCCGCCTCCAGTGCCGCGTCTGAAGCATCCGCCCGCATCGCCAGCGCCACGCCATAGGCGGCCGTCGCCCCGATCAGCGGCGCGCCACGCACGACCATGCTGCGGATCGCCTCGGCCGCCGCCTCGCTCGATGACAAGGTCACCGTCTCGAAGCGGAAGGGCAGCCGCGTCTGGTCGATGACACAGACACGCCAGCCATCCGGCGCGAGCCAGATCGTGCGGTAGGCCTGCCCGTTGATCTTCATCTCCGCCTCAATGCCCGCCGAAGGAGACCAGCGTGCGCACGGGCACGCCGAGCCGCCGGATCCGGTCGGCGCCGCCGAGATCGGGCAGATCGACGATGAAGCAGGCGGCGACCACCTCCGCCCCCAGCCGCGAGAGCAGGTTCACCGCGCCTTCCGCCGTCCCGCCCGTGGCGATCAGGTCGTCGACCAGCAGCACGCGCTCGCCCGGCGACACGGCATCCTTGTGGACCTCGATCTCGTCGGTCCCGTATTCCAGCTCATAGGTGACGCTGACGGTCTCGTGCGGCAGCTTGCCCTTCTTGCGCACGGGCACGAAGCCGGCCGAAAGCTGGTGCGCGACGGCCCCGCCGAGGATGAAGCCACGAGCCTCGATGCCGGCGATCTTGGCGATCTTCAGCCCGGCGAAAGGCTGCACCAACTCGTCGACCACGCGGCGAAAGGCGCGCGCGTCGCCCAGCAGCGTGGTGATGTCGCGGAAAATGATACCCGGCTTGGGATAATCCGGGATCGCGCGGATGCTGTCGGCTAGGTTCATCGCTGTCAGGCCGCTTTCAGGAGGCGCCCCGCCACGGCGTCGAGCTTGGCGAGCAGGGCGGGATCGCGCATCGCGGGCGCGGTGATGATGGCATTGTCGAGCGCGTTGTGCGACCCGGCAGGGCAGGGCACGCGCTCCTGCGGGAAATCGGCGGCGAGCCGCGCCACCAGCCGCTTCGCCTTGTCGGCATTGTCATGCAGCACCTTGACCACGGCGGCCACATCGACCGGGCCGTGCTCCTCGTGCCAGCAGTCAAAGTCGGTGACCATCGCGACCGTCGCATAGGTGATCTCGGCCTCGCGGGCGAGCTTGGCCTCCGGCATCGCCGTCATGCCGATCAGGTCGTAGCCGAGCGCCTTATAGGTCATGGATTCCGCATAGGTCGAGAATTGCGGCCCTTCCATCGTCACCAGCGTGCCGCCGCGCACGAAGGCCAGGCCCTCCGCCGTCGCGGCGGCCGCGATCAGCCCCTGCAGCGCCGGGCCGACCGGATGGGCGACCGAGACATGGGCGACGCAACCCCGGCCGAAGAAGGAGGAGACCCGCCCGCTGGTGCGGTCGACGAACTGGTCGACCAGCACGAACAGCCCCGGATAGAGCTCGGCCTTGTAGGAGCCGCAGGCGGAGAGCGAGACGAGGTCGGTCACGCCGGCGCGCTTCATCACGTCGATATTGGCGCGGTAGTTGATCTCCGAGGGCGGGATCGCGTGGCCGCGGCCATGGCGGGGCAGGAACACGATCCGGGTGTCGCCGATGCGGCCGAAGCGCAGAACGTCCGACGGCTCCCCCCAGGGGCTCTCGATCCGCTCCTCGCGCAAATCGCTCAGCCCCGGCAGATCGTAGATGCCCGACCCGCCGATGATTCCCAGAACCGCTGCGCTCATGTCGATATCCTTCGTGATCGGGCGGGACTGTGCCGTGCGCTCCTCCCGGCATCAAGCGCGGGAGCATCGCGATCAGTGCCAGCGCCCAAGAAATGGTGGCACCCAAGAAAAAGGCCCCGTCGCCGGGGCCTCGTTTCGATGGAGCGTGTCGGTCAGTGCGCCGCGGTGCCGTCGGGCATGCGCGACCAGACCTTCTTCTTCGTGTAGTAGAGCAGCGTTCCGAACATCAACAGGAACAGCATGACCTGCAGGCCGATGCGCTTGCGCGCCTCGAGATGCGGCTCGGCCGCCCACATCAGGAACGCCGTCACGTCCTTGGCATACTGCTTCGCCGTCTCCGGCACCTGCGGCTGCCCGTCTGGCCCCTTGGGGAACTCGACCTGGCCGTCGTTGAGGACGTTCGGCATCGCGATCAGATGGCCGGGCATATAGGTGTTGTAGTATTGGCCCGGCAGGAGCGTCACGCCTTCCGGCGGCGGATCCTTATAGCCTGTCAGCAGCGCGGCGATGTAGTCCGGCCCCTGCTCCTGGTACTGCGTGAAGATGTCGAACACAAAGCGGGGGAAGCCGCGCTCATAGGTCCGCGCCTTCGCCAGCACCGACAGGTCGGGCGGATAGGCGCCGCCATTGGCTGCGCGCGCCGCCTGCTCATTCGGGAAGGGCGCGGGGAACGGGTCAGCAGCGCGACCCGGCCGCTCGAACATTTCGCCCGCGTCGTTGGGGCCGTCCTTGATCTGGTAGGTCGCCGCGAGCGCCGTGACCTGGCCGGGCGTGAACTCCGGCCCGCCGGGCTGCGACAGGTTGCGGAACTTCAGGAGCGAAGCGCTGTGGCAGCTCGCGCAGACCTCCTTGTAGACCTTGTAGCCGCGCTGCAACTGGGCGCGGTCGAAGGTGCCGAAAGGCCCCGAGAACGACCAGCTCAGCGCCGGCGGCTCGACGCGGGCGCCGGCGGCCTGGGCCGTCAGCGGCAGGGCGGCGAGCAGAAGGCCGAGGGCGGCCGAGCGAACCGAAAGAGTGATCATGATTCGTCTCAGCCCTTGGCGTGGGGTTCGGCGGCGACGGCAGTGCCCATGCGCGCACCCGATCCGCCCTGCAAAGCACCGAGCACGGAGTCGGCGATCGAGCTCGGCAGTGCCTTGGGCCGTTCGAACAGGCCGACGACGAACAGCGCGACGAAGTAGCCGAAATACAGCACGGTGAAGATCTGCGAGGCGATGACGTAGCCGCCCTCCGCCGGCATGGCGCCGAGCCAGCCGAGACCGATGCAGACCACGACGAAGGCCCAGAACAGCTGGCGGGCGATCGGACGGTAGCTCATCGACTTGACCTTGGAGGTATCGAGCCAGGGCAGGAAGGCCAGCACGACGATCGCCGCGCCCATGGCGATGACACCGCCGAGCTTGTCCGGCACCGCACGCAGGATCGCGTAGAAGGGCAGGAAGTACCACTCGGGAACGATATGGGCCGGCGTCACGGCCGGATTGGCCGGAATGTAGTTGTCGGCATGGCCGAGGAAGTTCGGCGTGTAGAACACGAAGTAGGAGAACACGAAGATGAAGCACACCATCGCGAAGACGTCCTTGACCGTCGCATAGGGCGTGAACGGAACCGTGTCCTTGGCGACGTTCTTCACCTCGACGCCGGTCGGGTTGTTCTGGCCGACATGATGCAGCGCCCAGACGTGGAGGATGACCACGCCGAAGATCATAAACGGCAGCAAGTAGTGCAGCGAGAAGAAGCGGTTCAGCGTCGGGTTGTCGACCGAGAAGCCGCCCCACAGGAAGGTCACGATCGTCTCGCCGACGATCGGCAGCGCCGAGAACAGGCTGGTGATGACGGTCGCGCCCCAGAAGGACATCTGACCCCAGGGCAGCACATAGCCCATGAAAGCGGT
>NCCO01000041.1:27347-47295 GCA_002279705.1 Allobosea sp. 12-68-7
GCGGTGGCCATCATCAGCAGCAGGATGACGACGCCGAGGATCCAGAGCACCTCGCGCGGGGCCTTGTAGGAGCCGTAGTAGAGACCGCGGAAGATGTGGATGTAGACCGCGAGGAAGAACATCGACGCGCCGTTGGAGTGCAGATAGCGCAGCAGCCATCCGTAGTTCACGTCGCGCATGATATGCTCGACGGAATTGAACGCCATCGTCGAATGCGGCGTGTAATGCATCGCCAGGATGATGCCGGTGACGATCTGCGACACCAGCATGAACATGAGGATGCCGCCGAAGGTCCAGAAATAGTTCAGGTTGCGCGGCACCGGATAGGAGACCGCCGAATCATGCGCGAGGCGGATGATCGGCAGACGCGCATCGAGCCAGCGCTCGAAACCTGTCTTCGGGACGTAGGAGCTGTGACCACTCATGCGGGTTGCCTCGGGGCTGTCTCTTACAGGCGGAATCGGAACCGAGCGCGCGGCTCAGCCGATCCGGATCTTGGTGTCGGCGCTGAATGCGTAGGGCGGGATCGGCAGGTTGAGCGGCGCCGGCCCCTTGCGGATGCGGCCCGAGGAATCGTAGTGCGAGCCGTGGCAGGGGCAAAACCAGCCATCGTAGTCGCCCTTCGGATCGCCCGGGTTGTTGCCGAGCGGCACGCAACCGAGATGGGTGCAGTTGCCGTACACCACCAGGAACTGCTCATGGCCCTGCTTGACGCGAGCTTGGTCGGTCTGCGGATCGGGCAGCGAGGCCACGTTGACCGCGCGGGCCTCGTCGATCTCCTTCTTGGTGCGGTGACGCACGAAGATCAGCTTGCCACGCCAGAACAGCTTGATCGCCTGGCCTTCCGCGATCGGGGCGAGGTCGAGGTCGATCGGCGCACCGGCGGCGACCGTCTGAGCGTCGGGCGCCAGCTGGCTCACCAGCGGAACCACGACCGCACCGAGGCCGACGACACCGGCAGCGCCGGTCGCCAGCATGAGGAAATCGCGGCGTGTGGATTCGGTCGGTTTCGTATCGGTCGCGTTCGCCACGATCCAATCCTCTACAACGTCAGTCGAGCTTTGGAAAAACTCGAAATTGCAAACCTGCGCCGTATCTACGGGCGCGTCGTCACGGCCGCAATGCGGCGGCACGTCACTGCGCGCTCTTTGGCATGCAGATTGGACGAAGTCTACTGTTGCGCAGAGCCTGCCGGTGCATGGCCCATCATCGGCAGACGAGCGTCAGGCCGGCAGCGTTTCCGGGTCGGCGGCGGCGAGAAACCCGCCCGACTGGCGCGCCCAGAGCCGGCCATAGAGCCCACCCCGCGATACCAGCTCCGCATGGCTACCGATATCGACGATCCGCCCGCGGTCGAGCACGACCAGTCGGTCCAGCGCGGCGATCGTCGACAGCCGATGCGCGATCGCGATCACCGTCTTGCCCTGCATCAGCGTGGTGAGCTGTTCCTGGATCGCGGCCTCGACCTCGGAATCGAGCGCCGAGGTCGCCTCGTCGAGGATCAGGATCGGTGCATCCTTCAGCAGCACGCGGGCGATGGCGATGCGCTGGCGCTGGCCGCCGGAGAGCTTCACGCCACGCTCGCCGACGCGCGAATCGAAACCGCGGCGCCCGTCCTGGTCGCTCAGCCCCAGCACGAACTCATGGGCAGAGGCCTGGCGGGCCGCCTGCGCGATCTCCTCCGCCGTCGAGCCGACCCGCCCATAGGCGATATTGTCGCCGATCGAGCGGTGCAGCAGCGAATTGTCCTGCGTCACCATGCCGATCTGCGCGCGCAGCGAATCCTGCGTGACCTGCGCGATGTCCTGCCCGTCGATCAGGATGCGCCCGCCCTCGAGCGGGTAGAGCCGCAGCAGCAGGTTCACCAGCGTCGACTTGCCGGCGCCGGAAGGCCCGACGAGGCCGATCTTCTCACCCGGCTTGATCTCGAGATCGAGCCCCTCGAACAGGCCGCCGCTCTTGCCGTAGTTGAAGCGGACCTTGTCGAAGCGGATGCCGCCCGTCTCGACCCGCAGCGGCACGGCGTCGGCCGCATCGGGCAGGTCGTGCGGCTTGGCGATCGTCTCCATGCTCTCCTGCACGGCGCCGATGTTCTCGAACACCCCGCGCACGAGATGGATCAGCCAGCTCGACATCTGGACGAGGCGCAGGACGAGGCCGATCGAGGCCGCCACGGCGCCGGGCGTCATCGCGCCATGGCTCCATAGCCAGAGGCTGAGCCAGGCCGTGACGACCACGAGCAGGCTGTTCATCGTCTGCAGGATGACGCTGACGCCAGTGATCAGCCGCGACAGGTCGAGGAAGGAGGCGTTCCAGCGTGTTAGCGAATCGCGAACGGCCGAGCGCTCGGCATCGGCGCGCGCGAACAGCTTCACCGTGAGGATGTTGGTATAGGAATCGACGATCCGCCCCGTGGTCGACGAGCGGCCGAGCGAATTGGCCTCCGAGCGGCTCTTGGCGCGCGGCACGAAATAGATCAGCAGCACGACATAGGCCGCGAGCCAGACCAGCACCGGCAGCGCCAGCCACAGCGAGGTCGCGCCGAAGAAGCCGATGGCGACCGAGGCGAAGATCAGCGCGTACCAGAGATCGTCGATAACCTCGATCGTGGCGCCGCGGATCGACTGGCCGGCCTGGATCACGCGGGAGGACAGGCGCCCGGCGAAGTCGTTCTGGAAATAGCCGAGCGCATGGCCGAGCGTATAGACATGGTTGCGCCAGCGGATCTGGTTGGTGATCTGCGGCACCACGACCTGGTCGACGATGGCGTGGTTGGCGAAATAGATCAGCGGCCGCACCACGACCACGAGAAAGGCCGCTCCCGCCAGCAGCCAGCCATGGTCGCGGAAGATCGTCTCCGGCGATTGCGTCGCCAGAAGATCGACGAACCAGCCGACCATCAGATACATCGCCGCTTCGATGCCGCTGAAGCCGAGCCCCGTCAGCATGACGAGGACCAGCCAGCCCTTCACCCCCTTGATGTGGTGCCACATGAACGGCCAGACGCCGCGCGGCGGCGTCTCGCGTTCGTCGAAGGGCGCGAAGACGTCGATGCGGCTCTCGAGCCAGCGGAACAGCGGGGTGAACATGTCCGCCCTCCTCTGGACCGGCATGGCGACGAAATCGGGGCAGGGCCCGCAGCGGGTCAGACCCGGGCAGGCCGCGGATATGGCGTGCAGGCGCGACAATTGCCAGCCGTGCCGACGCATGCCCCCGCCCGGCCCACGGCTTGACGCATCTCCCGCCGTCATCCCATGACAGGACACGATGACGGCGACCGACGAAGCAGCATCCCCGAGAGGCCGGACGCCGCTGCGCCTGGCGCTCTACCAGCCCGACATTCCCCAGAACACCGGCACGATGATCCGCATGGCCGCCTGCCTCGGCGTCGCCGTCGACATCGTCGAGCCCGCCGCCTTCGACGTCTCCGACCGGCATTTCCGCCGTTCGGGAATGGATTATCTCGAACGCGCGGCCGTCGCCCGCCACGCCTCCTTCGCCGCCTTCGACCGCTGGCGCCGGCAGGCGGGGCACCGCCTGATCCTGGCCGAGACCGACGGGCGCACCCGCCATCTCGATCTCGCATACTCGCCCGGCGACATCGTCATGGTCGGCCGGGAATCGGCCGGCGTGGCGCCCGAAGTCTATGCGGCCGCCGATGCGGTGGTGCATGTCCCCATGCTCGCGGGCCTGCGCTCCCTCAACGTCGCGATTGCGGCCGCACTGGTTCTGGGCGAAGCCTTGCGCCAGGTCGGCGGCTTCGTCCCGGCGACCGGGAACGAAGACCAACATCAAGAAACGTATCCAGGGTGAGGAGACGGGGATGACTGACCACAAAGCCGCCGCCGCGGCGCCGAGTGACCCCGCCGCGCTTGAGAAGGCCGAGGCAATGAAGCCGCGCGCGAAAGCCTGGTTCGAGACGTTGCGGGACCGCATCTGCACCGCCTTCGAGGCGATCGAGGCCGAGGCGACCGGCCCCTTCCCGCCCGAGGCGAACGCGCCCGGCCGCTTCATCCGCACGCCCTGGCAGCGCAACAACCATGACGGCGCGCCGGGCGGCGGCGGCGTCATGTCGATGATGAGCGGCCGCGTCTTCGAGAAGGTCGGCGTCCATGTCTCGACCGTCTACGGCACCTTCCAGCCCGAATTTGCCGGCCAGATTCCCGGCGCGGCAGAGGATCCGCGCTTTCATGCCACGGGCATCTCGCTGATCGCCCATCCCTGGAGCCCGCACGCCCCGACCGTGCACATGAACACGCGCTTCGTCGTCACCACCAAGCCCTGGTTCGGCGGCGGCGCCGATCTCACCCCGGTGCTGGTCGCCAGGCGCAACCAGGACGATCCCGATGCCATCGCCTTCCACGCCGCGATGCGGGCCCCCTGCGAACGGCATGCGCCGATCGCCGATTATCCGCGCTTCAAGGTCTGGTGCGACGAGTATTTCCACCTGAAGCATCGCGACGAGCCGCGCGGCATCGGCGGGATCTTCTACGACTACGTCTGGTCGGGCGATCCCGACGGCGACCTCTCCTTCACCCAGGCCGTCGGCGAGGCCTTCCTCGACGCCTATCCGCCGATCCTGCGCGCCAACATGAGCAAGCCCTGGAGCGCCGCCGAACGCGAGGAGCAGCAGATCCGCCGCGGGCGCTATGTCGAGTTCAACCTGCTCTACGACCGCGGCACGATCTTCGGCCTGCGCACCGGCGGCAATGTCGACTCGATCCTCTCCTCCATGCCGCCGACGGTGCGCTGGCCCTGAGCGAGGGCTGCTTCAGTCGGCCGCTCGTCCTGGGGACATCGACCGAAGGGCCTCATCCAGAAACCGCCATTGCGCGGCTGTGTCGGGAGAGGCGCCCCCCTCGATCCAGGCGCGCCGCGCCGCCGCCAGCACCTGCCCGACCGGAGGCCCCGCGGGCACACCCAGCGCGATCACGTCGCGCCCCGTCGGCTGGAAAGGCGGCGTCCGAGCCAGTTCGGCGATCATCGCGTGAGCCCGCCCGGCAGCCTCCGCGCCCCGCCCGGCCAGCAGCACGAGCCCGGCCGCCACGGCGTCCTGCCCGAGGCGGTGGGCGAGATGGCGCAACTGCGCCAGCGTCGCGGGCGAACCTCGGCCCGACAGCCCCTCCAGCGCCAGCGCGATGCGCTCGATCCGGTCGAACTCGTCATTGGAGAGGCGAAGCTCCTCGCGCAGGCGCAGCGCGTCCTCCCGCACGCCGACGGCGAGCGCCGCCAGCCGGAAGGCGGGGAACACGCGCTCGCCTCCGCCCTCGGTCACCGCCTCGAAGCGCGCCAGATGCGGCACGCGGCCGATCATCGGCATCAAGAGCCCGGCCTCGGCCATGGCCCGCAGGGCGGGAGCCGCACCCGGCGCCACCAGCAGCTTCATCAGCTCGGCGCGCACACGCTCGCGTGACAGCCCCGCCAGCCCGCTCGACCCCGCGATGCAGGCGCGGACGCCGTCGGCATCCGGCGAACCGGCCCCGTAGCGGGCATGAAAACGAAAGAAGCGCAGGATGCGCAGATAATCCTCACGGATGCGCGTCGCTGCGTCACCGATGAAGCGGATGCGCCGCGCGGCGAGATCGGCGAGCCCTCCGCAGGGATCATGGACGGCGCCGGCCCGGTCGAGCGAGAGCGCATTGACCGTGAAGTCGCGCCGCCGCGCATCGGCGTCGAAATCGCGGCCGAAGCGGACCGTCGCTCGCCGGCCATCGGTCTCGACATCCTCGCGCAGCGTCGTGACCTCGCAGGCGATGCCATCGGCGACGAGGGTCACCGTGCCGTGCTCGATCCCCGTCGGGACGGCCTTGAATCCGGCCAGCCGGCCGCGCCGCATCGTGTCCTCGGGCAGCGTGGTCGTCGCCAGGTCGACGTCGCCGATCGGCTCTCCGAGCAGGGCGTCGCGCACCGCGCCCCCGACGATGCGGGTTTCCTCGCCCTCGCCGTTGAGCACATCCAGCAGCCCGGAGAGCGATGGCCGCGCCAGCAGGGCGGCGATCCGCCCCTCGGGGGAGGTCATTTGAAGCGGCCGGGCACCAGCTGCCCGTTCTCCATATGCGGTGGCTCATAGGCGCCCTTGGCGCGGGGTGCGGTCCAGCCGCCATAGGCGACGAGCGCGATCGCCAGCGACAGGCCGACGATCGACAGCCAGAAGAGATGCCGGCTCCAATGCTCGACATCGAACGGGTTGCGCCGTTTGACGATGAGGTAGCCGGCGAAGATGCAGAATGGCAGGACGAAGAGAAGCACCTCTTCGATGATCGAGCGCAGCATGGCCTTGATCGTCCAGTCCTGTTCAGCCCGAGAGCCGCTCGTAGAGATTGCGGATCATTCCGGCGGTGGCGCCCCAGATATAGCGATCCCCGAACGGCATCGCATAGTAGGTGCGGTAGAGCCCTTTCCATTCGCGCCCTTCGCGCCGGTGATTGGCCGGGTCGAGCAGGAAGGACAAGGGCGTCTCGAAGGCGTCGTCGACTTCGTGGGCGTTCAGCGTCAGGGTGAATGGCGGCTCGAGCAGGGCGACCACCGGCACGATGCGATAACCGGTTCCCGTCAGATAGGCATCGAGAAAGCCGAGCGTGCGGACGCGCTCGCGCGGCAGGCCGATCTCCTCCTCCGCCTCGCGCAACGCCGTCACGACGGGCGAGCCATCGACGGCATCGACACGCCCGCCGGGAAAAGCGACCTGTGCGGAGTGGCTGCGCAACGTCGCCGCCCTCTGCGTCAGGATGACCGTCGGCCCCTCGGGCCTCGGCACCACCCCGATCAGGACGGCGGCGGGAACAGCCGCCGTCTCGTCGGGCGGCTTGATCGGCTGGGGCTGGTGGTCGTGGTCGCCGCGCGGGCGGGCGATGACATCGCCCAGGGCCGGCGGCTCCGCCCGCAACCGCCGCGTCGCCAGCGCCGCAAACTCCTCCGCGGTCAGATTGAGAGCCTGCATCACGCCGCGTCGATCTCGCTCGCCGGCACCGCCGGATAGAAGGTGCCGGCCACGGCGACGCCGAAATGGGGCGACCCGCCCGCCTCGCGAACCTCTCCCAGCGCCAGCAGATCATAGGTCAACGCACGGGTGAGCCGGGCCCAGAGATTGCGGCGCACATGGACATAAGGCTTCAGCCCGTCGCCCGCAGCCTCCCGCTCGAAGCGAATCGGATGCTCCGGACCCACCTCGACGAGATCGTCCACCTGGGTCCGAAAGGCAATCGCGCGAGCCTGGCCCTCTCCGTCCACCGCCATCTCGACGGCCTGGAAGGGGGCGTCCTCGACCGTGATGCCGAGCTTTTCCACCGGTGTCACGAGAACGTAATCCTCCCCGTCCCGCCGCAGGACGGAGGAAAACAGCTTGACCAGCGCAGGCCGGCCGATCGGCGTGCCCAGATAAAACCAGGTGCCATCGGCGGCGATCCTGATGTCGATATCGCCGCAGAAATCGGGGTTCCAGCGTTCGACCGGCGGCAAGCCGCGCTTCTCCCCGCCTTTCAGCGCCGCCAGCAGCCGCTCCATCGTGCCGCCCTCGCCACTCATCGAAAAGCCCGCCTGCGCCGCATGCGGCATAGTGGTTGCATCATCGCCTCTGCCTTGAACTCCACATAATCGTGAAGCCGTGTTCTGTGCACCGCGTCATTCCGCCCTTGAGCCGGCATGACGCCCCGTCCACATTCAACGGCTCAGGCCGTTGCAGGTTGCGCGACGCTGGAAGGCGCGGGGCCAGAGGGTGAAGGAGATCGATATGGTGGCGCAAGTCCGTGCGGCGGAGACCAACCCGCCGGTCAGCCTCGATACCGGAATCGTCGAGGCGGCGGAAGCGGCGCTGGGTGCCATCGGCGCCGCCCGCACCGAGATCGGCCGCGTCATCTTCGGCCAGCAGAAGGTCGTCGATCTCTCGCTGATCACCCTGCTCGCGGGTGGCCACGGCCTGCTCGTCGGCGTGCCCGGCCTCGCCAAGACCAAGCTGGTCGAGGCGATGGGCACCGTGCTCGGCATGAGCGCCCGGCGCGTCCAGTTCACGCCCGACCTGATGCCCTCCGACATCCTGGGCTCCGAGGTTCTCGACGAGAGCGCCGACGGCAAGCGCCATTTCCGCTTCATCAAGGGGCCGGTCTTCGCCCAGCTCCTGATGGCCGACGAGATCAACCGCGCCTCGCCCCGCACCCAGTCGGCGCTGCTGCAGGCGATGCAGGAGCACCACGTCACCGTCGGCGGCGAGCGCTACGACCTGCCCGCGCCCTTCCACGTGTTGGCGACGCAGAACCCGATCGAGCAGGAGGGCACCTATCCCCTGCCCGAAGCGCAGCTCGACCGCTTCCTGCTCGAGATCGACGTCGCCTATCCCGACCGGGAGGCCGAGCGCCGCATCCTGCTCGAGACCACCGGCGCCTCCGAGCACAAGCCGGCCCAGGCGATGACGGCGGAGACGCTGATGTCGACGCAGCGGCTGGTGCGTCGCCTGCCCGTCGGCGAGGCGGTCGTGGACGCGATTCTCGATCTCGTCCGCTCCGCTCGCCCCGGCGAGGGCAGCGACGCCGCGATCACCGCCAAACTGGCCTGGGGCCCGGGCCCGCGCGCCAGCCAGTCGCTGACGCTGGCCTGCCGCGCCCGTGCGCTGGTCGAAGGCCGTCTCGCGCCCTCGATCGACGACGTCGCCGCGCTGGCCATCCCGGTGCTCAAGCATCGCGTCGCGCTGACCTTCGCCGCCCGCGCCGATGGCGAGACGGTGGAGGGCATCATCGGCAAGCTCGTCGAGCGGCTGGGATAGGGGGCGAACACGGATGCTGCGCACGCGCGTTCTCGGATCGACCGAACGCCAGCCCGCGAGGCCGGTCGTCACCGCCTCGCTCGATCTGGCGGCGCGCCTGCCCCGGCTGATCCTCGAGGCGCGGCGCGTCTCCGCCAGTCTGCATGGCATCCACGGGCGCCGCCGGGCGGGCCCGGGCGAGACCTTCTGGCAGTACCGCCCGCTCGTCACCGGCGAATCCTCGTCGCGCATCGACTGGCGCCGCTCGGCCCGTGACGGCCACCTCTTCGTCCGCGAACGCGAATGGGAGGCCTCCCACGCGATCTGGCTCTGGATCGACCGCTCCGCCTCGATGGGCTTCGCCTCCAGCCTCGCGCTGGCCTCGAAGGTCGATCGCGCCCTGATCGCGGGCTTCGCCCTGGCCGAGACCCTGGTCGATGGCGGCGAGCGCGTCGGCCATCTCGGGCTGACGCGGGCACTGGCCTCGCGCCGCATCGTCGAGACGCTGGCCCAGGCGATCCTGGCGGATGCAAAGGGGGCGGATCTCGATCTGCCGCCGGACGGGCCGCTGCCGCGCCTGGCCGATGCGATCATCATCACGGACGGTCTCTCGCCGGCCGATTCGCTCGCCCGCCGCATCGCCACCCTCGCCTCCTCCGGCGCCCGCGGCCATGTCCTGCTGATCGCGGACCCGATCGAGGAAACCTTCCCCTTCACCGGCCAGGCCGAGCTCTTCGATCTCGAGGACGGGCTCTCGCTGCGCGTCGGCGATGCCGGCTCCTGGGGGGCGGAATACCGCCAGCGCCTGGAAGCCCATCGCGATGCGGTTCGGGAGGCCTGCCGCAAGGCCGGCTGGACGCTGACGCTCCACCGCACCGACCGGCCGGCGAGCGAAGGCGTGCTGCGGATCGCGAGCCTCGTCGCGGCGTCACGCGGAAGCGGGAGATAGCCGGTGCTGAACGCGCTCCCCCTCGCCTTTTCCGCGCCGCTCGCACTGGCCGCGCTCGCGCTGCTGCCGGCGCTCTGGCTGATCCTGCGCGTCACCCCGCCGCGGCCGCGCCGGATCGACTTTCCGCCGCTCAAGATCATGGCCGACCTCGTCGCCAAGCGCGAAATGCCGGCCCATACGCCGTGGTGGCTGCTGGCGCTGCGCATGCTCATCGCGGCTCTGGCAATTCTCGCCGTGGCCGGCCCGGTCTGGAACCCGCCCCGCGAGGCCGGGCCGCTGCAGGGCCCGATGCTGCTGCTGGTCGACAACGGCTTCGGCGCCGCCGCGGACTGGCCGGAGCGGCTGCTGGTCGCCGAATCCCGCGTCGCCGCCGCCGCCCGCGAAGGCCGTCCGGTCGCGCTCGTCGGCCTGGCGGAAACCTCGACCGAGATCGCGCTGTCGGAGCCGCGCGCCGCCCTCGACCGTCTGCGCGCCTTCGCCTTGCAGCCGCATGCACCCGACCGTGGCGCTCACCTGCCGCGCATCGAGACCTTCCTGCGCACCTCGCCTGAAGCCGAAGTCGTCTGGGTGGCCGATGGGCTTTCGGTCTCCGACGACGCCGCCTTCCTCGCCCGGCTGAGGCAGGAGGCCGGCTCGGGGCGCCTGTCGATTCATGCCGGTCCCATCGACCAGCTCGCCCTGACCGCGCCCGAGAATCTCGCCGGGGCGCTGGCGGTCAAGGTGCTGCGGCCGACCGCCAGCGCCGCCGCCAGCGGCCTCGTCCGCGCGCTCGACCTCAAGGGGCTGCCGCTCGGCGATGCGCCTTTCGTCTTCGAGGGCTCCGCGCTGCAGACCACCGCCCGCCTGACGCTGCCGATCGAGGTTCGCAATGCGGTCTCGCGGCTGGAGATCGTCGGAGAGCGCAGCGCCGGCGCCGTCGCGCTGCTCGACGACCGGTCCAAGCGCCGCCGGGTCGGCATCGTCTCCGGCGCGACCACCGACACGGCGCAGCCGCTGCTCTCGCCGACCTATTACGTCTCGCGCGCCCTCCAGCCCTTCGCCGAGATCCGCGAACCGCGGCCGGGCTCCACCGACCCGGTCGGCGAATTGCTGGCGCAGAACCTCTCGGTGCTGGTGCTGGCCGATATCGGCGCGCTCGATCCCGACACGGCCGGCAAGATCAACGCCTTCATCCAGCGCGGCGGCGTGCTGCTGCGCTTCGCCGGCGCGCGCCTCGCCGCGGCCTCCGACGAGCTGACGCCCGTGCGCCTGCGCCGGGGCGGCCGCACGCTGGGCGGCGGGCTCTCCTGGGAAACGCCGCGCAAGCTCGCCGCCTTCACCCGCGAGAGCCCCTTCTTCGGCGTGCCGGTCAATGACGATGTCCGCGTCAGCCGCCAGATCCTGGCCGAGCCGGAAGCCGATCTCTCGCGCAAGACCTGGGCGGCACTGGAGGACGGCACGCCCGTCGTCACCGGCGAGCGCCGCGGCGACGGCATGATCGCGATGATGCATGTCACCGCGGACACGACCTGGTCGAACCTGCCGCTGTCGGGCCTCTTCGTCGAAATGCTCAGGAAGATCGTCGGTCTCGCCGGCACCGGCCCGGCCGAGCCCCAGGGAGAGGATGCCCGCGTGGAGACGCTTTCGCCGACCCGCGTGCTCGACGGCACCGGCAGCTTCCGCAGCCCGCCCGCCACGGCCCAGCCGGTGGCGCGCAGCTTCACCGGCCGCGCCACGCTCGCCCATCCGCCCGGCATCTACGGCCCCGCCGACGGCTCGCTCGCGGTCAACACACTCAACCCGACGGACACGCTGCGCACGATCGACCTCGCCGCGCTCGGCGCAGCCGTGCTGCCGGTCGACAAGCCGGTCGCGCTCGACATCCGCCCGCAGCTTCTGGTGCTGGCGCTGCTGCTGCTGGTCGCCGACACGCTGGCGACGCTCTGGCTCGGCGGCCGCCTGAACTTCGCCCGCAGGGCCCGCCGCGCCGCGCCGGCCGCCATCCTCCTGGCGCTGGCGTTCGGCGGCGGCACGCTGCTGCCGGACGAGGCCCGCGCCCAGGCGCCGGCGCCCCCTGCCGCGACGCCGGCGCCGGACCAGCGCCCGCCGATCCCACGCGAGCTTTTCGCCGCCGGAGCGGTCACCCGCCTGGCCTATGTCGTCACCGGCGACCGCGCCGTCGACGAGATGTCCAAGGCCGGGCTCGCCGGGCTCAACCTCGTGCTCGGTGCGCGCACCGCGCTCGAACCGGGCGAGGCCGTCGGCGTCAACGTCGACCGCGACGAGCTCGCCTTTTTCCCGGTCCTGTACTGGCCGATCGTCTCCGGCCGGCCGATCCCCTCCTCGGAGACGTTGCGCAAGCTCGAGGCCTATATGAAGGGCGGCGGGCTGGTGATCTTCGACACCCGCGACGCGATGAGCGCCCGCCCGGGTGGCGGCACGACGCCCGAGGGCGACCAGCTCCGGCGCATGCTGCAGACGCTCGACATTCCCGAGCTCGAGCCGATCCCGCGCGACCACGTCCTGACCAAGACCTTCTACATCCTCGACGGGTTCGTCGGGCGCTACGACGCCGGCACGACCTGGGTCGAGATCCTGCCGCCGGCCGGTGCCGACGGCCGCCGCCCGGCGCGGGCCGGCGACAACGTCTCGCCGATCGTCATCACCTCGAACGACCTGGCCTCGGCCTGGGCCGTCAACCGCCGCGGCGAACCCATGGTGCCGCTCTCCGGCTCCGATCCGCGCCAGCGCGAAATGGCGCTGCGGGCCGGCGTCAACCTCGTGATGTACGCCCTCACCGGCAACTACAAGGCCGACCAGGTCCATGTCCCGGCCCTGCTCGAGAGGCTGGGCCAGTGAAGTGGGCTGCAACGCCCACAGCCCTCATCCTGAGGAGCCGCGTCAGCGGCGTCTCGAAGGATGATCCAGCTCGTGCGGGAGCCTCCTGGAGCATCCTTCGAGACGCGCCTGCGGCGCTCGTCAGGATGAGGGCTGCGCTGATGTCGAGGCAAACCGACAGGACCGTGATCTGATGTGGAGCCTCTCCTTCGCGCCGCTCGTCCCGCTGCCGCTGCTGATCGGCCTGGCCGTTCTGGCGGCGCTGGCGGCGGGTGTGGCGATCGTGCTCGCCGGCAGGAGCGCGATCCTGCGCGCGCTCGCCCTCGCCGTGCTGACGCTGACGCTGGCCGACCCCTCCCTCGTCTTCGAGGACCGCGAGCCGGTGAAGGACGTCGTCTCCGTCGTCGTGGACCGCTCCGCCTCCAACCGCCTGAGTGACCGCTCGGCCCAGACCCAGGCCGCCCAGGCCGAGATCGAGCGCCAGCTGCGCGGCATCGGCAACGTCGAATCGCGCATCGTCGAGGTCCGCGATGCCCAGGGCTCCGGCGATGGCACCCGCCTGTTCGAGGCGGTGGCGGCCAGCCTCGCCGACGTGCCCTCCGAGCGCGTGGCCGGCGCCATCGTCATCACCGACGGCCTCGCCCATGACACGCCGCCGACAGCGGAGGCGCTGGGCCTGCGCGCGCCACTGCATGTGCTAACGACCGGCCGCGAGCGCGAGATCGACCGCCGCATCGTGCTGGTCGATTCGCCGCGCTTCGGCATCGTCGGCAAGGACCAGACCGTGCGGCTGCGCGTGCTCGAGAAGGGCGGCCCCGGTCGTGCCGGGCTGATCGTGCGCCGCGACGGCGAGATCATCGCGCGCCGCGAGGTGATCGTCGGCGAGACCGTGTCGCTGCCGGTGCGGATCGACCGCGGCGGCCCCAATGTCGTCGAGATCGAGGCTGCCCCGCTCGACAACGAGCTGACGCTCGCCAACAATCGCGCCGTCATCACCATCGAAGGCGTGCGCGACAAGCTGCGCGTGCTGCTGGTCTCGGGCGAGCCGCATCCCGGCGAGCGCACCTGGCGCAACCTGCTCAAGGCCGACGCCAATATCGACCTCGTCCATTTCACCATCCTGCGCCCGCCGGAGAAGCAGGACGGCACGCCGATCAACGAGCTCTCGCTGATCGCCTTCCCGACGCGCGAGCTGTTCCAGGTCAAGATCAAGGAATTCGACCTGATCATCTTCGACCGCTACGCCAACCAGTCGATCCTGCCGCTGGTCTATTTCGACAACATCGTCCGCTATGTCCGCGAGGGCGGCGCGCTGCTGATCGCCGCGGGGCCGGAATATGCCGGTGCCCAGTCGCTGGCCCGCACGCCACTCGGCCAGATCCTGCCGGCCCTGCCGGACGGTTCGGTGATCGACGAGGCCTATCGCGCCCGCGTCAGCGAGCCCGGCAAGCGCCACCCGGTGACGCGCGACCTGCCGGGCTCGGAGGTCGAGCCGCCGCAATGGGGCGAATGGCTGCGCATGGTCGGCGCCCGTGCCCGCACCGGCTCGCCGGTGATGACCGGCCCGGGCGAACGCCCGCTGCTGATGCTGGCGCGCGAGCAGAAGGGCCGCGTTGCGCTCTTCCTCTCGGACCATGCCTGGCTCTGGGCGCGCGGCTTCCGCGACGGGGGCCCCCATCTCGACCTGCTGCGCCGCCTCGGCCACTGGCTGATGAAGGAGCCCGATCTCGAGGAGGAGGCCCTGCGCGCCGTCTCGCGCAGTGGCACTATCGAGGTCGAGCGCCAGACGCTGGGCGACAACCCGGCCCCCGTCGTGGTCACCGGCCCGGACGGACAGTCCCGCTCGATCCCGCTCGAGCCCGGCCGCCCCGGCCTGTTCATGGCCCGGATCCCGACCAGCGCGTTCGGGCTGCACCGGATCGCCGGCGACAATCTGACCGCCTTCGCCAGCGTCGGCCCCGAGAACCCGCGCGAACTGATGGAGGTCGTCAGCGACCCCGCCCAGCTCCGCACGCTGGCCGAAGCGACCGGCGGCTCGTCGCGCCGCATCGGCCAGGAGGGTGGCTCGGACGTCACCGTGCCGCGCATCGTGCCGGTGCGCTCGGGCAGCCAGTTCGCGGGTTCGGACTGGATCGGCCTGCGCATCAGCGATTCCGGCATCGTGCGCGGCGTGCAGATCTCGCCGCTCTTCGTCGGTCTGATCGGGCTCGCACTGCTCTTCGGCGCCCTCGTCGCAGGCTGGATCGGCGAAAGCGGCCGTCGCTTCAACCGGCGACCGGACGCCACGACCTGAGACACGTCATGGTCGGCCTTGTGCCGACCATCCACGCCTTCCGTCGTCGAGCCCTGTGCCCAAGACATGGATGCTCGCCACAAGGGCGAGCATGACGGCGAGGTTCAACCGCCAGCCCTGATCGCCGTCACCGCGCCGCGCCGCTGCGCCAGCACGCCCTCGACCAGTTCCAGAGCCAGGAACCGCGCCGGATCGGCCGGGCCGGGCAGCACGAGCTGGCCCTGCGGAATGACCCTGAAGCCGAAGCGAGCGTAATAGGGCGCATCCCCCACCAGCAGGATGAGGTCATGCCCGTCGGCGCGCGCGGCTTCGATCGAGCGGTTCATCAGCGCCGCCCCGATGCCGCGGCCCTCGAAAGCGGGATCGACGGTGAGAGGCCCCAGCATCAGCGCGACCTGGCCGCCGGCCATCACCGGCGTCACCCGGATCGAGCCGACGAGGAAGGTCCCGACATGCGCCGCAAAGGTCAGCGCCGGATCGGGCGGCACGCCCTCGCGCAGGCGGAAGGCGGTGCGCGCGAAGCGCCCCGGTCCGAAGGCGCGCTCATGCAGCCGCTCGATCGCGGCGGCATCGGCGGGAAGCTCATGGCGAAGGGTCAGGGGAAGCGAAGTCATGACGGCGGCAAACCTGCGGACGGGCAGAGGCTGGACAAGTGAGGGCGGAGTCCGCGCGCGGCGCGGCCCTGCCGAGAGCGCGTTCAGCGCGCCGGTCGTCGCAGGAGGGAGGTCGGGAGCCCGTTCGTCATGGGGCGGCGCTGTAGCAGAGCGGAGGGTGGGCGTCCATCCAGTCTAATGTCAGCCGCAAAAACCAGCATCGCGCGTACGTTGCTGTTCTACCGGTAGCCCACCGATCATCGCCAATAGTGAGATATTGTGATCGCTGGGAATAAAAATAAAGCCATCATGCAAAGCCCACGAATGGTGTCACCATCTCGAAAGCGCCCTAATCCACGCCAATACGCCAACGGCGAAATCAACAGCAAAAGTGCAAGGGGTACGCCGAGAATGAGCGCCATTGCGTCTCCGCCAGCGCTAGCGCTCCCCGCCGCAAAAATCATCATTACGGCCATCACAGCCGTCTTCGGGTACCAAAACACGACAGGTAGGATTTTTACAGCAGCAATTAGCATAAGCATAGTTTAGCATGAGATGTTTAAAATTTCACTTCTGGCTAAAATGCACTTACCATTCCACGCTTGATATCTTATCATCTGAAATCTCTTTTAACCTCCTCCGGGTCCCCGGCGTCAGCCCTTGCGGCAACGCGTCGAGCGGAAAGAAGCGGGCCTCGGCGATCTCCAGATCGGGCGTCTTGGCCGCGTCGACGACGAAATCCCTGACGACATAGAGCGCCACGTGATCGCGCCGCGAGATCGTGCGGTTGAAATAGACTCCAAACAGCGTGGCGGGCCCCGACAGGCTGATCCGGGCCTCCTCCGCGAGTTCGCGCGCCAGCGCCTCGACCATCGGCTCGCCGACCTCGACCCCGCCACCCGGCAATTGCCAGCCGGGCGTATAGGTATGCCGGACCAGGAAGACCTCGCCCCGGTCGTTCAAAACCGCCGCGCGCACGCCCAGCGTCATGCCGCGCCTCAGCCGGAAACAGACATGCAGCAGGCGGGTCTGCAGGCGCTGGAGCCGCGTCAGGGTGCTGTCCGAGTCCCGCTCCGCGTCGGTCTGCGCTCGTCCATTCACGCATGGCCTCCAATCGTTACCGAATTGTATATGCAAATGACGCATGACGGATCCCCGCCCTGCGGTGCCGAACGTCACAACCGCGCCGCAAACCGGGCCGATATCCCAGCCTCATTACTGGGGAATACCGACATGCTTCTTGCGTTCATCACCGCGTTCTTCCGCGCCAAGCCCGCCTTCGTCTGGCAGCCCGCCCTGACGCTGACCGATTCGCGCATCGTCTCAGAACTGACCGGCGCCGCAAACTGAACCATCTTCGCCACCCGCGCACGCGAAAGCGTGCGGCACGGGTGGCTTGACGATGGCTTGGCCGCAAGGCTAGCGCAGGGCGTGTTCAAGCTCGCGCACCTATCCGACCCGCATCTCGGCCCGCTCGCGGGTTTTTCACTGCATCAGCTCTTCGGCAAGCGGGCGACCGGTTACGTCAACTGGCGCCGCAAGCGCCGCCACGCCCATGACATGGATATCCTGGCGCTGATCGTCGCGGATATCCGCGCGCAGCAGCCCGACCATGTCGCCTGCACCGGCGACGTCTCCCATATCGGCCTGCCCAACGAGTTCAAGACGGCGGCCGCCTTCCTCGACGAGCTGGGGCCGCGCGAGGCCGTGAGCTTCGTGCCGGGCAATCACGATGCCTATGCGCGCTCCTCGCTGAAGGCCCTGGCTTACCATCTCGGCGAATGGGTCACGGGCGACGACGGCAGCACCGGCTATCCCTGGTATCGCCGCCGCGGCCCCGTCGCGCTGATCGGGCTCAACACCGGCGTGCCCACCCTGCCCCTGATGGCGACCGGCAAGCTCGGCCGCGACCAGATCGCCAAGGCCGAGAGCCTGCTCGACCGCGCCCGCGACGAGGGGCTGATCCGCGTCGTGCTGATCCACCACCCGCCCTATGTCGGCGGCGCACGCCGCTCGCGCGAGCTGGTCGATGCCGCCGCCTTCGAGGCGATGCTCGCCCGCAAGGGCGCCGACCTCGTCATCCACGGCCACAACCACCGCTTCTCGCTGGCCTGGCGGCCGGGGCAAGGCCGCGACGTGCCGATCGTCGGCGTGGCCTCGGCCTCGATCGGCCCACTCGGCCATGGCGAGCTGGCGAGCTGGCATCTGTTCAAGATCGAAGGTGACGCGAAGACTAAACGCGGCTTCGAACTCGACGGCACCGTGATGCTCCGCCAGGAGATCGCGCTTCACACCAAGCCGGTTTAAGCGCCGTCATGCTCGGGACAAGCCCGACCATGACGACAGAGCAGAGAACGCCGCGTCCGATGCCCGCGCGGGAGGACTGGCAGCGCGCTCAGATGCAGCGACCGCCATCGACGGCGAGCCCTGTCCCCGTCACCATCTCCGCATCGTCCGAGCTGATATAGAACGCCGCATTGGCCATGTCCTGCGGGGTCGAGAGCCGGCCCCAGGGGATCGAGGCGCGGAACTGCGCGCGCTTCTCGGGTATATCCTCACCTCTACGCGCCGATCTCCTCGCGGAGCATCTCGAGTTCCAGCCAGCGCTCCTCCAGCCCGGCGATCTCGCGGGTCACCTCTTCGAGCCGTGTCGTCGCCTTGGCGAAGAGCTTCGGGTCGCGGGTGTAGAGATCGCCGGCGAGCGCCTGGTTGAGCTTGGCGGCCTCCGCCTGCAGGACCGCGATCGTCTTCGGCAGCGTCTCCAGCGCATGCTTCTCGTTGAAGGAGAGCTTGCGCTTCGAGGTCGGGGCGGCTGGCGCGCTCGGCGCGGCCAAGGCCGGCTCCGCCGCCGGGACGCCCGCCTTCGCGGCCACCCTGACCTTCGCGCCGACGCCGCGCCCGCGCTGGGCCAGCATGTCGGTGTAGCCGCCGGCGAACTCGGTCCAGACGCCGTCACCATCGGAGATCAGTGTCGCCGAGACGACGCGGTCGATGAAGTCGCGGTCATGGCTGACCAGCAGCACCGTGCCCTTGTAGTCGGCCAGCAGCTCCTGCAGCAGGTCGAGCGTCTCGAGGTCGAGGTCGTTGGTCGGCTCGTCCAGCACCAGCATGTTGGAGGGCTTCGCCAGCGCGCGCGCCAGCATCAGCCGGCCGCGCTCGCCGCCCGACAGGGCACCGACCGGCGTGCGCCGCTGCAGCGGCTGGAACAGGAAGTCCTTCATATAGGCGATGACATGGCGCGGCGTGTCGCCGACCATGACCTGGTCCGAGCCGCCGCCGGTGAGCGCATCGCCCAGCGGCGTCGCCGGGTCGAGACTCTCGCGGCGCTGGTCGAGCGTCACCATCTCCAGTGAGACGCCGAGCTTCACCGTGCCGGAATCGGGCGCGAGCTGCCCGGTGAGCAGGTTGATCAGCGTCGTCTTGCCGGCGCCGTTGGGGCCGACGATCCCGATCCGGTCGCCGCGTGCGACGCGCAGCGACAGATCCTTGATGACGACATTCGAGCCATAGGCCTTGGCGACGTTGACCGCCTCGATCACCAGCTTGCCCGAGGTCTGCGCCTCGCTGGCCTCGAGCTTGACGCTGCCGACGGCGAAGCGCGCGGTGCGGCGCTGCTCGCGCAGGCCGTGGAGCTCGCCCAGCCGGCGCTGGTTGCGGGTGCGCCGGGCGCTGACGCCGTAGCGCAGCCAATCCTCCTCGCGGGCGATCTTGCGGTCGAGCTTGTGGCGGTCGAGCTCTTCCTGCGCCAGCACCTCGTCGCGCCAGGCTTCGAACTCGCCGAAGCCCCGGTCCATGCGCCGGGTCAGGCCGCGGTCGAGCCAGATCGTCGCGCGCGACAGATTGGTCAGGAAGCGCCGGTCATGGCTGATCAGGACCATCGCCGAGCGCAGCGACTTCAGCTCCTGCTCGAGCCATTCGATCACCGGCAGGTCGAGATGGTTGGTCGGCTCGTCGAGCAGCAGGATGTCGGGTTCGGGCGCGAGCACGCGCGCCAGCGCGGCACGACGCGATTCGCCGCCCGACATCGTCGCCGGATCCTCCTCGCCGGTGAGGCCGAGTTCGTCGATCAGATACTGCGCGCGATAGGCGTCGTCGCCCGGCCCCAGCCCCGCCTCGACATAGGCCAACGAGGTCTTGTAGCCCGTGAAATCGGGCTCCTGCGGCAGATAGCGCACGGTGCAGCCGGGCTGGACGAAGCGCTCGGCCTTGTCGGGATCGACGAGTCCGGCCGCGATCTTCAGCAGGGTCGACTTGCCCGAGCCGTTGCGGCCGACGAGGCAGACGCGTTCGCCGGCCGAGACCGCGATCTCGGCCGCCTCCAGCAGCGGGTGTCCGCCGAAGGTGAGCGCAACGTCGCGCAGATGCAGCAAGGGGGCCATGGCGTGTCCGTGAACGGAGATGGATGGCGGGATAGACCGGCAGCCCCCCGATGTCACGCCCGCAGGCCCTGGCACGGTGCTTGCGGAAACCGGCCAGAACCGTAGCCTTGCAGGACGGAAGGGCCCGAGGAGAATCCATGCCACGCCAGCGCCCCATCGGAATCGGCCACAATGGCGGCCCCC
>NCCO01000245.1 GCA_002279705.1 Allobosea sp. 12-68-7
GGCCTTCGGCACCATCGTGCTGCACATCACGCCGGAATCGGCCGTCGGCGGGCCGCTCGGCCTGGTCCGCGACGGCGACCTGATCCGGCTCGACGTCGCGGCCCGCGAGATCGCGCTGCTGGTCGACGCGGCCGAATTGGAACGGCGGAAGGGCGAATGGCAGCCGCCGGCCCATATCGCGCAGGAGAGCCGTGGCTACCGGCATCTCTACCTGACCACCGTGCTGCAGGCGGACGAAGGCTGCGACTTCGATTTCTGCTGATCGGCCAGCCCGGCCCAAGCTGCTCGAACGAGACCGGACCAACCGGCCCTTTGCGACCCCTTCGGAGGATTCTCCCATGCTCGACCGCCGCCATCTCGTCGGCCTCATCGCCGATCTGAACAAGGCGCTGCAGAGTGCGAAGCTGAAGGAGGCTTTCGCGCTGCAGGGCGTGGTGCCCAAGCCGAGCACGCCGGCGGAAGCCGCCGCGCGCATCGAGAGCGAGATTGCCAAATGGGGCGATCTGATCAAGACCAGCGGCATCAAGGCCGAGTGAGCGGCCAAGGTCCGTCGATCATGAGCCAGCCCGTCCCGCATCTCGCCATCGTCGGTGCCGGCATGATCGGCGCGAGCTGGGCGGCGCTGGCCAGCGCGCATGGCCTGCGCGTCAGTGCCTATGACCCGCATGAGGGGGCGCGCGAGCGCTTCCTCGGCCATGTCGGGCGGGCCTGCGCCCAGCTGACCGAACTCGGCCTGACGGGCAACGGGCCGGTCTCGTTCTCGACCGATCTCGCCACAGCGCTCGCGGGCGCCGGCTTCGTCCAGGAGAACGGGCCGGAGAACGAGGCGGTCAAGCGCGCGCTGCTGGCGCAGATCGACGCCCTTCTTCCGCCGGACGCGATCATCGCCAGCTCGACCTCGGCGCTGGTGCGCAGCGCCATCGTCGCCGATTGCGCGAGGCCGGAGCGGATCGTCGTGGCCCATCCCTTCAACCCGCCGCATCTCGTGCCGCTGGTCGAGATCGTCGGCGCGGATGAGGGCGTCGTCGCGCGGGCCGCCGAATTCTACCGAGGGCTCGGGCGCCGGCCGGTGGTGCTCAACCGTGAAATGCCCGGCCACATCGCCAACCGGCTGGCCTCGGCGCTCTATCGCGAGGCCGTCTATCTGGTCGAGCAGGGCGTCGCGAGCGTCGCCGACATCGACGCGGCGCTGTGCAACGGCCCCGGACTGCGCTGGGCCCTGATGGGGCCGCACATGACCTATCATCTCGGCGGCGGCGAAGGCGGCATCGCCGGCTATCTCGCCCATCTGGGCCCCAGCCAGGTACGGCGCTGGCAGTCGCTCGGCGATCCCTCGCTCGATGCCGAAACGCAGGCGAAGATCGTCGCCGGTGTCGCCGAGGAAGCGCAGGGGCGCAGCATCGCGGAGCTCGAGGCGCGCCGCGACGAAGGGCTGCTGGCCGTGCTGAAGGCCCGCACCCTGGTCAGCGAGTGACGAGGCCAATCCCCCGATGACCCCGATCACCCACGCCGCCCCGCGCATCGCGCTCATCCACGCGCTGGAGGAATCCGTGCTGCCGGCGCGGGCCGCCTTCGCCGCGCATTGGCCGGAAGCCAAAGCCTTCGACCTGCTCGACACCTCGCTCGCCACCGATCTCGCGGCGCGCGGGCGCCTCGACGCGGCGATGACGGAGCGCTTCCTGACGCTCGGGCGCTATGCGGCGGCGACGGAAGCCACGAGCGGACCGGCCAGGGCCATCCTCTTCACCTGCTCCGCCTTCGGCCCGGCCATCGACGCGGTGAAGTGGGCCCTGCCGATCCCGGTGCTGCGGCCCAATGAATCTGCCTTCGCCGAGGCGCTGGCCCTGGGCGGGCGGATCGGGCTGATGGTGACCTTCGCCCCCTCCCTGCCCTCGCTCACGCAAGAGATCCGCGAGATGGCGGGCGCGCCCGTCGAGGTCACCGGCGTCATGGTGGAGGGTGCGCTCGCGGCGCTGAAGGCCGGCGACGGCGCCAGCCATGACCGGCTGGCGGCCGAGGCGGCCACAAAGCTCTCGGGCATCGACACGCTCATCCTCGGGCAGTTCTCGCTGGCCCGCGCCCGGCCCGCCATCGAGGCGGCGACCGGGCTTCGCGTCGTGACCACGCCGGACGCCGCGATCCGCGGGCTGAAACGGGCGATCGCGGCCTGAGGCTCCGCGCCCGCCCGGCGGCTCAGACCTCGCCCATGCGGGTGGCGCCGCCACGCGTCTTGAACAGGCTCCAGACGATGCCGGCGGCGATGATGCCGAGCGTCACGCTCAGCGAGACGGCCGGCGGGAATTTCTCCAGCCCGAGCAGGTCGGCGATGAAGATCTTCGAGCCGATGAAGACGAGCACGATCGCCAGCGCAGGCTTCAGATAGCGGAAGCGCTCGATCACCGCGGCCAGCGCGAAGTAGAGCGCGCGCAGGCCGAGGATGGCGAAGATGTTCGAGGTGTAGACGATGAACGGGTCGGTGGTGATCGCGAAGATCGCCGGCACCGAGTCGACCGCGAAAATCAGGTCGGCGATCTCGATCGCGATCAGCGCCATGAAGAGCGGCGTGACGAACCAGGCCGGCTTGCCGGTCGCCGGATCGGGCTGCTTCACGAAGAAGCGCTCGCCATGGTGCTCGTCGGTGACGTTGAAGCGCCGCCGCATCAGCCGGATCAGGGCGTTGTTCTCGAGCGCGGGCGGCTTGTCGCCCATCACCAGCATCTTCACGCCGGTGACGATCAGGAAGACCGCGAAGATGTAGAGCACCCAGCCGAACTGGGAGACCAGCGTCGCGCCGAGCCCGATCATGATCGCGCGCAGCACGATGACGCCGAGAATGCCCCAGAACAGCACGCGATGCTGGTAATGCGCGGGCACCGCGAAAAAGGCGAAGATCAGCGCGATGACGAAGACGTTGTCGAGCGCCAGCGTCTTCTCGACGACGAAGCCGGTCAGGTAGTTCATGCCCGGCTCGGCGCCGAGATACCACCAGACCCAGGCGCCGAAGGCGAGGCCCAGGCCGATATAGGTGCCCGAGAGGACGAGGCTTTCGCGGACCTCGATCGGCCGGTGCTCCTTGTGGAGCACGCCGAGATCGAAGGCGAGCAGGGCCGCGACGATGCCGATGAAGGCCAGCCACATCCAGGCGGGCTTGCCGAGCCAGTCGGCGGCGAAGAAGGCGAAATCCATGATCGACCATCAGCCGGGCGCGACATCGGAAAACGATCCGACATCGCGAACGCGCCGGCAGCGCTCGCCAGAGGGGCCCGGATCAGCGGGTGCGCCCGAGGTGGGAACCGGTTTGTCGCCGGTCAAGAGATGTCATGCAAAAATATTGACCCAGACCCGCTCTTGACGCATGCGATCCGACTCCCAATCTCCAGGGGGAACCCGGGTCCGGGCCCCTCTGGCAGCGACGCTGCGATGTCGGACTCTTCCACCTGACGAGTGCTCACGCGCTCCGATCTTGGGAGTACCGACGCCATGTCGATCGCCTATGACCTTCCTCCCCTGCGCTCGCGCACCGAGACGCTCGAACGGCTCGACGCCATCGCAAGGCTGCTCGATTCAGCCATCCGCGTGCCGGGCACCAATGTCCGCGTCGGCGCCGACGCGCTGCTCAATCTCATTCCCGGCATTGGCACGGCCGTCGCCAAGGGCGTCTCGGCCTATCTGATCTTCGAGGCGCGCCGTCATGGCCTGCCGACGCTGACGATCTGCCGGATGGCGGGTCGCGTCGGCATCGACCTGGCGATCAGCGCCGTCCCGGTGGTCGGCTGGTTCGGCGACGCCTTCTATCGCGCCAACCTCAAGAACATCGACGAGTTGCGCCACCACCTGCGCGCCATCGACGGCGCGCCGCCTTCCGGCTTCGGCGGGAGGGTCTGAGCGATGCGCAATCTCATCTGGCTGGGC
>NCCO01000042.1 GCA_002279705.1 Allobosea sp. 12-68-7
AGAGCAGAACCTCGCGCACCGGCGCACCCGTCATGGTCATCGGCTCCGCATTCATGCCGCAGCCCTCGCCGGTGCCGGCCGCTCGGCGGCGGTCGAGGGATAGATGGTCGCGTCGCGCACCTTGACGCGGGCCGAGATCACGCCCTTGCGGCCATCCTCGAAGGTGACCTCGGTGGAGATGTCGGCCTCCTGCGAGCCGTCATAGAGCGCGTTGACGAGCGGCGCGTAGCGATCGGCGATGAAGCCACGCCGGACCTTCTGGGTCCGCGTCAGCTCGCCATCGTCGGCGTCGAGCTCCTTGTGCAGGATCAGGAAGCGCTTGATCTGCGCCCCGCCCATCAGCGGCTCGGCCGCGAGCGAGCGGTTCACCTCGTCCACATGCTGGGCGATCATGTCGTAGACCAGATCGTGCCCGGCGAGCTCCTGATAGGAGGCGTAGACGACGTTGTTGCGCTCGGCCCAGTTGCCGACCGCCGTGAGATCGATGTTCACCGCCACGGTGGCGTAGTCGCGCTCCTGCCCGAAGGCGACCGCCTCCTTGATATTGGGGAAGAACTTCAGCTTGTTCTCGATGTATTTCGGCGGGAACAGCTCGCCGGTCCGGAGCTTGCCGACATCCTTGGCCCGGTCTATGATCTTGAGGTGGCCTTCCTCGTCGAAGAAGCCGGCATCGCCGGAGCGGACATAGCCGTCCGCCGTCATCGTCTCGGCGGTCTTCTCGGGGTCCTTGTAATAGCCGCCGAAGATCGAGGGCGAGCGGTAGAGCACCTCGCCATTGTCGTCGATCCGGATCTCGACCAGCGGCGCCGGCCGGCCGACCGTGTCGGCGCGGATCTCGCCATTGGGCTGCATGGTGATGTAGACGCCGGCTTCCGTCTGTCCGTAGAGCTGCTTCAGGTTGACGCCGATCGAGCGGTAGAACCGGAACAGCTCGGGGCCGATCGCCTCGCCGGCCGTATAGCCGACCTTGATCCGCGTCAGGCCGAAGCGGTTGCGCAGGGGGCCGTAGACCATGATGTCGCCGAGCCCGTAGAGCAGCCGGGCCCCCAGCGGCACGCTCTCGCCGTTGAGGATCTTCTCGCCATGCTCCTTGGCCACGCCGAGGAAGTAATGGAACATCTTCCGCTTCAGCGCGCCGGCATCCTCCATCCGTACCATGGTCAGGGTCAGCATCGTCTCGAAGACGCGCGGCGGCGCGAAGGCATAGGTGGTGCCGACCTCGCGGCGATCCTCGATCACCGTCTCCGGCCCTTCCGGGCAGTTGACGCAGAAGCCGGCGACGATCGCCTGCGCATAGGAGAAGATGTGGTCGCCGACCCAGGCGATCGGCAGATAGGCGATGATCTCGTCGCTCTCGTTCAGCCCGTCGAACTGGCAGCCGATCTCGGCCGCCGCGATCACGTTGGTATGGCTGAGCATCACGCCCTTGGGGCGCCCGGTCGTGCCGGAGGTGTAGAGGATGATGCCGAGATCGGCGCCCGAGCCGGCCAGCATCTCGCGCTCGAGCGCCGGCGCCGCCTCGGCGGTGCTGGCGAGGTCCTTCAGCCCGCCCGCGATGACCTCGTCGATCGGGTGCAGCGTGCCGTGGTCGTAGTCGCGCAGGCCCCGGGGCTCGTCATAGAGCATGTGCCGCAGGCTCGGCAGGCGCTCGGCGATGGAGAGGATCTTGTCGACCTGCTCCTGGTCCTGCACCACGGCGAAGACCGCCTCGGCATGGTCGAGAACATAGGCCATCTCGTCGGCGACGCTGTCGGCATAAACCGGCACCGGCACGGCGCCGAGCCATTGCGCCGCCGCCATCGCCCAGTAGAGCCGCGGCCGATTGTAGCCGACGATCGCCACCTTGTCGCCGCGCTTGAGCCCGAGCGCCTGCAGACCCCGCGCGAAGCCGCGCACCTGCTCGGTCACCTCAGCCCAGGTCCAGGACTGCCAGATGCCGAGGTCCTTGTGGCGGAACGCGACGCGCCCGCCCCGCTCACGCGCATTGCGCAGCAGCAATTTCGGAAAGGTATCCGCCTGGCCGGCGCTCGCGCTTGCCATCGTCCGTCTCCACCCTGAGCAGGCCGGCGTACATCGCGCCGGCCTTCGTTCGGGCCGCTTTTGGCCTCGTCGTTGGATGCAAGCCTCGCAGTGACGCATGAGCTTTGCAAGGGGAGGCTTGACAGACGACACGCGATTCGTGCGCTATTGTCTTGGGAGAGTCTTGGTTGGCTTGGAATCATCCAGCAGCATTGCGTCCGCATCCTGTCGGATCCGGCGGTGCCGATCTCGGCCGCTTCAGCCTTCGTAACGCGCCAGTCCCGCCACATCGAGGATCGTCACGCTGCCATGGCCGACCTCGAGCAGGCCCAGCGAGGCGAGCTTGGACAGCCCCTGATTGGCGATCTGGCGCGACATGCCGGCGAGCAGGCCGAGTTCTTCCTGGCTGACCTCGAGCGTACGGCCCTCGTCGGGATAGAGCGTCGGGTTGAACAGCCAGGCGAGGTTGCGCGCCAGCCGTCCGGTCGAATCGAGCGTCCGCTCGGTCTCCGCCAGCGCGATGAACTGGGCCAGGCGCTCGTTGAACTGGTGCACCAGGAAGCGGTTGAAGGCGGCGGAATGCTCGAACAGCCAGAGGAAGGTCTGGCGTCGCATCAGGGCGAGCTTCGTCTCGCGCAGCGCCACGAGTTCGTAGCGCCGCAACTCGCCCTTGATGACGGTGCCTTCGCCGAACCAGGCCCCCGCCCTCATGCCCGCCAGCGTCGCCGACTTGCCCGTCTTCGAGGTCGTCGACATCTTCACCAGCCCGTCGGCGACGCCGGTCCAGGCCTCGAGCCGGTCGCCGACATGGCAGATATGGGCGCCCTTGCCATAGCTGCGAAACGAGATGCCGCGCCGCGCCTCCTCGAATTCCTCCTCGCGCAGGTCGCGCGACCAGGCGGCGATGCGCCGCAACTCCTCGGGCGGGATCACGACAGACGGGTCTCCTCGGCGTGCCGCAGGCCGGCGGCCGGCTCACTATGGGCCTTCGCTGGGGCCGAACTCAAGCACGACACCGCCGCGACGAGCGGGCCGCCCGCTCGATCCCGCCGCGATTCGGCCGCCTTTGTCGGCGATTTCCGTTGACGCGCGGCGCCCGCGCGCCCAGGCCCCATTCACGCTTCGTTAACCATGCTGCGCCAGCCTGCGCCCATGCCGAGGACATCGCCCGTGGCACGCCGCCCCGCTTCTGCCGCCCTGCTCGCCCTGGCCACCGGACTCGGCCTCGCCAGCCCCGCATCGGCGCATCCGCATGTCTTCGTCACCGCGCGCGCCGAGATCCTCTACGCGCCCGACGGCACGGTGCGCGCGCTCAAGCACATCTGGAGCTTCGACGCGGCCTATTCGGCCTATATCACGCAGGGGCTGGACAAGAACGGCGACGGCAAGCTGACGCCGGTCGAACTGGCGGAACTCGCCAAGGTCAATGTCGAATCCCTGCCCGATGTCGGGTTCTTCACCACGGTCAAGGCCAACGGCAAGCCGCAGGAATTCGGCACGCCGACCGGCGCCGGCCTCGTCTTCGACAACAGGATCCTGACCCTGACCTACACGCTGCCGCTGAAAACGCCGGCCCATGCCGGCCGCTCCTTCGGCATCGAGATCGGCGACCCGACTTATTTCGTCGCCTTCGAGATCGTCGATGCGCCGGACGCGGTGATCACCCGCGACGCGCCGAGGGGTTGCATCGTGCGGGTCGCCCGCCCGCCCAAGCTCGATCCCGCGATCCAGCAGAAGCTGGCCCAGGAGGACATCACCGCCACGCCCGACACGAGCGGTCTGCAGGTGACGACCCGCGCGCTGGTCGCCTGCCCGTGACGCGATGATGTCGCTGAACACCCCACGCCTGTTTGAGATGCGCTGGCCCGCTTTGTCCCGCCGCCTGATCCTGATGGCGCTGGCGCTGGCGGTCGTCGCAGGAGGTCTGGCCCTGCTCGCAGCGCTCCTCTCCGCCTGGAGCCCGCCGCCGCCGCCGCCGCCGCGCAACCCCTTCGGCGTGCCGCTGCCGCGCGAGGCGCCGCCCGCCACCACCGGACTCGGCGGCATGATCCTCGCCTGGCAGTCGGCCTTCTACAAGGACCTCACCGCAGCGCTGAAGGCGGTGGCGGCGAATTCCACCGCGATCTGGGGCCTGCTCGGCCTCGCCTTCGGCTATGGCGTGTTTCACGCCGCCGGCCCCGGCCATGGCAAGGCGGTGATCTCGGGCTACATCGTCGCCGACGACCGCAGCCTGCGGCGCGGGCTGGGGCTGAGTTTTTCCGCAGCGATCCTGCAGGCGCTGGTCGCGATCGCGCTGGTCGGTGCCCTCACCATCGCCCTGCGGCAGACGGCGCAGACGATGGCGGTCGCCACCGACTGGGTGGAGCGCGCGAGCTTCGCCCTCGTCGCCCTCGTCGGCACCTGGGTGCTCTGGCGCAAGGCGGGCGCGCTGCTGGCGCTCGGCCGCGGCGCGCAGGCGCATGATCCCGCCTGCGACCATATCCACATGCCCACGCCCGACGAGATCGCCCGCCTGCGAACCTGGCGGGAAATGGCCGGGGTCGTCTTTGCGGCGGGACTGCGGCCCTGCGCCGGCGCGATCATCATCCTCGTCTTCGCCGCCTCCGCCGGACTGTTCTGGGCCGGCATCGCCGCCGCCTTCGCGATGGCGCTCGGCACCGCCCTGACGACGGGGGCGCTCGCCGCGCTCGCGGTCTTCTTCAAATTCGCCGCGTTGAAGCTGGCCGGGGGAGGTTCGCTCCGCACGGCGCGCACGCTCGCGGTTCTGGAGCTGCTGGCCGCCGCCTTCGTCGCCGTGCTGGGTGCGGCGCTCTATCTCGGCCTCGCCGCGGGCGGGGCCGGCTGACGCCGCCCTCCGCGGGCGAGGCCCGCGCCCTGCGCCGGCGGCACTTCACGCGTCACGCCTTTCGCCTAAAGTGCCCCGCACCGGACCCCAGAGACGCCATTTGCGTCGCGCGTCCTCAACGAGAGGCCTGACCACTTGACCAATCCCTGCGACCTCAGCGCCGTCGCGGCGCGTGCGCTCATCGGCGCCAAGAAGCTCTCCGCGACCGAACTTCTCGAAAGCTGCATCGCCCGCATCGACGCCGTCGATCCCGCCGTCAACGCCATCGTCGCCCGCGACGACGAGCGCGCCCGCGCCGCAGCCAAGGCCGCCGACGCCGCGACCATGCGCGGCGACGCCCTGCCGGCCCTGCACGGCCTGCCGATCGGCATCAAGGATCTCGAGAACGTCGCCGGCCTGCGCACCACCTATGGCAGCCCGCTCTACCGCGACCATGTGCCCGCCGAGGACCAGCTGATCGTCGCCAAGACCCGCGCGGCCGGCGCGATCGTGCTGGGCAAGACCAACACCCCCGAATGGGGCGCCGGCGCCAACACCCGCAACGCCGTCTACGGCGCAACCGGCAACCCCTTCGACCCGACGAAATCCGCCGCCGGTTCCTCGGGCGGCTCGGGTGTCGCGCTCGCCACCGGCATGGTGCCGATCGCGACCGGCTCGGACACCGGCGGCTCGCTGCGCAACCCCGCCGCCTTCAACGGCATCGTCGGCTTCCGCCCGACACCCGGTCTGGTCCCCAGCGACAAGCGGCCGATCGGCTGGAACCCGCTGCCCGTGTTGGGGCCGATGGCGCGCACCGTGCCCGATCTCTGCCTGCTGCTCTCGACCATGGTCGGGGACGACGCCGCCGACCCGCTGGCCACGACGATCCACGGCCAGACGATCCGCCGCCCCGAGGATTTCGCCCGGCCGGCCACGATCGACCTCGCCTCGCTCAAGGTCGCGATCACGCCCGATTTCGGCTTCGCGCCGACCGAGAAGCACATCCGCAAGGTCTTCGCCGACAAGGTTGGCGCCTTTTCCTCGCTCTTCGCCGCGACCGAGGAGGCGACGCCGGACTGCGCCGGCATGGACGAGACCTTCGAGGTGCTGCGCTCGCTCGCCTTCCTCGCCGGCATGTACGAAAAAGTCCGCGACACGCCCGAATTGGTCGGTCCCAATGTCCGCGTCAATGTCGAGGAAGGCCTGCGCTACGGCGCGCTCGACATCACCCGCGCGCTGAAGCAGCAGACCGCGATCTATCAGCACTGGCAGGGCTTCTTCGAGGATTACGACGTTATCCTGTCACCGGCCGTGACGCTGAGCCCGCGGCCCTGGTCGGAGCTCTACCCGGCCGAGATCGACGGCCAGCCGACGCGAACCTATTTCCACTGGCTGGCGCTGGCCTATGCCGTCACCACCGTCGGCCACCCGGCGATCTCGCTGCCGGTCGGGCTCGACGACAAGGGCATGCCCTTCGGCCTGCAGATCGTCGGCCCGCGCGGCGGCGACGCCAAGGTGCTGGCCGTGGCCGCCGCCCTCGAGGCGGCGCTCGCCGGCGACGCGCTGACGGCGCGCCCCGTTCCCGACATCGCCAGGCTCACCGCCGGGCCTCGCATCGCCGACACGCCCGGATTCCTCGGCTTCGACTGAGCCGCCGTCTCAACACGGGAGCGCCTGCCCCGGCCCGGGGCAGGCGCGTCCAAGACAGGCGTCGCGACGCGGGCGTCCGATGCCGACGCGGTCGGAACTGCCATGAAACGCGGCACATGCCTGAAGGCGCGACCGCCCCGACGCTCGCCGGGCCGGCCGCCATCGGCCGCGCCGCGGCCCGGTCGGCCACCACGCCGACCTTCGTGCCGCAGGCCAATCTGACCGCGCTCGACCCCGTCTGGACCACGGCGACCGTGACCAGCAACCACGGCTATGACGTCGACGACACGCTCCACGGGCTCGATCTCGCCGGCAAGCCGCAGCCGCAGCCGCAGATGGTCGAGAGCCACGAGGTTGCGCCCGACGGCAAGAGCTGGCGCTTCAAACTGCGCGATGGCCTCGTCTTCCACAATGGCGCGGCGGCCGAGCCGGCCGACGGCCTTCAATGCCTGAAGCGCTGGGTCCAGCGCGACCCTTACGGGCAGCTCCGCGCGAAGGTGATCGATTCCTCGGCCTCTATCAACGACCGCACCTTCGAGATCAAGCTGACCCGCGCCTTCCCGATGATGCTGGACGTGCTGGCCAAGGCGGATTCGCCGCTGTTCGTCATACCGGAGCAGCTGGAGTATCTTCCACACCACCGGCTCGGCGATGGGCTGGAGCAATCCGGCCCTGTCCGATCTGGTGCGCGGCCAGGGCGCGAAGGGCTGGTTCGGCTGGTACGACAGCGCCAGGACCGAGGCGCTGGCGGAGGAATGGCTCTATGCGCCCGACGAGGCCGCCCAGAAGACGGCCGCCGCCACGCGCGGCAGGCTCGCCCTCGCGGACACCGCGTCGATCCCGCTCGGCGTCTTCATGATCCGCACCGCTTACCGCAAGACCCTGACCGGCGTGCAGAAGGGCTCGGCGCCCTATCCCTGGGGTCTGAAGCGGATGTGACGGGCCCAAGAGGCGCGTTGGCCGTCATGGTCGGTTGTGCCGACCATCCACGTCGTCCCTGCTTGAGGGCGGTGTTCGAGACGTGGATACTCGCCACAAGGGCGAGCATGACGGGATGACGCTCTCCCGCTACCCCTTCGCCGCCACCGCAGCCGACCAGGGCGAGATCACGTCGCTGATGCCCTGCGCCCCATCCGCATCGACGCGGATCAGGTTGGGGCAGGCGAAGTTGATCGGCAGCACGCCGTGCTCGACCACGACCACCGGCCCGGCCGCCTCCAGCGCCGCCAGCGTTTGCACCGGCAGGCGCAGATCCGCGCTGGTCTGGTCCGGGCCCGAGACGTCGATTCGCGGCCAGTGCGCCGCCTCCTCCAGCCCCATGCCGAAATCCACCGTCCAGGCCAGCATCTGGTAGACGCTGGCGAGGATGCGCCGGCCGCCCGAGGCGCCGCCGGCGAAGCGCGGGCCGGTGCCCGTCTTCGGCGTCACGATCACCGGGCACATGTTGCAGAGCGGCCGGGCGCCGGGTGCGATCGCATTGGCGCTGCCGGGGCGCGGATCGAACCACATCATGCCGTTGTTCATCAGCACGCCGGTGTCGGGCAGCACGACGCGGCTGCCCATCGAGGAGAGCAGCGTCGTCGTCACCGTGACCAGCGTGCCCTCGCCATCGACCACCGTGAGATGGGTGGTGCAGGTGTCGCCGGGCTCGGTCGCCGCCTTCGCGGCGCCCAACCCTTCGAGCCGGCTGGCATAGGCCTCGCGCATCACCCGCGACAGGCTGGCGAACCAGGCCGCGTCGGGCCCCTCAGGACCAGGCCGCGTCGCATCCATACCCTCCACCACCGCTTCCAGCGTCGGCGCAGCCGTCAGACCGCCGGCGGTGTGGACGAGATGGGTGCCGCGCCAGTCGATCGTCGGCGCGTCCCGCACGATCGCCCGGCAGCCGGCGAGATCCTGCGCATCGACGACCCCGCCCATGGCCTTGATGTCGGCGACGAGCCGGCCGGCGATCTCGCCCGTGTAGAAATCATCGAGCCCGGCCGAGGCCAGCCGCTCCAGCGTCGAGGCCAGATGGCCGAGAGCCAAGAAGCCGGGCTTGCCCTGATAGGGCGGCACCGGCGGCAGGCCGCCCGGCAGATAGATCCGCGCGCTCTCCGCGTAGAGCCGCAGCACCGAAGCCGAGGAGGCGATTTTCAGCGTCGTGTACCAGTCCTGGGTCAGCCCCCGCCTGGCGAGCGTGATCGCCGGCGCCAGCAGGTCGGCGACGGGCATCGCCGTCCCGAAGCTCTCCTTCAGCTTGGCGTAGCCGGCGACGGAGGACGGGATCACGAAGGAGAGCGGGCCGTGGATGTTCACGTCGCCGACCACTTCGGGCCAGGTGAAGAGGTCGTTCTTCATCGCCCCCGTCAGCGGGTAGGACGCCGGATCGGCGCGCCGCGGCGCGACGGGGCCGAAATCGACGACCTTCGCTTTGGTCTCGCCGGCCTTGAGCACGACCGCAAAGCCGATGCCGCCGAGCCCGCTGTTCCAGGGCTCGACCGCGGCCAGCGCGAAACAGGCCGCGACCGCCGCATCCGCCGCATTGCCGCCGGCCTCAAGGATCGCCGCGCCGGCCTCGGCCGCCTCGCGATTCTGCGAGACGACGACGCCGTTGCGCCCGCTCGCCATCGGCTTGCCGAGCGTCCAGTTCTGCGTGCGGTAGGGCACCTCTGCGGCAACGGTCATCTTTGAATTCCCCTCGAAGGCCAGGCTGCGCCCGCCATGCCAGCCGGCGCGCGGCGAAAGCTTAGGCCAGAGCGAACGGGGCTGCCCCTTGCGCCGATCGTGCGGGCGCCATGCCGGCAAGGCATGCCAGCAAGCCATGTCAGCAAGTCAAGCCGCCTGCGGTTGGCCGAAGGTTCAGGCGGCCTTGCCGTGGACCAGCTCGGCATAGCGGTCGGGGTCGGTCGCGCCCTCGGTGTTGACGACGAAGACGCGCGAGGTCGCATCGAGCTTCAGCTGCGCCCGGAGCGCCGGATCGGCGGCGGCGGCGATCAACCCGGCGAGCCCCACGCCACCGCTTTCGCCGGCGACGACGACGGGGTCGCCGCCCGCTGGCCGCGCCAGCCGGTTCATCACCGCCACCGCATCCTCGTCCTCGACGGTCATGAAGGCGTCCGCCACACGCGACAGGATGCGCCAGGCGACGAGCGAGGGCTCGTAGCAGTCGAGCATCGCCATCACCGTCGGCTCGCCGACAGCCGCCTTCACCGGCTCGCCGGCCCGCGCACTCTCGAACATGCAGGCCGCGCGCGACGGATCGACTGCGACGAAGACGGGGCGTCTCTCGCCCAGAACCAAGGCAAAATGCGCCGCCACCGCCGCCGCGATGCCGCCCACCCCGACCTGCACGAAGACATGGGTCGGCGGGTCCTTCATCTGGCGCAGCGACTCCGCGACGAGCGCCGTATAGCCCTGCATCACCAGCCCCGGAATCCGCTCATAGCCAGGCCAGGAGGTGTCGGAGACGACGATCCAGCCCTTCTCGTCCGAAACGCGTGCGGCCTCCGCGACCGAATCGTCATAGGTGCCCTCCGCCCGGATCATCGTCGCGCCGAAACGGGCGATCGCTGCGATGCGCTCCTCGCTGACGCCGGAATGGACGAAGATCGCGGCCTGCGCACCCACGAGCTGCGCACCCTGCGCGACCGATCGGCCATGATTGCCGTCCGTGGCGCAGGAAAAGGTCATGGAGGCCGCGACCGCCCGCACGTCGGGGCTTTGCAGCTCGGCGATGTCGACGGGGCGCCCGAGCCGGCGCGCGGCCTCTTCCAGCACCAGCCTGACGACGACATAGGATCCACCCAGCGCCTTGAAGCTGCCGAGCCCGAGCCGGTGCCCCTCGTCCTTGACCTGGATCGCGCCCACGCCGAGCTGCGCCGCCAGGCCCGGCAGATCGTGCAGCGGCGTCACGGCGTAATTCGCCCGGTGGCGGAGCTGGGCCTCGACTGTGGCGGCACCCGCGGCGCCGAGGACCTCGGCATCCTCCGGCAGGAGCGGCTTGCGATGGTCGGGATGGGTGTTGAGCAGGAACATCGGGATCTCTGGGTCGTCGACGCGGGCGCGTTACAGCGCCATCCTGCATCCGCGGGGCAGGCCGGTCCATTGGCGGATGCGCAGCCCTGCACTAGATTCGCCCGACATCCCCAGACCAGGCGTCCCCATGACCCTTCATCAGCGCGGCCTTCCCGTTTCGATCGATCCCGACAAGCTCGACCGGCTGGCGCAGGCCGCCGTGCGTGTCGGTCTCAACCTTCAGCCCGGGCAGGACCTGTTTCTCACCGCCCCCGTCACGGCGCTGCCGCTGGTCCGAAAGATCGCCGAGCACGCCTACAAGGCCGGCGCCGGGCTGGTGACACCGATCCTCTCCGACGAGGAGGTGACGCTCGCCCGCTACCGCTATGCCAATGATGCGAGCTTCGACCGCGCCGCCGGCTGGCTGCACGAGGGCGTCGCCAAGGCCTTCGCCAACAACACCGCCCGGCTGGCCATCGTCGGCGACGACCCGATGCTGATGTCGGAGCAGGACCCGACCAAGGTTTCGCGCGCCAGCAAGGCGAATTCGGTCGCCTATCAGCCGGCGCTGGAGAAGATCGCGGGCTTCGACATCAACTGGAACATCTTGGCCTATCCGACGGCCGCCTGGGCCCGGCGCGTGTTTCCCGGCGACGCCGAGGAGGTGGCGGTCGGCAAGCTCGCGGATGCGATCTTCGCCGCCTCGCGCGTCGAGAGCGGCGACCCCGTCGCCGCCTGGGCCGCGCACAACGCGGCGCTGCGCAGCCGCACGCAATGGCTCAACGGCCAGCGCTTCCACGCCCTGCATTTCACCGGGCCGGGCACCGATCTGACCGTCGGCCTCGCCGAAGGACATGAATGGCAGGGCGGCGCCTCCATCGCCAAGAACGGCGTGACCTGCAATCCCAACATCCCGACCGAGGAGGTCTTCACCACGCCGCATGCGCTGCGGGTGGAGGGGCACGTCTCCTCGACCAAGCCGCTCTCCTATCAGGGCACGCTGATCGACGAGATCCAGGTGCGTTTCGAGGCCGGCCGCATCGTCGAGTCGAAGGCGAGCCGCGGTGCCGACGTGCTCGCCAAGGTGCTCGACACCGACGAGGGCGCGCGCCGGCTCGGCGAGGTGGCGCTGGTGCCGCATTCCTCCCCGATCTCGAAGAGCGGCATCCTCTTCCTGAACACGCTGTTCGACGAGAACGCCTCCTGCCACATCGCGCTCGGCCAGTGCTATTCGAAGTGCTTCCTCGACGGCGGCAAGCTCACCCCCGATCAGGTCGCCGCCCAGGGTGGCAACAAGAGCTTCATCCACATCGACTGGATGATCGGCTCGAACCTCGTCGACATCGACGGCGTCCACGCCGACGGCCGCCGCGTCGCGGTGTTCCGCAAGGGCGAATGGGCCTGAGGTCGTTCGCGTCGTCATTCCGGGACGCCCTCAGGGCGAGCCCGGAGTGACGACAGAGGAAAGCACCAAGGTCCTCAACTGAACGACCGCACCGGCACGCCGATCGGCACCGTTATGTCTGCACCGTGATCCGCAACATGGTCGCCACCGGCTTCGGCCAGTGGACCGACAATGCGCGCTCCTTCTGCGGGGCGAAATACGCCCGCTCCTGAGGCGCTCGACCTCAGCGCAGGAAACGCCGGAAGCGCCGCAGCGACACGGTAAACAGCGCCGCGCCGATGCCGATCAGCGCGAGCAATTGCGGCCAGACCACATCGAGTCCCGCCCCGCGGAACAGCACCGCCTGGGCGAGGATGACGAAATGGGTGTTAGGCGCCGCCAGCATGATCGTCTGCACGATCTCGGGCATGCTCTCGCGCGGCGTCATGCCGCCCGAGAGCATCTGCAGCGGCAGCAGCACCATCATCAGCAACAGGCCGAATTGCGGCATCGAACCGGCGATGCTGGCGAGGAAGATGCCGAGCGACGTCGTCGCGAAGAGCAACAGCGCCGCCCCGAGCAGGAAGAGCGGGATGCTGCCCTCGATCGGCACGCCGAGCAGGCCCTGGACCACGACGATCAGCGACAGCGCCGAGGCGGCGAGCACGACCAGCCCCATCGACCAGACCTTGCTCGTCATGATCTCGAAGGGCGTCACCGGCATCGCCAGCAGATGCTCGATCGTGCCGTGCTCACGTTCGCGGATCAGCGCCGCCCCGGTCAGCACGATCGAGAGCATGGTGATGCTCAAGACGACGTTCATCACCGCGCCGAACCAGCCCTTGTTGAGCTCCGGATTGAAGCGCAGGCGCTGGACGAGCTCGACCGGCGAGGCCGCCGCCCCGCGCGCCCGCTGGCTGAACTCCATGATCTCCGCCCCGACGATGTTCTGGATGTAGACATTGCCGCTGAAGGCCTGGGTCATTCGCGTCGCGTCGATGTTGAGCTGGATCACGGGCTTTCGGCCCGCGAGCAGGTCGCGCTGGAAATTGGGGGGAATGTCGAGCGCGAAGGTGTCGAGCCCGGCATCCATGCGCCGGTCCATCTCGGTGGCGGTGATCACCCGCGGCGGCGTGAAATAGGGCGGGTAGAAGGCTGTGACGATGCGCGACGAGAGCGGGGAGCGGTCCTCGTCGACGATCGCGATGGCAGCGCGGTTGAGCGTCTCCGGCACCGCCTTGGTCTGGCTGTAGATCGCGAGGGTGAAGCTGTAGACGATCAGCACCAGCAGGGTCGTGTCGCGCAGCAGCCCGCGGATTTCCTTGATCCCGAGATGGAGGATGTTCGCCGGCCGCATCGCTCACCGCGCCTGTTTCTTGAGGAGGAGCGTGGCGATGCCGAGCAGCACCGGCACGGCGATCAGCAACGGCACGAAGCTCCCCCCGAGATCGCCGAAACCCAGCCCCTTCGAGAAGGTGCCGCGCGAGATCGTCATGAAATGCGCGGTCGGATAGATCCGCCCGACCAGCGCCCCCACCCCCTGCAGCGAGGAGACCGGGTCGGTCATGCCGGAGAACTGCGTCGCCGGCAGCAGGGTCAGGATGGTCGTGCCGAAGATCGCGGCGATCTGGCTGGTCATGAAGCTCGAGATCAGGAGCCCCATCGCCGTGGCCGCGACCACATAGACGAAGGCCGCAGTGGCGAAGGCCAGCAGATCGCCCGTGAACGGCACCCGGAAGACGAAGACGGCGAAGAGGGTCAGCAGCAGCGCATTGACGAGTGCGAGCGCGACATAGGGCAGCTGCTTGCCGAGCAGGAACTCGAACCGCGTCACCGGAGTGACATAGAGGTTGATGATCGAGCCCAGCTCCTTTTCCCTGACGACGCTGAGCGCCGCCAGCATCGCCGGGATCATCATCAGCAGCAGCGGGATCACCGCCGGCACCATGGCGACGAGGCTCTCGATATTGGGGTTGTAGCGATAGCGCGTCTCGATGCGGAACGAGGCGCTGGCCGCATCCTCGCCCAGCAGCAGGCGCATCTTCTGCGTCAGCCAGGCGCCGTGCAGGCCCTGGACATAGCCCTGCACGGTCTCGGCCCGCTGCGGCATCGCCCCGTCGATCCAGGCCGCGACCTGGACCGGCCGGCCCCGCGCGAGATCACGGCCGAAGCCGGGCGGGATCTCGATGGCGAGCGCCAGTTCGCCGCGCCGCATCCGCCGGTCGAGATCGGCATAGTCGGCGATCGGCGCGGTCTCGACGAAGTAGCGCGATCCGGCCATGCCCAGCGCATAATCACTGCTGGCGAGCGACCGGTCGTGATCGAGGACGGCGAAGGACAGCTTCTCGACGTCGAAATTGATGCCGTAGCCGATGACGAACATCAAAAGCAGGCTGCCGACCAGCGCCAGCGTGGCGCGGATCGGGTCGCGCCGCAGTTCCAGCGCCTCGCGCCGGGTGTAGCTGAGCATCCGGCGCGGATCGAACAGCCGACGCACTTCATGGGGAGCGGCCACCGCCCCCGCGGCGGGCTGCGGAGCCGCCGGCGAGGGTTGCGGCGGCGCTCCGGCCTCGCCGATCGCCTCCTCCAGATATCCGATGAAGGCGTCCTCCAGCGTGGCGCTGCCACGCTGCGCGACGATCGCCGCCGGCGTGTCGCTGACCAGCACCCGGCCGGCATGCATGAGCGAGATGCGGTCGCAGCGCTGCGCCTCGTTCATGAAATGGGTCGAAATGAAGATGGTCACGCCGTCCCGCCGCGAGAGATCGACCAGGATCTGCCAGAGCCCGTCGCGGGCGATCGGATCGACGCCCGAGGTCGGCTCGTCGAGGATCAGGATCTCCGGCGCATGAATCAGCGCCACCGCCAGCGACAGGCGCTGGCGCAGGCCGAGCGGCAGCGCGTCCGGCAGCGCATCCATCACGGCGGCGAGGTCGAACCGCTCCGCCATCTCGGCGACGCGAGCGGGACTGTTCTCAGGCGGCAGTTGGAAAAGGCGCGCATGCAGGTCGAGATTCTGCGCCACCGTCAGCTCGGAATAGAGCGAGAAGGCCTGCGACATGTAGCCGACGCGCTGGCGCACGCGCATGTCGCGCGGATCGACCTCGGCGCCGAACAGCCGGGCCCGGCCCTCGCTGGCGGCCAGCAGCCCGGTCAGCATCTTCATCGTCGTCGACTTGCCGCAACCATTCGAGCCGAGGAAGCCGAAGATCTCGCCGCGCTGGATCCGGAAGCTGACCCGGTCGACCGCGACGAAATCGTCGAAGCGCATCGTCAGCCCCTCGGCTTCGATGGCGATCTCGGCATGGGTTTCCGCGTCGCGCGGCGCAATGACGACGGCATGGTGGAGCTTGCGCTTCTCCTCCGGCAGCAGCGCGATGAAGGCCTCGTCGAGCGTGGCAGCGCCGGTCTGCGCCAGGAGGTCCGCCGGCGCACCCGTGGCGAGGACGCAGCCTGCATCCATCGCCACCAGCCAATCGAACCGCGCCGCCTCTTCCATATAGGCCGTCGCGACGACGACACTCATGCCGGGTCGCCCGGCGCGGATTGTGTCGATCAGCTCCCAGAACTGGCGGCGCGACAGCGGATCGACGCCGGTGGTCGGCTCGTCGAGGATCAGCAGGTCGGGATCGTGGATCAGCGCGCAGCACAGGCCGAGCTTCTGCTTCATCCCGCCCGAAAGCTTGCCCGCCGGCCGGCCGGCGAAGGGCTCGAGCCCCGTGCGCGCCAGAAGCTCGGCGATGCGGCGCTCGCGCTCGGCCCGGCCCTGCCCGAACAGCCGGGCGAAGAAGTCGACGTTCTCGAACACCGACAGCGTCGGATAGAGGTTCTTGCCGAGGCCCTGCGGCATATAGGCGATGCGCGGGCAGGCCGCGCGCCGATGCGCCGCATCCGCCATGTCGCCACCGAGCACCGTCACCGAGCCCGTCTGGATCATGCGCGCGCCGGCCACGAGGGACAGGAGACTGGATTTGCCGACGCCGTCCGGGCCGATCAGCCCGACCATGCAGCCCGACGGGAGGTCGAGGGTGACGCGCTCGAGTGCCCTGGTCTTGCCGTAGCTCAGGCCGACATCGGCGAGGCTGACGACCGGCGCCGCGGTCGCCGCCGGGACCGTGTTCATTGCACGAGCCCGGTCTGCAGGCGCTGCGGCCAGGCCGCCTGCGGATCGAGCTGGACATAGGCCACGCCCGGCAGGCCCGTCTTCACCTGCTGGATGTGCTTGCGCAGCAGCGCGGGCGGAATCCGCGCCTTGATGCGGAACATCAGCTTTTCGCGCTCCTGCGTCGTCTCCACCGTCTTCGGCGTGAACTGGGCGACATCGGCCACGAAGGAGATCGAGGCCGGGATGACGAGCCGCGGCGCCGCGTCGAGCACGATACGCGCCTGCGCGCCCAGGGCGACGCGGCCCGCCTGCCCGGTCGGCAGGAAGAAGGTCATGAACACGTCCTGGAGGTCGACCAGGTTGAGCACGCGCCCGCCCGCCGCCACGACCTCGCCAGGCTGGGCGACGCGATACTGGACGCGCCCGTCACGCGGGGCCTTCAGCGCGCTGTCGTCGATATCGGCATCGAAGCGCCGCACGGTCGCCTTCGCCGCCGCCACCGCGGCCTGCGCCCCGACGACCTGCGATACGGCCGAGCTGATGGCGGCCTCGCTGGCGGCGAGCTGCGCCTTGGCGGCTCCGACGGCGGCGGTGGCGCCCTGCGCCCGGGCGCGGTCATCATCGAGCACCTGGTCAGAGACGTTGCCGCGCTCGGAGAGCTGTTCCGACCGGCCGAGCTTGCGGCGCGCCGCGTCGAGTTCGGCCTCACGCTGGGCGACGACGGCGGTCGCCGCAGTTTTCTCGGCCTGCCGCTGGACGACGAGGCTACGGGCCGTATCGACCGCGATCACCGCGCGCTCGTACTGCGCCTGCGCCTCGGCGCGCTGGGCCTCGAGGGTTTCGGTGTCCATCCGCGCGACGACCTGGCCGGCCGTGACGAAATCGCCCTCATTGGCCAGCATCTCCTTGATCCGGCCGGAGACGCGCGCCGCCACGTCGATCTCCACCGCCTCGATGCGGCCATTGCCGCTGGCGAGCCCCTCCGGCAAATCCCCGGCGCGCAGACGCTGCCAGGCGAGATAGCCGAGACCGGCGACGAGGAGGGCGGCGACCGGCAGCAGCCAGCCGGGTTTCGAGAGCTTCATCGGATCGGCCTTCCGCGGACGGGACGACGGGCGGACCACATCCGCGGCGCGGCAGCACCACGGAGGGTCGTGAGGGTGGCTTGCGCAGGACGGCTTCGCCCGTCTCGTCCCGCGGCTGCAGGGTCCGACGGGCGCGGCCCATCGGCATTGATCGAGGTCAACACGCGCGGCTGGCGGCGCGGCTAGCGTGGCGATGGCCTGCGATGACGCATGGGGCGGGGCAGCCGATCCTCCGATCGTTCCCGCCGCCCCCATGAACGAGGCTCAGGATCGCCGATGACTGTCCATGATGCGCTCGTGCCCTCGCCATCCGGGACCGAGACCGACGCGCTCGGCCTCGAAGCCTTTGCCGCCATCGATCGGATGCGTGAGGCCCTCAGCGCCCAGTTCACCGGCGGCCTCTCCCCGGCGGCGCTGGCGCTCGCCTTCCTCGACTGGTCGGCCCATCTCGCGGCGGCGCCCGGCAAGCCTGGCCTGGAAGGCCGCCCGCAAGGCCACGAAGCTGACCGGCCATCTCGCCGCCTGCGGCCTCGGGGCCGGAGACGCCGCCTGCATCGAGCCGCTGCCCGGCGACGATCGCTTCGCTGCAGAGGCGTGGCGACACTGGCCCTACAATCTGTGGTCGCAGTCCTTCCTGCTGACGCAGCAATGGTGGCACAACGCCACCCGCGAGGTGCCGGGCGTGACCCCGCATCATGAGGAGGTGGTCGCCTTCGTCGCGCGGCAGCTGCTCGACATGATGTCGCCCGCCAACACGGCCTTCACCAATCCTGAGGTGGTGGCGCGCACGCTCGAAACCGGTGGGGGCAATCTCCTCGCCGGCTTTCGCAACGCGCTCGAGGACGCCAGCCGCCAGGCCTCCGGACAGGGACCGGTCGGCACGGAAGCCTTCATCGTCGGGCGCGACGTCGCGGCGACGCCGGGAGAGGTCGTCTTCCGCAACCATCTGATCGAGCTGATCCAGTATGCGCCCGCGACGGAGACGGTGCAGGCCGAGCCGGTCCTGATCGTGCCGGCCTGGATCATGAAGTACTACATCCTCGATCTTTCGCCGCGGAACTCGCTGATCCGTCATCTCGTCGCGCAGGGGCACACCGTCTTCTGCATCTCCTGGCGCAACCCGACGGCCGCCGACCGGGATCTCGGGCTGGACGACTACCGCCGCCTGGGCGTGATGGCCGCGCTCGACGCGGTCGCCATGATCCTGCCCGGCCGGGCGATCCATGCCGCAGGCTACTGCCTGGGCGGCACGCTCCTGACCATCGCCGCAGCCGCCATGGCGCGGGCCGGCGACCGGCGCCTCGCGTCGCTGACCCTGCTGGCCGCACAGACGGACTTCACCGAGCCGGGTGAACTCGCCCTCTTCATCGACCACAGCCAGGTCCGCCTGCTCGAAAGCGTCATGTGGAACCGCGGCTATCTCGCCTCGGACCAGATGGCCGGCGCCTTCCAGATGCTGCGCTCGAACGACCTCGTCTGGTCGCGGCTCGTCCACGACTATCTCATGGGCGAGCGCACGCCGATGAACGACCTGATGGCGTGGAACGCCGACGCCACCCGCATGCCCTACCGGATGCATGCCGAGTATCTGCGCCGGCTCTATCTCGACAACGACCTCGCCACCGGGCGCCTGCTCGTCGACGGCCGCCCCGTCGCCCTGCAGAACCTGCGCCTGCCGCTCTTCGTCGTCGGCACCGAGCGCGACCATGTCGCGCCCTGGCGCTCGGTCTACAAGATCCATGGCCTCACCGACACGGACGTCACCTTCGTCCTGACCAGCGGCGGGCACAATGCCGGCATCGTCAGCGAGCCCGGCCACCGGCACCGGCACTATCGCATCGCGACGCGCCGTCACGACGATGTCCGGATCAGCCCCGATGAATGGGTCGAGCAGGCCGGGCGGCGCGAGGGCTCCTGGTGGGAGAGCTGGGTCGCCTGGCTCGGCGAGCGCTCGACCGGCCGCGTCGCGCCGCCTGCGATGGGGCATCCGGCCGCAAGCCTCGCGCCCGTCGCGGACGCGCCCGGAACCTATGTGCTGCAACGCTGAGGACATCATGGACCAGATCATCCTCAGGAACCGCACCTTCGACGAACTGGCCGTCGGCGACAGCGCCTCGCTCCAGCGCAGCGTCGGGCGCGACGACATCGACCTCTTCGCCGCGGTCTCCGGCGACCTCAACCCGACGCATCTCGACCCCGGCTTCGCCGCCGGCGAGCGCTTCGGCCATGTCGTCTCCCACGGGCTGTGGACCGGCGCGCTGATTTCGGCCCTGCTCGGCACCCGCCTGCCCGGCCCGGGCACGATCTATCTCGGCCAGGAGCTGCAGTTCCGCCACCCCGTCGCGCCGGGCGACACCGTCACCGCCACCGTCAGGGTGCGCGAGAAGCGCGCCGAGAAACGCATCGTCCTGCTCGATACCACCTGCACCAACCAGAATGGCGAGCAGGTGCTGGCCGGCACCGCCACCGTGATCGCGCCGGAGGCGAGCGTCGCCTGGCCGAGCCCGCATCTGCCCGAAGTCGCACTGCGTCGGCACGACCGCTACGACGCCTTCGTGCGCGACGCCCGTGCCCTGCCCTCGCTGCGCGTCGCGGTGATCCATCCCTGTTCGCCGGAAGCCATCATCGCCGCCGTCGAGATCCGCGACGAGGGGCTGCTGGCGCCGATCCTGGTCGGGCCCGAGGCCAAGATCCGCGCCGCTGCCGAAGCCGCCCGTGTCTCGCTCGACGGCATGCCAATCGAGCCTGTCGAACACAGCCACGCTGCCGCCGCGCGCGGTGTCGAACTCGCCATGGCCGGCAAAGTCTCGATCCTGATGAAGGGCAGCCTGCACACGGACGAACTGCTCGGCGCAGTGGTCGCGGCGGGCTCGGGCCTGCGGACCGAGCGCCGCATCAGCCATGTCTATGCGATGAGCGTGCCGGCCTATCCCAAGCCGCTGATCGTCACCGATGCGGCGATCACCATCCTGCCGACGCTCGAACAGAAACGCGACATCTGCCAGAACGCCATCGATCTGCTGCACACGCTCGGCATCGCGGAGCCGCTGGTAGCCATCCTCGCCGCGGTCGAGACCGTGAATGCCCGGATGCCGGCGACGCTCGACGCCGCAGCGCTGACGGTGATGGCCGCCCGCGGCCAGATCACCGGGGCCCGTGTCGACGGCCCGCTCGCCTTCGACAATGCGATCAGCCCCGAGGCGGCCCGCACCAAGGGCATCGTCTCCCCCGTCGCCGGCCAGGCCGACATTCTGCTGGTGCCCGATCTCGAAGCCGGCAACATGCTGGCCAAGCAGCTGATCTATTTCGCCGGCGCCGATGCGGCCGGGCTCGTGCTCGGCGCGCGGGTGCCGATCGTCCTGACCAGCCGCTCGGATTCGCTCAAGACCCGCATCGCCTCGGCTGCGCTCGCCAAGCTCGTCGCCTCGCGGCGCGGGCCGGGCATCCCCGCCAAGGGAGTCGTCGCGTGAGCGGAGGCGAGAGCGACCGCATCCTGCTGACCTTCAACGCCGGCTCCTCCACGGTGAAGCTCGGCCTGTTCGCCCTCGGGCCGCAGGGCCCGCGGCGCATCGGCAAGGGCATGATCGACTTCCGCCGCGAGCCCCTGCGCTTCGAGCTGACGGAAGGGCCGGACCGGTTCGACATCGCGCTCGAAGCCCGCCCCGGCGCGGAGCTCGACGACGTGCTGAGCGAGGTGCTGCGCCGCCTCTCCTGGCATATCGATCTCGACGCCATCGCCGGCATCGGCCACCGCATCGTCCATGGCGGCGACCGCTTCACCGAACCCGTCCGCATCGATGACGCGGTCATCACCGCCCTCGAGGCCCTGGCGCCGCTGGCACCACTCCATCAGCCGCAGGGGCTGCGGCTGGTCCGCGCCGTCGCGCGCCTGCGCCCCGGCCTGCCCCAGGCAGCGTCCTTCGACACCGCCTTCCACCGCAGCCAGTCCGATCTCGCCCGCCGCTTCGCGATTCCCCGCGCGCTGCATGACCAGGGCATCCGGCGCTACGGCTTCCACGGCCTGTCCTACGCTTTCGTCGCGGCCGAACTGGCCCGCCGGCGCCCCGATCTGGCGGATGCCAAGGTCGTCGTCGCCCATCTCGGCAGCGGCGCCAGCCTCTGCGCGCTCGCAGGCGGCCTCAGCCGCGATACCAGCATGGGCTTCTCGACCCTCGACGGCGTGCCGATGGCGACGCGCTGCGGCGCGATCGACGCGGGCGTGCTGCTGCATCTGCTCGGCCCGATGGGCCAGAGCGTCGCGCAGGTCGAGGACCTGCTCTATCGCCGCTCGGGGCTGCTCGGCGTCTCCGGGCTCAGCGCCGACAGCCGCGAGCTGCTCGACAGCGACGCGCCGGAGGCGGCGGAGGCGCTCGATCTCTTCACCTTCCGCATCGCGGGCGAGGTCGCACGGCTGGCGACCACGCTCGGCGGGCTCGGTGTGCTCGTCTTCACCGCCGGCATCGGCGAACACCAGCCGCGCATCCGGGCCGCGATCGCGAACCGCCTCGCCTGGCTGGGACTGGCGCTGGACGAGCGCGCCAACGCCACCAATGCCGGAACGATCTCCGCCCCCGGCAGTCGCGTCGAAGCCTTCGTCATCGCCACCGACGAGGAGCAGGTCATCGCCGACGAGGCCTGCACCCTGCTCGTCGATCCGGCCTGACCCCCTATCGCTCGACCGCGACCCGTCCCGCGCCCGCCTTGACCTCTAATGACCAGAGGTTTGGGGTGAGCCCATGCCCACCACAGCCGCCGCCGAGCGCACCGGCGTGAAGGTCGAGCCGATCCGCTATTGCGAGCAGGTCGGCCTGCTGCCGCCGCCCGAGCGCCCGCAGGGCAACCAGCGGCGTTATGGCCGGCGCCATGTCGAGCGCCTCGCCGTCATCAAGCATGCCCGCGACCTCGGCTTCGCCGTCGAGGCGATCCGGACCCTGCTCAGGCTCCCGGACGCCACAAGATCGCGCGGCTGCGCTCGCTGGAGGCCGAGCGGGAGCGCATCGCCGCCCGCGACTGCGCCATCATTGAGGCGCTCGCCGACCACGGCCGCTGCAGCCACGCCGCGCATTGACGCAAGGGCTGCAGCTTCCAGCAGGGACGGCAGGACGCGCAGCCTGTGGAGAAGCGCAGCCGCGGCGGCCTGCGGCGACGCATGGTGATTGCGGCGCGAGCCGGCCAGACGCTAGCCTTGGCGGCCAACCGTCGGGAGCCACAATGTCCAGCGACTTCGCCACGCCGCCCGGTCTGAAGCATCGCCAGATCGCGGTCCGCGACACGACGCTGCACGTCGCCGAAATCGGTTCCGGGCGCCCCGTCCTGCTGCTGCATGGCTGGCCGGAATTCTGGGCCACCTGGTTGCCGCTGATGAACCGGCTCCACCCGGATTTCCGGCTGATCGCGCCCGATCTGCGCGGCTTCGGCGACAGCTCCAAGGCAGCCGCGCCGCGCAGCGACGTCGGCCCCAACAGCCATGCCGACGACATGGCCTCGCTGGTCGGCGCACTCGGCCTGGATTCGGTCGGCGTCGTTGGCCACGACGTCGGCGCCTATGCCGCGCAGGCGTTGGCGCGGCGCCATCCGCAGCTGGTCGAGCGGCTGCTCTTCTTCAACTGCCCGACCCAGAGCATCGCCGGGCGCTGGGTCCATGACGGACACGTCAACGAGGTTTGGTACCAGTCCTTCCAGCAATTGCCGCTGGCCGAGACGCTGATCGGCCTCAGCCGCCAGTCCTGTGCGCTCTATTTCTCCTATTTCCTCTCGCATTGGTGCCATCGCAAGGACGCGTTCGATCCGGCGCTCGAGTTGTGGATCGACAATTTCCTGAAGCCCGGCAATCTGCGCGGCGGCTTCGACTGGTATCGCAGCCAGAATGCAGCCCGGCTGGCGGCGATCGACGGCCATCCGACGCCCTCGGTGCGCATCCACCAGCCGACGCGGGTGCATTGGGGCCGCCACGACCCCGTGCTGAAGTCGGAATGGGCCGCCTTCGTGCCGGAGCATTTCGACAATGCGCAGGTCACCTTCTGCGAGAGCGCCGGGCATTTTGTGCATGTCGAGGCGCCCGACGAAGCCGCGGAGATCTTCGCGGATGTCTTCGGCTGAGCGCTGCGCGCGCAGCCGGCCCTCGTTTCCCGGCGAACTGTGCCTAGATAGGGCCTGCGGCAGATGACGGACGTCATGCGCGCGACCATCGGAGGACAGGCGATGCCGAGACACCGATCCCAAGCCGGGAGACGCGCTGCGGCCCGAACCGCCGGTTGCGAGAACAAATCCCGATTCCCGGGGAGTCAGCGATTCGGGCCTGCTTCGTTCGGGACTCGTTCCGCTTCCTAGTTCACCGCTGGCTCCGGGCCGCAGCGACGCCCTTCGGCAGGCGCCCCGGCCCGGCACTCACCATGATCGGCGTCGGCCTTGCTCCCTCCACGCTCCCTGCCTCCCTCGGCCCGCGCCAACGGCGTCACCGCCGTCCTCGGCCCGACCAATACGGGCAAGACCCATCTCGCGATCGAGCGGATGGTCGCCCATCCGACGGGCATGATTGGCCTGCCGCTCCGTCTTCTGGCGCGCGAGGTCTACCAGCGTGTGGTGGACAAGGTCGGCCCAGAGGCAGTGGCGCTCGTCACGGGCGAGGAGAAGATCAAGCCGGCCCGGCCGCGCTTCTGGGTCTGCACGGTCGAGGCGATGCCCCGCGACTTGGCCGTGGACTTCGTCGCCATCGACGAGATCCAGCTCGCCGCCGATCTCGACCGCGGCCATGTCTTCACCGACAGGCTGCTGAACCGGCGCGGCCGCGCGGAGACGATGCTGATCGGCGCGGGCACGATGCGGCCGGTGATCGAGCAGCTCATCCCCGGCGTCAATGTCGTGACCCGCCCGCGCCTGTCGCAGCTGATGTTCGCCGGCGACCGCAAGATCACCCGTCTGGCCCCGCGCTCGGCCATCGTCGCCTTCTCGGTCGAGGAGGTCTACGCCATCGCCGAGCTGATCCGCCGCCAGAAGGGCGGTGCGGCGGTGGTGCTCGGCGCGCTCTCGCCGCGCACCCGCAACGCACAGGTCGAGATCTACCAGTCCGGCGACGTCGACTACCTCGTCGCCACCGATGCGATCGGCATGGGGCTGAACCTCGACGTCGACCACATCGCCTTCGCCGCCGACAAGAAATATGACGGCCATCATTTCCGGAAGCTGAACCCGGCCGAGTTCGGCCAGATCGCCGGGCGCGCCGGGCGCCATCTGCGCGACGGCACCTTCGGCACCTCCGGCCGCTGCCCGCCCTTCGAGGCGGATCTCGTCGAGGCGATCGAGAATCACCGCTTCGAGCCGGTGCGTCAGCTCCAGTGGCGCAACACCGATCTCGATTTCCGCTCGGTGGCGCAGCTTCTCGACAGCCTGAACCTGCAGCCGACGGAGCCCGGCCTGACGCGCGCCCTGATCGCCGAAGACATGTCGACGCTCGAAATTCTGGCGCGCGATCCCGATATCGAGGCGCTGGCGCAGGGTCGCCCCGCGGTCGAACGGCTCTGGGAGGTCTGCGGACTGCCCGATTATCGCAAGATCGCTCCGCAGCAGCATGCCGACCTCGCGACCACCCTTTATCTGCGCCTGATGCGCCATGGACGGCTCGATATCGACTGGTATCGGGCCCAGCTTGCGGCGCTGGATCGCACCGATGGCGAGATCGACACGCTGTCTGCGCGCATCGCACAGGTCCGCACCTGGACCTTCGTCGCCAACCGTCCGGACTGGTTGCCCGATCCTGAGCATTGGCAGGGGGTTGCGCGTCTTGTAGAGGACAAGCTCTCGGACGCTCTGCATGAGCGTCTGGCCAGCCGATTTGTCGACCGGCGCACCAGCGTGCTGCTGCGCCGTTTGCGGGAGAATGCGATGTTGGAGGCTGAGGTCACCACGACGGGCGACGTGCTCGTCGAGGGCCAGCACGTCGGAATGCTGCAGGGTTTCCGCTTCACGGCGGACCCCAAGGCCGGCGGGCCGGAGGCGAAAGCCTTGAACATGGCGGCGATGAAGGCGCTGGCCAGCGAGATCGAGGCGCGCGCCGCGCGCGTCGTCCTCGCCGGCGACGACGCCTTCGTGCTGTCGCATGACGGGCTGCTGCGCTGGGTCGGCGAACCCGTCGCCCGCCTCGTGGCTGGCGAGAAGGCCGTCGAGCCCCGCCTGCGCCTGCTGGTCGAGGAGCATCTCGCCGGCCAGGCGCGCGAGCAGGTCGAGGCCCGGCTGCAGCTCTGGCTCAAGAACCACGTCACCCGGCTGCTCGGTCCGCTGCAGCTGCTGGAGGACGCGACGACGCTGACCGGCATCGCCCGCGGCATCGCTTATCAGGCGGCCGAGGCGCTCGGCGTGCTCGAGCGCGCCAAGGTCGGCGAGGAGATGAAGGCTCTCGACCAGGAGGGCCGCGCCGCGCTGCGCCAGCTCGGCATCCGCTTCGGCGCCTTCCATCTCTATGTTCCCGCCCTGCTGAAGCCGGCGCCGCGCGCGCTGGCCGCCCAGCTCTGGGCCCTCAAGCATGGCGGCCCCGAATTGTCGGGCCTGGACGACATCGCCCATCTCGCCGCCTCGGGCCGGACCTCCTTCCCGGTCGACAAGGCCGTGCCCAAGGGGCTCTACCGCGCCGCCGGCTACCGCGTCTGCGGCGAGCGCGCCGTGCGCGTCGACATCCTGGAGCGCCTGGCCGACCTGATCCGCCCCGCGATCGCCTATCGCCCCGGGGTGACGCAAGGGACGCCTCCGACGGGAACGGCCGATCAGGACGGCTTCGTCGTCACCGGCGCGATGACCTCGCTCGTCGGCTGCGCCGGCGAGGACTTTGCCTCGATCCTGCGTTCCCTCGGCTATGTCTCGGTCAAGCGCGCCGGCCCGGCGATCACCGTGCCGCTCGCAGCCGCTCCCGCCAGGCCCGCGCCGGCCGAAGCGGCCGCGGAAGCGACCGAAGC